>JAFWWO010000017.1 GCA_017523325.1 Anaerotignum sp. | reverse complement strand
GCCAAGGAGCAGGCGGAGGTGCCTGATGTAAAGGGAATGAGCCCGGCCGAGGCGAAAAATGCCCTGCAAAAGCCGGGGCTGACGGCAGAACTCAGGGGAGAAGGGGAAGCTGTCCTCAGGCAATTGCCGCCGGCGGGAGAAACGGTGCGAAAGGATACAAAGGTCATTCTTTATACGGAATAAAAAACCGATTTTTTGCAGAAAAGAGGCAAAAAAATTTGGTAGTCAGGGAGAAATATGGTATACTTAAATAGTATGCAGTTTTTTAGAAAACAGAGGAGAGGCAGGGGGAGAAGCAGGGCTTTGTTTTTCCCTCTGCATGGACGAAAAAGTGTCGTTTATAAGACTGTAAGGCGGAGAAATAGCCCTAGTGAAATAAGGTTCTTGTTTTTCTATGGCTGTTGCCCCGCAGGAAAGGAAGGGACTGTATCGTGGAATTAAAAGCGCTTTTGGAAGGCATCTCTTATCACATACAGCAGGGTACTGCCCAACAGAACGTGACGGAGGTTCAATACGATTCCCGCAAGGTAGAGGCGGGTCATTTGTTTGTCTGTATTACGGGCTTTCAGACCGATGGACATCAATATATCCCCATGGCGTTACAGCAGGGGGCGGCGGCACTGTTGTGCGAGCGTGAGATAGAAGGTGTGCCCAAAGATGTGGCTGTGATTGTAACGGAAAATACCAGAAAGGCTCTGGCAATCATTTCCGCCAATTTTTACGGACACCCCTCGAGAGAAATGAACGTCATTGGTGTGACAGGTACCAACGGGAAGACGTCTACCACTTATCTGATGAAATCCATACTGGATAGAATGGGAAGAAAGGTCGGTATTATCGGCACCATTGAAAACCGTATCGGGAATAACGTCCTGCCGACGGAGCGAACCACGCCGGAATCCAAGGAATTGCAGGCGTTGTTCCGCCGGATGGAGCAGGAGGCTGTAACAGATGTGGTTATGGAGGTATCTTCTCATTCCTTAGATTTGTATCGGGTGGAAGGCATTGCCTTTGATATTGCCATTTTTACGAATTTAACCCAGGACCATCTGGATTATCATAAAACCATGGAAAATTACCGTGAAGCAAAGGGTTTGTTGTTTGAGCGGGCAAAAAAAAGCGTCATCAATCTGGATGATGCCGCCGGGCAGTATATGGCGGGAAGAAGCAAGGGAGAGGTATTGACTTACGGTGTGGAGCAAAAAGCCGATTTGCAGGCGGAAAATATTGTGATTACGGCGGAGGGTTCGGCGTTTGAGCTGGTGTATGAAGGAAAGCGGTATCCCGTCAAGCTGCATACCCCCGGGCGATTCAGCGTGTATAATGCATTAGGTGCGGCGGGAGGCTGTTTGCTTTTGGGCGTGCCTATGGCGGAAATCGTGGCAGGCTTGCAGCAAAACCCCGGTGTTTCCGGACGTTTTCAGACGGTACGCAGTAAGAAGGGCTGTCAAGCGGTGGTGGATTATGCCCATACGCCGGATGGCCTGGAAAATGTGCTGAAAACGGCGGCGGAATTTGCGAAAGGCAAAATCATTGCCGTATTCGGCTGCGGCGGGGATAGGGATAAAACGAAACGCCCCATTATGGGTGAAATTGCCGGCAGGCTGGCGGGCTATTGCATCATTACCTCTGATAACCCCAGAACGGAAAACCCCCTGACGATTTTGGACGAAGTGGAGGCAGGAGTGAAAAAGACCGACTGCCCCTATGAAAAAATCGCCGACAGACGGGAAGCTATTTATCGTGCGGCAGAAATGGCGGAGGCGGGCGATGTGATTTTGATTGCAGGAAAAGGCCATGAAACCTATCAGATTTTTGCTGATGGAACGGTTCATTTTGATGATATGGAGGAGGTACGCAACGCCTTCGGAGAGGATTGTCTATGAAAGAATTGACCATAAACGAAATCATAATAGCCACAGGGGCACAGATGATTGCCACGGGGGATATGGCGGCGGCCTTGGAGCGTACTGTTTCCCATGTGACGCAGGATTCCCGTGAGGTAGGAGCCAATAGCCTGTTTGTACCGCTGAAGGGTACTGTGAGAGATGGCCATACATTTATTCCCCAGTGCTTTGAAAAAGGGGCAGTCTGCTTTTCCGAAAAGGTGTTGGCGCCGCAAAATGGCGGGATTCTGTTGTTGGTGCCGGATGCCAGACAGGCTTTGCTGGATTTGGCGAAGTATTACAGAAATCTGTTCCCGATTCCTTTTGTGGGGATTACGGGCAGTGTGGGTAAGACCACGACGAAGGATATGATTGCCTCGGTGCTTTCACAAAAATATGACACCCTTTGGACATTGGGGAACTATAATAATGACATTGGCGTGCCCCTGACGTTGTTTCGGCTGGAAGAACATCATCAGGCGGCGGTGATTGAAATGGGCATGAACCATTTCGGGGAAATTGCATTGCTGTCGGGCATTGTGCGGCCGGATATGGGCGTCATTTCCAATGTGGGTGTGGCGCATATTGAAAATCTGGGAAGTCGGGAAGGGATTTTGCGGGCAAAATGCGAGTTGTTTTCCGGCATGCAAAAAGACGGCGTTGCCATACTCAATGGGGATAACGATATGCTCCAAACTATGGCGGGAAAGCTTTCTCAACGGACGGTTTGGTTTGGTCTGGAGGGAAAGCGGGATTTTTACGCCGATGAGATAGAGCAGATGGGCCTTGAAAAAACAGCCTGTGTCATTCATACGCCTAAGGGCAGCATTTCTGTGGAGATTCCCGTACCGGGGCGGCATATGGTGCTCAATGCCCTTTCTGCTGCGGCTGTGGGGCAGGAAATGGGTCTTAGCTTGGAGGAAATCAAGGCGGGCATTGAAGGCTTTCAGCCCACCAAAAACCGAATGAATGTCATGTGTGGTGGGAATGGTATCACCATTCTCAATGATGTGTATAACGCAAACCCGGTATCCATGAAGGCCTCTTTGGATATTTTGGCCAATGCAGAAGGCAGGAAGGTTGCCATATTGGGCTTTATGGGGGAATTGGGAGAATTCGCTCAAGCCTTTCATCAGGAAGTAGGGGCATATGCCGCCGAAAAGGGTGTGGATTTGCTCTTTTGCATCGGCGGGTACAATGAAGCCATGGCGGAGGGCGCAAAAAAGGGCGGCCTCGAGCAGGTCTATTGCTTTGAAGGCCAAGAGGCGCTTTGGGAAACGGGACTTCCTCTTTTGCAAAGGGGAGATACCGTATTGGTAAAAGCCTCCCGTAGTGTGGGATTGGAAAAAACAGTGGAAAAAATACAAGGAGTGAACTAAAGTGGGTTCTTTGGAACAGGCAGTCTATGCCATACTGATATCCTTCGTCATCGGCGTGATACTTTGCCCGATGATGATACCGTTATTGCATAAGTTAAAATTCGGGCAGAATGTGCGGGACGATGGTCCCCAAACCCATCTGCAAAAGCAAGGAACCCCTACCATGGGCGGCATCGCCTTTTTGATTGCCTTTGTGATTACGGGGCTGTTTTTCCTAAAGGATAACAGTGATGGCATGGCCATTTTGCTGGTGACGTTGGGCTATGGTATCATCGGCTTTTTAGACGACTATATCAAAGTGGTGAAAAAGCGTTCTTTGGGTCTGCGAGCCTATCAAAAGCTGTTATTGCAGCTGATTGTGACGGGGGCATTTTGCTGGTACCTGTTCCATAGCGGCAAGGGAACGGATATTTATATCCCCTTTACAAAGGGTATGACTTTGGATTTGGGGCTTTTATTTATCCCCTTCCTGTTTGTGGCCATATTGGGAACGGTCAATGGGGTCAACCTGACGGACGGCTTAGACGGGCTTTCCGGCGGCGTTACACTGTTGGTGGCGTCCTTTTTCATGATAGCGGCATGGGCGGCAGGCAGTAGTGTACCGCCTGTTTGCGGAGCTATCATCGGCGGATTGCTGGCGTTTTTGATATTCAATGCCTATCCGGCGAAGGTGTTTATGGGAGATACGGGTTCGCTGGCATTGGGCGGCTTTGTGGCGTCTGCGGCTTTTGTGCTGAAAATGCCTGTGTTTATTGTGATTGTGGGCTTTGTGTACCTGTGGGAATCCGTAACGGTGATGCTGCAGGTGGGCTGGTTTAAGCTGACCAAGAAAAAATACGGCGAGGGCAGACGTTTGTTCAAAATGGCACCCTTCCATCATCATCTGGAAAAATGCGGTTGGAAGGAAACAAAGGTTGTGACGTTGTTTTACGTTGCCACGGCATTGTTTTGTCTGATTGGCTTTTTGGGCTGTAAATATATGTTCTGAGAAAGAAGGAATCAATGTTGGAATACAATGGTAAAAAAGCACTGGTTTGTGGAATGGCGAAAAGCGGTATGGCCGCCGCAGGGCTGTTAAAACGTCTGGGGGCAGAGGTGACATTACAGGATTTGAAAAAACGGGAGGAATTCCCGGTCGCAGAGCTGGAAGCCATAGAGAAAGAAGGAATTTGCCTTTATATGGGGAAAAATCCCGATGACATCGCCTGCAAACAGGATTTGATTGTCCTAAGCCCCGGCATACCTTGCGACCTGCCTTTTATCCGGCAGGCGGAGGCGGCAGGTGTCCCTGTTATCAGTGAGGTAGAATTGGCTTATGGCTTGACCCCTTGCCCCATTACGGCAATTACCGGGACAAACGGCAAAACCACTACCACCACGCTGACGGGGGAAATCATGAAAACTGTCCGCCCCCATACGGCTGTGGTGGGGAATATCGGTATTTCTTATTGCGGCGAGGTTGAGCGGCTGAAAAAGGACGATTGGGTGGTGGCTGAAATCAGCAGTTTTCAGATGGAAAAAGCCAAGGAATTTCACCCCCGTATCAGTGCCGTATTGAATATCACCCCTGACCATTTGAACCGCCATAAAACCATGGAGGTTTATATTGCCATGAAAGCCAGAGTATTTGCCAAACAAACGGCGGAGGATTTCTGTATTTTGAATTATGGCGATGAAGTTTGCCGTAAAATGGCGGAGGAAACGGCGGCGAAGGTGTTTTTCTTCAGCTCTGACCGTCCCCTTGCGGAAGGGATCTATTTGGAGGACGACCGCATTGAGGTGCGTTGGGGTGAAATACAGGAAACCCTGCTTCCCGTGGACGAATTGCAGATTTTAGGCATACACAATTACGAAAACGTCATGGCGGCGGCAGCGGCAGGTATTTGTGCCGGTGTGCCTTTGGAGCATATCCGCAGCGTATTGCGGACATTCCCCGGCGTTGAGCATCGGATAGAATATGTTGCCACCGTAGATGGTGTGGATTATTATAACGATTCCAAGGGGACCAATACAGATGCCTCCATTCGTGCGGTGCAGGTCATGAAAAAGCCCATTGTGCTGATTGGCGGGGGCTATGATAAGGGTGTTTCCTTTGATGAATGGACAGAACTGTTTCCCGGCAGGGTAAAGCATCTGGTATTGATTGGCGTTACAGCGCCCCAAATACGGGCATCGGCTGAAAAATTTGGCTTTACGGCCATTTCCGAATGTGAAACCTTTGCGGAGGCTGTGGCACTTTGTCATGAAAAAGCGGAACCCGGCGATTGCGTATTGCTATCCCCTGCCTGTGCAAGCTGGGGAATGTTCGATAATTATGAGCAGCGGGGAAATCAGTTTAAGGAGCAGGTTCGGAGCTACCTGAAATAAAATGAGGTGGAATGATGGAAAGACAGCAAAGCGGGAAAGTGAAAAAGAAAACCGCAAAGCGGAAGTATATCAAGCCGTCGGGGTATGATTTTACGGTTATGTTTATCGTGCTGACACTGGTGCTTTTTGGCGTAGTGATGATATTCAGTTCCAGCTATTATTACACTATGACCAGTGAGAAATATGAGTATGATATGTTCCATTTCCTTAAGCGGCAAAGCCTGTGGGCGATTTTGGGGATTTGTGCCATGATATTTTGTATGAATGTGCCCTATTCCTTCTGGAAACGCTTTGCCGGACTGGCCTATTGGCTAAGTAACGTGTTTTTGGCGTTGCTGCCCTTTATCGGTATTGAGGCCGGCGGGCAGAAGCGTTGGCTGGGGTATGGCCCCTTGGCGTTCCAGCCCTCGGAATTTACGAAGATTGCCGTGATTTTGTATCTTTCCTTGTATGTTTGTGAGCATCGGAAGGAATTGGGAAATTGGAAGGGCTTTGCCCGTGCGGCGCTTATACTCCTGATTCCTGTGGTGCTGATTGCCGTTTCCAACTTCTCCTCTGCCCTTTTGGTGCTTTTGATGGGAGCGACCATACTGTTTGTAGCAAGCCCTCGTATTTGGTATTTTGTTGCGGCACTGGGTGTACTGGTTCCTTTGGTCGGAATTGCGTTGTTGTTGCCCCAATTTCGGTATCGTTTGGGACGTATTATGATTTGGCTGGACCCGTGGAGCGACCCGACAGATAAAGGATTCCAGATCATACAGTCCCTTTATGCGGTGGCGTCCGGCGGGCTGTTTGGATTAGGTTTGGGGCAGAGCAGACAGAAAACATTTATCCCTGAGGCCTATAACGATATTATTTTCGCCATTATTTGCGAGGAATTGGGCATTGTAGGGGCGGCGCTGGTGATATTGCTTTTTGCCGTATTGATTTGGCGGGGTATCCGCATTGCTATGAATGCCAAAGATATTTACGGTATGCTGGTGGCAACGGGGATTGTGGCGGTTGTGGCCTTCCAATCCATCATCAACATCGGCGTTGTAACAAATACCATTCCCAATACGGGTCAGCCACTGCCCTTTATCAGCTACGGCGGTACATCGCTGTTGTTTTTGATGGCGATGATGGGGATTTTGCTGAATATCTCCCGTTATCCGAAGGAAAGAGAATAGATACATAGCCTTATGGACAGCGAATAGACATCGGCTTTCTGTTTTTATGGAAAAGGCGGCTCTGTTCGCTGTTTTTGTATGATGTGTGCATGGTAAAAACTTGAAGCCCCATACTTCGACAGTTGGGTTGCATTTTGGGAGCATTTGGTGTATAATCATATCATATTGAAGGTCATAGATATAAGGAGATTTCTATATGGAAGAAACGGTAATCGTCATTATGCTGAAGGATGGGGAAACAGGTTTTTTGGAGAAGGAGCTGGGCAGTTATACCCTGTCGGAAAATAGCGAATTGATTTTCAATATTTATGCAGAGGGTGTTGCGGAGCAGAATGTCATTCTTCGCCTGAGCTGCGATAGGGAATTGCAGGATTGGGAATATGACGCGGTGTATGATTATTATGATATGGAAACAGTAGGTGCTCTGGTGGATGCAATCGCCGAGGAAGAGGGGCATTATGACCCTGTTTGGGTAGTGCGGTTCCCCTTTTTGGAGGAGCAGGAAGGCATGGAGCAAAAGTTGCGTGATATTTTAACGGCACATCAGAAAGAGTTGCTTTCGGTTTATGAAGCCATTCAGGATAAAAGGGATGAGTATGTTGCGGAATAAAAAAATCAAATATCTCTGCCTTTTGTTGGGACTGTGTATTTTTATGACCGGTGGGTGCAATTTTTCCGGACAGGAGCCGGAAAATATCCCTGTGGATGCGAAAGAGGAAAAACGCACAACGGAGATTATCGTATCCGGCAAGAAGGAAGACCTGAAAGAGGACGAAAAGCCCGAGGACGAAAAGGCGGAGGATAAAAAAGAAAAGGATAATAAGGACGAGGATAAAAAGGACGATGCGAAGAAGGAAAGCGAGAAAAAGCCGACCAATCAGACAAAGCCTTTTTGGCAAAGCGAAACCTCGGCCCATGTCAAAAGCTTGACGGCAGTTGCCGCTGCGGCTCAGCAGGATTATAAAATAAATGGTGCACGTCGGGGCTGGATGACGAAAAACGGCAAGCTCTATGGCTATTATGATGGGGGCTATGTGACGCCCTCTGTGCTGGTCAGAGATGGGTATTTGGAAAGCGGTCTTTCGACGGAGGGGTTTGAAGTCCTTCTGATCAACGGCAGTGATTTGGCGGAGATGGATGGAGCAAATGTCCCTTCGGATAGTCTGGATTTTGGCGTATTTGCCGCAGTGAAACAATCCGGCAAGTACCTTTTGGCATCTCCCTCCGGCAAGGCGGGGCAAATTTCCGAGGAGAGCTATAATCGCCTTTTGGCACGGTATAGCCAGAGCCATGGCACCATAGGCCGTTTGGCATCTACATCTTCGGAATACGATAGAATATTGAATTATATTTGCCTTTATGAAGGAAGGTTTGAGGATTATTTCGTGCGGGAGATTCGTAAGGATAGTGAACATGCTGTTGTAATTTTTTCTCCTGCATCGAATACAGCGGCAGTCAAGGAGTATATTTTGCGGAACGATAACGGTTTTTGGGAGGTTGTCTATCCCAATTTGCAGACGGAAGCATACCCCGTTACCGCTGTGAATCGTTTGGTGCCGAATTTGAATGTGGATTTGTTGCCGAAGTATAATCTGGCTTCTTGGCGCAGTTATATTAAACAGGAGCAGGGCGGCGCTGTGGCGGCCATGTTCAGCAATCATTTTATTTCCAGCGTCAGCGAGATTTGGTATCAATGTGCTACGGGAAGCTGTGCCTATTTCCGCCTGAAGGACGGTACGCGCTACGCCGCCCATCTGGCAGGGGATTATTGGCAGGTACAGCCGGTTGCTTCCGATAATGCAGCAAAGAATTATTTCATAGAAAAGACAGGTACGGATTGTAGCTTCATTATTTTGGACGATTAAAAGAAAAGGTGCGGATAAATATGGGAAAAGAGATCTGGAATGGCTCTGATTTTTCCCTTGCCCAGACCGTGGAATGTGGGCAGTGTTTCCGCTTTCATAAAAAAGACGGAAGATATACTGTCATTGCCGGACACAGGGTGGGAGCCTTTGTGCAGGAGGATGACAGTATCCTTTTTTATGGGGAGGAGGGGGATATCCCCTTTTGGCGGAATTATTTCGATTGGGAAAGGGATTACGGCGGCCTGAAAAAACAGCTGTCGGCAGGAGATGCGGTGATGGCGGAGGCCATTTCTTATGCTCCGGGGATTCATCTGCTCCGACAGGAATTTTTTGAAATGCTGATTTCATTCATCATTTCCCAGAATAATCATATTCCTCGCATACAGGGTATTATTGCGCGAATTTGTGAGAGGTATGGGCGGGAGATTGGAGAAGGGTATTTTGCCTTCCCTACACCGGAGGAATTGGCCCTTGCCGATGAAGAGGCTTTGCGGCGCCTTGGCTGTGGATTTCGAGCCCGATATATTGTAGATGCGGTGGAAAAAGCCAAAACCAAGGCGTTCTCACCGGAAATCCTGCAAACGCTCCCTACGGAAGCATTGCGGCAAAGGCTGATGGAAATTTGCGGTGTGGGGCAAAAGGTGGCGGATTGTGTGATGCTCTTTTCTTTGGGGCGTTATGAAGTGTTCCCTGCCGATGTATGGATTCGACGGGTGATGAGTGAGGCTTATTTTGCGGGAAATCCCCTTTCTGCAAGGGAATTGCAGCAAGCGGCGGCAGAACGCTTTGGTGCGAAAGCAGGCTTTGCACAGCAGTATTTATTTCATTATGGCAGAGGGAAGAAAATCGGGAAATGAGGTGAACCGGCAATGACAAAAACAAACGTAATGCGGCTGTTGGAGAGTGCGGGAATCCCATATCGCACGGCAGAGTATGAATATGATGAAGAAAACCTTTCCGGTCTGCATGCGGCGGAGCAAATCGGTATTCCGGCGGAGCAGGTGTTCAAAACACTGGTAACCAGAGGGGATAAAACAGGGATTATGGTTTTTTGTATCCCTGTGGATATGGAGCTGGATCTGAAAAAGGCTGCCGCTGTATCCAAAAATAAAAAGGTGGAGATGACTCATATGAAAGAACTCTTGGGCTTGACAGGATATATCCGCGGCGGTTGTTCCCCCATAGGCATGAAGAAAAAATATCCCACATTTGTAGACGAAACCTGTATATTATTTGAGGAAATTGCCGTCAGTGCAGGCGTACGCGGACAGCAGGTGATTTTCTCTCCGCAAGATTTGATGACCTATATCGATGCTGTCCGGGCGGACTTGACAAAGGCTATGGCATAGATAAAGGGATACGCATGATAGCATAAAAAACGCTCCATATTTATATGGAGCGTTTTATCAGCTTGCCGGTATTTTTAAGGGTTTGCTTTCGGCAGTGACCCTTCCGTTTACAACCGGAGCTACTTTTATATAATATGGCTTATCCGGCCATGTTTCTATGGCAAAGCAATGAGGGAAACCCCAATACCAGATTTTTCTGCCCAAGGTCTGGTTATCCATAAGTTCAAAAGGTCCGTTGGGAGATTCGGAATAATACACATAGTAATAATCTGCACCAGGGGCAGGCTTCCAAGAAATATAGGCGTATCCATCATCTTCTGTTTCGCAGCGCAAATTTTCCGGCGGACCGGGGAGATATGGGAATTTTGTGATATTGCCCAGAGGCATGGTAAGGTTTTGGGGAACCTGCATTGCCACTGAAATCGGGATGGAGAAATTTTCCCAACCCTGTATGAAGGAAGTAATCCCGATAAGCCTTCCGGAAGAATCAAATAAACCACCGCCGCTGTTGCCGAAATCAATGGATGCTGTGGCGGAGATGATATCCATATCGAAGCCGTCGATGATGCCTGTTGTGACCACATTTCTGCGTCCTCGAGGGCAGCCGACAGCAAAAACCGTATCTCCGAAATTGTATTGTGTGCTGATGGTGGCGGGAGTCAGCCCGCTTTTATTGATTTTCAAAAGGGCAATATCCCTCTGCGGGTTCATTCCGACAATGGTTGTTTCATCTTGATAAGTGGAGTCGTCCTGAAAAATAAACAGAGCGGAGGAGGCATTTTCAATTACATGGAAATTGGTGACAATCAGCCCGTCCTCCGATAAAATCACGCCGCTGCCTTGACCGATGTCTGTCTGTATATATACCACAGGGTCTTTGATGCTTTGGGTGATGGTTTTTTTCCGAATGGTAACGGTTTTGGTGCTGCCCTCCCAAAGTACGGTGGCGCCGCTGTATTCCGCCATAAAACGCAGAGGAACAAAAGTACGGGCCTCCTTGACTTGGGCGGGAGCATCAATGGAAACAGCTTTGCCGTTTACAGTGGCGGTTTGACTGACCACGGGCAGGGAAATGGTGGTATCTTGGTTGTGTGCCACGACTGTTTTTGTCTGCGCCTGCCATTGTACCGTATAGCCCAGGGACTCCAAAACACCCCGCATAGGCACCATGACACGGCTGTTTTCGATATAAGGCGGTTCTTCAAAAGAAAGCGGCTTACCGTCCAATACCACATGAATATCAGCGGCCCAAGCGCTTTGTCCGCCAATCAGGATACAAAATAATAAAAGGAGGAGCCCTCCGTATCTTTTTTTCATAAAATCACGTCCCTTCGCAAAATAGCATACCACAAAATGAAAGGGTTGTATAATATTTTTGTGAAGAAATTCCCGTGGGAAGGGTGGACGGACAGATGGATTATATTTTATAATGGATTTGCGTATTCTTTGAAAAAATAAGGGAGAGAAAGAAATGCTGCAACGAATCACAGAAGAGAGTTTTGATGAGATTTTTCCGTTGTTGGAAACGGCGTTTCCGGTTACGGAGCTGCGGACGAAGGAAAACCAGCGGGCGTTATTGCAAAGCCCCTGTTATCGGTTATATGGTGTGAATATGCAGCAGGTATATACAGCGGTCATTGCTGTATGGGAGATAGAAGATTTTTTGTATATCGAACATTTTGCGGTGGGGGAGAAATGGCGTAATCATGGTTTTGGCGGCAGGCTCTTGGATGCCTTTTTGACAGAGTATCACCGGCCCACGGTTTTGGAGGTAGAGGTGCCGGAGGACGCCCTTACCCGCCGGCGGATTGCTTTTTATCAGCGGCATGGGTTTTGTTATAATGCCTACCCTTATTTACAGCCGCCCATGCGAAAAGGTCAGGGAATGTTGCCGCTAAGGCTGATGACAAGGCCCGGAACGATTGATGAAGCAACCTATGAGCGGTATCGGGAGCAGATATATAAAATTGTGTATCAATATAAAGGAGAATCCTTATGAGCCATTATTTTGGGATTGATATTGGTGGAACAACCATAAAAATCGGCTTGGTTTCCGAAGGGGGCGAAATAGGAGTCCGTAGAGAACTTCCCACAAGGAAGGGAGCAGACCCCACACCTGTCTTGCAGGATATTCGAATGACGCTGGAGGAGATACTGGCGGAGGAAGGGCTGGAGAGAGCGGATATTTCAGGAATTGGCATGGCGGTGCCCGGTCCGGTTACAGACGATGGAATACTCCACGGTACGGTAAATATCGGCTGGGGCGATGTGGCTTTGGGACAGCTGGCGCAGAAGGTGATTGGCATTTCTCCCGTTTGCATCGGCAATGATGCCCGTGTGGCGGCTTTGGGAGAGGCTGTTTATGGCGCCGGAAGGGGTGCAAACAGTATGCTGATGGTAACGCTGGGAACGGGCGTTGGCGGCGGCATCATTCAAAATGGGCAAATTCTCATGGGAGAAAGTGGTGTGGCGGGAGAAATCGGCCATATGACCATAGACCCTTACGAAACAGAAAGCTGCGGCTGTGGGAAAAAAGGCTGTCTGGAGCAGTATGCCTCGGCCACGGGGGTGGTGCAAAGGGCAAAACGCCTGTTGCAGGAGGGAGATGAGGCGTCCTCTTTGCGACATTTGCCTCGTATGAGTGCCGAAGATGTTTGGGCGGCTGCCCGAGGGGGCGATGTATTGGCGATGCAGGTGGTGGATTTTGCTGCCGAAAGATTGGGTATCGCCCTGGCCAATGCCGGTTATATTGTGGATACGGAGAGAATTGTCATAGGCGGCGGCATGAGCAGAGCCGGTGATTTCCTATTGAATAAAATCTGTCCGGCCTATCAAAAACAGGTGTTTCCCCATTGTCGCAACAAGGAAATTGTATTGGCGGCGCTGGGCAATGATGCCGGTGTATTAGGGGCGGCGGCATTGGTGCAGAAAGGAAATGGGAAACATTCCGAAAAAGTTGAATAAAATTTAGGAATATTTTTTGTGAAAAAGGCCAAAACTCTGAAAACAGGAAAAAAAGTATGGAAAAAAAGAGGATTGGACATACTTTTAGAGAATTAAAATAAATAACAGAAAACTTCTTTATGGAAGATCTGTTGCAATACAGAACATATGAAAGTATATCGCCAAAATATGAAGGGGGAGATTACAATGGTTAAGATTCTTGCAGGCGAAAAAGGCGAAGGTAAAACCAAAAAAATGATTGCGATGGCGAATGAAGCCAGCAAAGAAGCGAAGGGCAGTATCGTTTTTGTAGACGATGACAGCAGTCATATGTACGATTTGCATTACAGCGTTCGTTTTGTAGACACACCCAAGTTTATTATGGAAAATCCGTTGGTATTCAGAGGATTTGTGTGTGGTATACTTTCTCAGAATAGCGATATTGAAACCATCTATATTGATGGATTAAACCATATTGTGGATAAAATCAGCGATCAAGAATTCGTTTCCTTTATTCAGGAGCTGGAAAAGACTTCTAAGGAAGCAGAAATGGATTTCGTAATGATTATCAGTCGCAAAGCGGAACTGCTTCCGGCGGAAATACAGCAGTACCTGATTTGATGATACATTCACATAGATCGAAATCAATTCAATATATTCTATATTTTCCGATAGATTGTGTTTCGATGAATATGAGTTTATGATAGAGGTATCGGAAGAAGGGAGGATTCCTGAAATAGGGGTTCTCCCTTTTCCATGGGCTTTTCACGTTGTATGACAACAATCACAATAGTCCGGATAGAGGAGAAAAGGGGAGTTTCCTTTATTTTTACAGTGTTTTTCGGAATTTCCAAAATGTTTTTTTGCAGCAAAAATGAAAAACAGCAGCTTTTTTTGACTTTGATTTTGAGAAAATGGGGCATTTTTGTACTATTTGAAGAACAAGAGGGAATATCTCTTTACTTTAATTGTGAATTTATGCTAAAATACTGTTGCGAATTGTATGTTGTAATCGAAGAATGATAACCAATTCTTGCGGAAATTCCATCTGCGGCAAAAAGAGGAAAGGATGAAAGTAATATGAATAAATTTCAGGAAATGTATCTGGCGAAACGGAAAACGCCGGAAGAAGTTGCGATGTATGTAAAATCCGGCGATATTTGTGCTTGCCCAACAGGCTTGGAGGAACCCACAGCCATTTGTGACGCCATTGGAGAAAGAGCCCGTAAGGGAGAGATTACCGGCGTAATGCACCATGCAACATTGTCCGTAAAGGGCGGTGTTTTCATGAACCCTGAACTGAAGGGCAAATATGATTATGTTTCCTGGTTTACAGGCGGAGCCGGCAGAAAAGCGGTTCAGCAGGGGTATTATACATATATCCCCAATAATTACAGCACCATTCCCGGCTATTGGAGAGAGATACAGCCCCGCCTTGATGTCTTTTATGCAGAGGTTTCCCCTATGGATAAGCACGGCTATTTCACTTGCGGGATGTCCGGTGCGGAAGTCATGGCCATGAAGAGTAAGGCGGCTATTATTTTGTTGGACGTCAATGATAAAATGCCTCGTGTGATGGGGAATAACTTCATTCATATTTCCGAGGTAACGGCTCTTTGTGAATCCTCCAGAGAGCTTTTGACGCTGGAAGCCGCACCCCTGACGGATATGGATAAAAAAATCGGACAGATGATTGCAGACGAAGTGCCCGACGGTGCCACAATACAGTTGGGTATCGGCGGCATTCCCAATGCCGTAGGTGTTTTGTTGCAGGATAAAAAGGATTTGGGCATTCATACGGAGATGTTCACCGATAGTATGGTGGATTTGATTGAATGCGGCGCTGTTACGAACATGAAAAAGCCTATTAACGTAGGGAAAACCATTTCCACATTGGCATGGGGTACCAAAAAAATGTACGATTATATGGACGATAACCCTGCCTTTGAAATGCACCCGGTGGATTATACCAATGACCCTTATGTCATCGGGCAGCATGATCATTTTATTTCCGTCAATGCCTGCGTAGAAATCGATTTGTTCGGTCAGGTTTGTGCAGAGAGCTTGGGCACGCTGCATTATAGCGGCTCCGGCGGTCAGGTAGACTTTGTGCGTGGGGCAAACATCTCTAAGGGCGGCAAAGGCTTTATTGCCATGACCTCTACTGCAAAAGGCGGTACAATCTCTAAAATTAAACCTGTTCTGACTCCCGGCTCTATTGTAACCACAAGTAAAAACGAAGTGGACTTTTTGGTAACGGAACATAATATTGTTCGCCTGAAAGGGCAGACGGCAAGTGAGAGAGCAAAAATGATTATTTCTCTTGCAGCCCCCCAGTTTAGAGAGGAATTGGAATTTGAAGCGAAGAAGATGAACCTGATTATCTAATAAACGATGGCCCCGTTTTGACAACGGGGCTTTTTTATGCTATTTTGGATACAAAAAACGGAATTTGCAGAACCAAATAAGGAGGAACCAAAGGTGAGAGCCAGCTGGGACGAATATTTTATGGAAATAGCCGAGATTGTCAAAACCAGATCCACCTGTCTGCGCAGACAGGTAGGGGCTGTGATTGTAAAGGATAATCGTATTATTACAACGGGATATAACGGAGCACCGTCGGGTCTGCGGCATTGTACGGAAATCGGTGGCTGTGAGCGGCAGCGGCTGAATATTCCTTCCGGACAGCGCCATGAGCTTTGCCGTGCCCTCCATGCGGAGCAAAATGCCATCATTCAGGCGGCAAAAATCGGCGTCAGCACAGAGGGTGCAACCATTTATATTACCCTCCAGCCCTGCGTGATTTGTGCCAAAATGCTGGTGAATGCAGGCATTACCCGCATCGTACATAGGGGAGAATACCCTGATGAACTATCCAAAAGCATATTGGAGGAAGCGGGGATAGAAATTTTGGTGATGGAATAATATGAAAAAATTCACCTTTGCAATTTCCCTCAAAAATGTGCTATACTAAATCAAACAGGCGGTATAAGATTCGGAAAAGAGGCAATGGAATGACCGCCAAAATAGGACGGCAGAGGAGGAGGAACCATGTTTCAAAAAGGTGAATTTGTAATTTATGGCAACGATGGGATTTGCCGTGTGGAAGAAATCGGTGTTCCGACGGGTCTGCCTGTGGATAGAAAAGGAAAGCAGTATTATACGTTGGCACCTGTTTTCGGCTCCGGCGTGATTTATGCGGCGGTGGATACGAAGGTGTTTATGCGGCCTATACTGACAAAGGCGCAGGCAGAGCAGCTGATTGACCAAATTCCCCATATTCAGGAGGAAGCGACTGCGGGACAGGATGTGCGTGCACTGAGTGAAAAATATAAAGGCTTTTTGGATACCCATCAGTGTGAGGATTTGGTGCGGCTGATTAAGACGGTATATCGGAAGGAAAAAACCTTGGAGGAAAGCGGCAAAAAGCTGGCAAAGACCGAGCAGGAATATGGGAAGATTGCCAAAGAGTTGTTGCATCGTGAGTTTTCTGTGGCTTTGGATATTCCCTATGAGGAAGTTTCGGAATATATTACGAAGCGGGTAGAAGGAAAAAAATAAAGCAAAAATCAGAGGCATCGGAAAAGACCGATGCCTTTTTGTATGGTTTGTATGATGATAGAACAAGGATCCCGATGTCGTGCGTTTGCACCGGCGGGGTCCTTATTGTTATTCGGAATCGATGATTTGGTTCACATTAAAAATCAGCTGTAATGCTTTTCTGGAATTATCCAAATGCTCGGTAATGGCGGTATGCAGTGCATTCAGGTCGCAAGCCAGGGCGGCGTCCATAATTGCCTGATGCTCCTCCACACATTCGCAGTCCCGATAATAGGGTTGGCTCACATAGGTTCCGGCTGCATAGGTAAAGGGCTGCAATTGGGATAATGTGTCGACAGCCTTTTGATTGCCGGAGGCGGCCAGATATAAAGTGTGAAACTCCATATCCAGTTCAAAATATTCCTTTGGTTTTCTGGAGGAATCGTTTTCTTCTATGAACGCTCTCTGGGCGGCCAAATTGTCAAGAAGTTGTTGGCGCAACGCAATGTTATATTTGAGAGAAGTCATAATGTTTTTTGCAAAAAAGGTATCCATCATCAAACGCATATCAAAAATGTCATGTAGCTCATGGGGGGTTAATGTACGGATACGCATCCCTTTATTGGGGGTATTGACCACGATTTTTTCCTCTGCCAGCCGTTGGAGGGCCTGTTTGACCGGTGTATCACTAACGTGATATTTTCTTGCTAATTCTTTGATATTCAGCTTTTCGCCGGGCTGATAGAGCTTGGCGGCAATATCATCTTTGATTGTTTGATAAATCTGTTCGGTCTGTGTTAATTTCTTTTCTTTTCGTTTTATGGGTGTGTTTTCGCTCAAATTGTCCACCTTCTTTTCGGAAAATCTAACTTTTTTACAGAATGAAACGGATATATTTTATTATTTATGGATATTATACATTCTTTTTTCAAAAAAATCTATATCATTTCCGCAAAAAGAAGAATTATTTTTCGCTTCTTTTTTGTTGCAGAGAGGGTGTATTTCGGACTGAAAATGCAGGAAATGAGTTGCATTTCGGAATTTGCATCTGCCGGAAGCGAAATTTATTTTTATACAAGGAAGAAAGATTGATTTTTTGTCCAAAAAATCTATTTAATTTAGAAATATTATATATTTTTAACAAAAAATAAGTTTTATTTGCCGTAAATAAAATAATATTTTAGATTTTTTGTGAATTGACTGACAAAAAAAGCTAATTTATAATCATAAAAAAGATTTATTTTCGCAAAAAGAATTTCTTTTTTGAGAAAAAATATTTTATTCTGCAAAAATAGTATGGCAATACCCTCGCCTGACGGGAGGAAGCAGGCGAGGCCACACATATTTCATAAGGAGGAGGATTTGTATGTTGAAACAGGGAATCGCTGTGACTATGGCGGCAGTTCTGACTTTGGGTTTCGCCGGATGTGGCACTCCAAAAACAGAAAATGCGGATAGTGCGGCGGAAAATGCAGCGGCACAAGGCTTTGTGGAAAAAAAGGTGGAGCCTGTCAATTTTGACTCCGGTGTAGAGCTGGCAGATGATTGCTATCATTTTATTTATGCATTGGGGAATGCACCGGCCACCATTGATGCGGCAAAATTTTTCAAAATGCGTTTGGAGCAGGAAAGTGGAGGCACGTTGACCTGCGATATTTACACAGATAACGTGCTGGGCTCCGAAAGAGAGTTGTTGGAGGGCTGTCAGTTCGGCAATTACGATATCGTGTTGGCGACAAATGCCACAGTTGCATCTTTCGACCACGATATTTTCAGTCTGGATATCCCGTGGCTTTTTGACAGCAAACAGCAGGTATATGAAGTGCTGGACGGCGTTTTCGGAAACACATTGGCGGAAGGGTTGGAGGAAAAAGGCTTTAAGCTATTGCAATTTCAGGAAAATTCCTTCCGTACCCTTTCCACAACCAACCGCGAGGTCAAAACAGTGGAGGACTTGAAGGGGCTGAAAATCAGAATTATGGAGAACGAAATCCAGCTCCAGCAGTGGAAAAACTACGGTGCAAATCCTACCCCTATGGCTTTTACCGAACTGTTTACAGCATTGCAGCAGGGAACGGTAGATGGGCAGGATAACGGTGCAGAGCTGACATGGCAGACAAAGTTCTGCGAAGTACAGAAATGCTATACCTATACGAAACACATTTACTCGCCTTATCTGATTTTGATGAGTAAAGAAAAATTCGACGGCTTGACACCCCAACAGCAGGAGGTTGTCATGAAGGTTTCCAAAGAAGCTGTTGCCTATGAAAGAGAGCGTTGCGGCGAATATGAAGCCGTTGCGCTGGAAAATATCAAAAATTACCCCGGTATGATTTATAACGAATTGACACCGGAGGCCGTGGAAGGGTTTAAGGCGGCTTGTGCAGGGCTGGATGATTTGGCAAGACAGAAATGTGATGACCCTGCCATTGTAGACTTGTTGTATCGCGAAGCGGCAAAGGCGAAGGAAAAATTTCCTGTGGAAGCAGAATCTTAAAAGGGGGAATGGACAATGAAATATATTTTGGATCATGTAGAAGAATTTTTTATGATTCCTCTGATTTTTGCAATGAGTATCATTATATTTGTGCAGGTTATCATGCGTTATATATTCCAAAATTCCCTGACATGGTCGGAGGAATTGGCGAGATATTTGTTTGTATGGCTGGTGTATTTTTCCGTCAGCTATACGGCAAGACGGGAAAAGCATATTCGTATTGATGCGGCGATCAATCTGTATCCCAAAAAGTTGCGTCCCTATATCGAATTGCTCAGTGAAATCATTGTATTGGCGTTTTCTGTATTTATCGCCGTAACGGGTGTAACCGTATTCAAGAAAATCACATGGAGCGGTCAGTTATCTCCGGCAATCGGTATCCCGATGCAGTTTGTATATGCGGCACCGCTGGTAGGCTTTGTGTTAACGGCAATCCGCCAACTGCAATGTATTGTAAGAAGAGCAGGTAAGCTTTCTCATGGCGAAACAGAGGAGGGAACTGAGGTATGACAGGTAGTATTGTTGCAGTAGTATTTCTTACATTGGTAGCGTGTCTGGTGCTAACGGTTCCCATTGGTTTTTCTTTGGGCATCGCATCATTGGCGTATATTCTTTATACAGGACAGTTGACTTTCGGCTTTATCGCACAGAATCTTGTGACAGGCTGTGATTCCTTCCCCACAATGGCAATTCCCTTCTTCATTTTTGCCGGGGAGTTGATGGGCGGCGGCGGTATCTCCAAACGCCTGCTGAATGTAGCCAATGTGTTCTTCGGACGTATCAGCGGCGGTCTGGCTATTGTGACTGTTGTGGTATGTATGTTTTTTGCGGCAATTTCCGGTTCCGGCCCGGCTACGGTAGCGGCAGTCGGCGGTATGGTAATACCCACTATGCTGGAAAAGGGTTATGATAAAAAGTTTGTGTTGGCATTGATTGCGGCGGCAGGCTCCATCGGGGTTATTATCCCGCCCAGTATTCCTATGGTTATCTATTCCGTTACCACAAACAGCTCTGTATCCAAGCTGTTTTTGGCAGGCTTCCTTCCCGGTCTGCTCATTGGTCTGGTGCTAATTGCTTATTCTTATATTTATGCTAAGAAAAATGGCTATAAGGGTGATGAGGAAGCCTTTAGCCTGCAAAAAGCATTTGATGCCATCAAAGACGGCTTTTGGGCGTTGCTGGCACCCGTTATCATTCTGGGTGGTATTTACGGCGGTATCTTTACCCCGACAGAAGCGGCGGCAGTGTCCGTTATTTATAGCTTAATTGTCGGTTGCTTTATTTATAAGGAATTGGATTTGAAACAGCTCATGCAGGTGACGAAAAATGCTTGTGAAACCACAGCCAGCATTTTGATTGTAATCGGCTGTGCAGCGGGCTTCTCCAAGGTTATGACGCTGGGGCGTATCCCCACAACAGTAGCTTCTGCGCTGATGTCCCTGACAGACAGCAAAATCATCATTCTGCTGCTGATTAATGTATTGCTGCTGATTGTCGGCTGTTTCATGGAAACATTGTGTGCCATTATGATTCTGGCGCCCATTCTGTATCCCGTTGTGACGGCAATGGGCGTAGATGTCACACATTTCGGTATCATCATGGTTGTAAACTTGGCGATTGGTTTTATTACACCGCCTCTGGGGGTAAACCTGTTTGTTGCCTCACGCGTGGGCGAAACCACCTTGGATACGGTCATTAAGGGTATTATACCGTTCCTGATTTTGATGATTGTCACGTTATTGGTAATTACATATATCCCTTCCATTTCGATGCTGTTACCCAATATGATGGGCAGCTGAGAAAAACCCACGACAAAAGGGGCACAAGGCTATGGCTTTGTGTCCCTTTTTGTATCGTATTTCTGCTGTAAAAAAGCGAACGTATTTTTGCTGTGCTCTTGTGCTTTGTGGAAACATTTGATATGATGATAAATAGGAAGTGAGGAGAAAAATCATGATTTCGTATATCAAAGGCACGCTGGAAAGGCGGGCAGAAACTTATATTATAGTGGAAACGGCAGGAATCGGCTATCGGATTTTTGTCTCTCCCGCCACGCTGGCCAAGTTGCCCCAAACGGGGGAGGAGGTAAAGGTGTTCACCTATTTCAGCGTGAAGGAGGACGGTGTTGCCCTGTATGGTTTTTCTTCGATGGAGGAGCAGGAAATGTTCCATAAGCTGCTTTTGGTAGGCGGCGTAGGGCCGAAGGGTGCCTTGGGCTTTTTATCCCAACTGACGCCGGCGGAAATTGTTATGGCTGTTATTTCCGATGATATAAAAACCCTTTCTCAGGCGCCGGGAATCGGCAGAAAAACGGCACAACGGGTGATTCTGGAGTTGAAGGATAAATTTAAGACGGAGGACGCCCTGACAGATGGAGAAGCATGGCAGAGAGAATTGACGCCCTCCGGTGGTGCCGATGCCAAGTTTGAAGCCATTGACGCTATGACGGCATTGGGATATAGCCGCAGTGAGGCGGCAAAGGCGGTCAATGCTGTGGCGGCGGAGGGCATGACTACGGAGGATATTTTGAAAGCGGCATTAAAGAAAATGATTTCATTTTAACTAAAAGCAGGTGTTTCATTTGGAAAACAGACGGATTTTGACAGCAGGGCTGCGGGAGGAAGATAGAGAACTGGAGCCAAAGCTGCGCCCTGCCAGTCTGGAGAGCTATATCGGGCAGGAAAATGTAAAAGAAAACTTAAAGGTATTTATAGAAGCGGCGAAACAGCGGAAAGAGGCGTTGGATCATGTGTTGCTGTATGGTCCTCCGGGCTTGGGCAAAACCACCCTTTCCAATATCATCGCCAATGAAATGGGCGTGAATATCAAAACCACTTCAGGCCCTGCCATTGAGCGTCCGGGAGATATGGCGGCGGTGCTGAACAGCTTGAGTGAGGGAGATGTGCTGTTTATAGACGAAATCCACCGCCTTAACCGCATGATAGAGGAGATTCTCTATCCCGCCATGGAGGATTTTGTCATTGATATTATGATTGGCAAGGGGCCGGGGGCACGTTCTGTCCGGCTGGATTTGCCGAAATTCACCCTGATTGGAGCGACGACACGCATCGGCCTTTTGACAGCCCCTTTGAGGGACCGTTTTGGCGTCGTACAACGGCTGGAGCCGTATTCGGTGCAAAATCTGAAGACCATATTGAACCGCTCGGCGGAAGTGTTGCAGGTGAAGCTGGAGGAAAGCGGTGCGGAGGAGATTGCCCGCCGCTCCAGAGGAACGCCAAGGCTGGCAAACCGTATGCTCAAACGGGTGCGGGATTTTGCCCAGGTGCGCTACGATGGCGTGATTACCGGAGATGTAGCCCGTTTTGCACTGGATTTATTGGACGTGGATAAAATGGGGCTGGATCAAATCGACAGAAAAATGCTCCTGACTATGATTGAAAAATTCGGCGGTAAGCCTGTCGGGCTGGATACATTGGCGGCGTCCATCAATGAGGAAGCGGAAACCATAGAGGACGTGTATGAGCCCTATTTGTTGCAGTTGGGTTATATCCAGCGTACACCCAGAGGGCGTGTGGTGACGAAGTCGGGCTATGCCCATTTTGGCATGACGCCGCCGGAGGGTTGAAAGGAAGGGTTTTATGAAACTGACCATAGAGGAAGTGCTGGAAAGTGTAAAGGACGAACTTCTTTGCTATGAAGAAGGGGAAAAGGTCATTGCAAAATGGGAACGGGAATTTCAGGAATGGGTGACCAAGCATAAAGGGAAGCACAGGGATATTTCTGTGGAGAAAAACAGCGTCCTTCTAAAAATCAAGGACGAGGAAGAGATTTTTGAAATGGCCGATTCTTATATGGATGCCCTTTCGGAGGGCAGTGTCAAGCAATATTGGGAGAAATTCTAAAATAAAAAGCCTTTCGTTTCTTAAATTAAGGAACGAAGGGCTTTTTTTATTGGGCTTATAAACTTTCCCAAAATTCTTTTTTGTCGATGGATTTCAAATTTCTCCAATGGGGAGCTTCTTCATAATCATAGCGGCAGATGGAGCGGAATTTACAATAATCGCAGGGAGTCTGTCCGCCTTTACGATATGGCGAGGGTGCAATTTCTCCCGCTTTCATTCGTTCGCCGATTTCCTTTGCCTTTTTCGTGACAAAGGCAAGAATAGCCTCGTATTGTTCTTCCGTGGCCAAATTTGACTTGGCGGAAGGGGTATGGTCCTTATTCAAACTCAGAGGTACAATGGCAGAGGCACAGGCGCCATTTTCGCTTTCTGTATCCAAGGTGCGGTCGATGCCCCGCAGGAGGGCTTCATCGCTTAAAAGTAACCCGGACATCTGCATTTTCTCAAATAATGCCTGCCTGATATGTTCTGCAGAAAGCTCCTCGTCCAGCACCAAATCGGGGTCGTAAATATGAAAATAAAAGACCCCGCCGGGCTTGATTACCATTTCCTGACGGCTAAAATGCTTCAGATAAGCGTCCATATAAATCAGCAGCTGCAATTGTAGACCGTAATAAATCTCCTGAAAGCTGAATTTTTTATTGCCGGATTTATAGTCAATGATTTTCACATACCGATTCCCCTCTGCATCCAATAAATCTACCCGGTCGATTTTGCCGCTCAGAATCAGGTTCCCGCCATCGGCAAGCGATATGACAATAGGTGGCAGAGCCTCGTGGGCTCCGAAGCCTACCTCGTAGCCTGCGGGTGTAAAATCTCCGCATTGCAAATGCTGCACCAGTGTCCAAGCGGCTCTGGCGGAGATGCGTTTCAGCCGATGAATGAGATATTGATTGGCGGCAGTTTCCATGAGGATACGGTTGCCCAGGTGAGGGGCAGCTTCTTCCACGGCGGCGTAAATAAGGGCCTCTGTTCTTTCTTTGTTCAGGTCTTTCCAAGGGATACTGCCTTCCTCCAATTTGTTGGAGAATATCTCCAGCACCTCATGGAATAATGTGCCCAAATCCGGTGCGTGGAGCTGATAAAGCCGCCGTTCCTCCGCCTTTAATCCATATTCCGCAAAAAAGGAGAAGGGGCACCCCGCAAACCGCTCCAAACGGGAAACGCTGGAAAGAATATTTTTCCCGTATAATGCCTGAACGGTTTTTTTGGAAAGGGGTTCCACCTTTCCGCTTCGTCCCAGTCCTTTTTGTAATAGAGCCAGTCGTGCCTGCCATGCAGGGGTTTCGTCAAAAAAGCTGTATATATCCTGCCATAAGGGGGAGAGGGGTGTTTCCTCCGTATGGCTACGCATTTTTCTTCCCAAAATATGGAATGTGGGCTCCGCAGAGGTTTCCTCCGGAGAAAATTCCGGCATAGGCTCTATGGCAAGGGTATCGTCCAAGCGGCGCAGCTGTTCGATGAGGGAGGAGGGCAGGAGTGCCTGTCCTTCGCTGTCCCCTGTGGCAAAGGTCAGCCAAAGTCCGCGGGAGGGTTTTGTCAGTCCCCGATAAATGAGGAATTGCTCCTCAAACAGCTTTTGCTTACTGCCGTTAGCCAGTTCCATACCCTGCATGGAAAGCAGTTCCCGCTCTGCTTCCGTAAAGATACCCTGTGCAAGAGCCGGTGCGGGCAGTACTCCTTCATTGACCCCCAGCACAAAAAGATATTTGATTTCCGGCAGACGACTGCGTTCAATATCCCCGATGAGCAGGCAATCCGCCGTAGGGGGGATAACGCCCATGGTGCATTTTTCCAAGCCTGCTTCCAATATTTTGACCATTTCCGGCAGTGTCAGGCTTTCCTTCCCCAGAATATCCTCCGCCTTTTGCAATACGTCCATGACCAAATGCCAAATCTGCCGATGCTCCTCAGCTTTATGCAGGTTTCCGCTGTCGGTGGCATCTTCCACCCATTGCTCCAATGTTTCGGCAACGTGCAGTGCTTCTAAATGCCCCCGTAACAGTGCAAGAAATTCGCAAAAGGGGAATGACTTTGTTTTGGAAAGGGGGAGGAGGGGGGCAAAGGGTACCATGACCTTTTCCCGCAGGGCGTTGATGGCTTCAATGGTTTCTGCACCTTCTTTTGCCAAGCCGTAATCCCAGTATTCCTGTTTCCATTTGTAGCCCTTTATGCCGTAAGCCAGCACATAATTTTCCAAAATATCCGTTTCTTCTGCGGAAAGAGAGGCCAGCCCTGATTTTAGGTAGGAAAACATGGCCTCGTAGCCAAAATCATACACCAAACTATCCAGAAGCCCGTTTAAGACCGCCACCAAAGGGTGGGACGCCGTTTCCCTGCGGGCATCAATGAAGCAGGGGATATGATATTCCGCTAAAATTCCCCGTACACTTTTTTCATAGGATTCCATGGCGTTGGTGACAATGGCAATCTCCCGAAAACGACAGCCCTCCTCCCGCACAAGACGCAGTATTTTCCCTGCAGCAAAGCGGATTTCTTCTTGTATGGAGGGGCAGGCGGTAATATGTACGCTTTGGGCAAGGGGCGTTTTTTTGAAAAAATGATAGAAGAAATTTTTTTCCAATCCCCGTAATTCCTCTGTTTCTGCCCGCATATTCTTTTCCAGAAAAACAGGCGGAACGGCAGCAAGCCCCAGTTCCTGTGCCAGAGCCGTCAGCTTCTGTTTCGTGCGGTAGGGTTCGTAAAAAGGTGCGGTTTTAGGCAGGAAAGCGGCGGTAAAGCTGTTTCTGTCCATGGGAAGGGTGATATTTACTTGAGGGGCAAGCAGCAGCAAGCGGCGAATGACCTGATATTCCTGTGGGGTAAAGCCGTAAAACCCGTCCAGCCAGATTTCTGTATTTCCCAGACCGGCATCGGTATCCAGCCTGTCTGCCAAAAGCCCTAAAATCTCGTCGCCGGAGAGATAATCCTGCCGTAAGAACTCCTGATAAGCACTGTAAATGCGGCTCAAATCCGCCAGCTTTTCCTTAGCGGCGGGGGAGAGGGCTTCTCCTTGGGAGAGAGCCTGTGCTTGCTCGGGCGTGATGCGGTATTGAAAAAATTCCGTAATCGTCAATCCCAGTTGTTCCACAAAGCCGGGCTTGTCCATCACATTTTGGAAATAGACAATATGCGCCTTTTCCTGCAACAGTATTTTTCGCAGTGCCATAGCCTTGCCCACATCGTCCAGCGGGATACGACTGCCCATGCCTTTTTTGGCAAAAATGCGGTGGGCCAATCGGCCAAAGCTGAGAACCTCCGCCGTTAAAATGGCGCGATGCTTTGTTAGTCCTGTCAAATCCCGTTCTGCTTGAGAGGTAAATTGCTCCGGCACGATGAGTATTTGCTGCCGCTGTTTCTGATTCAGTTGTTGTATAATTTCCTGCATACAGAGGGTGGTTTTGCCCGTACCCGCTCTGCCGATGATAAACCGCAGTCCCATATGATGCCCTTCCTTCTGCCTTTTTTTCCATGATACCGAAGGGAGAGTTTTTTTTCAAGGGGAACTTGTACGACAGCATAAAGCAGAGGGATGGCTCATAAGGTATGGTAAAGAGCTTTTTCGGGAGGGGTATTGTGAGTCGAACGAGATTTATGGTGGTGAAGCTCAGGGAGCTGATCAAAACGGCGGTATTTGCCGTGCTGGGTGTGATTATTCTGATTGGGCTGATTTATTTCTTTCTGCACTTGGGGGACGGAGATAGCGGTGCTTATCGGGATGGTACATATTACGGGCAGATGGCGGTAGGAGCAGAAACAGCCCATGTGGCAGTAACGGTTGCCGATGGGAAAATTGCCGATGTGGCGCTGAAGGAGGAATCCGATGCCGTGGCGGCGTTTTATCCTCTGTTAAAATCTGCGGCGAAGGAAGTGGGCAGAGAAGTTGTGGCTACCCAATCCTTAACCATTGAGGTTTCACCGCAAAATGCACGTTCTGCCCAGCTGGTGCTGGATGCTGTGGCACAAAGCCTGGAGCAGGCAAAAAAATAAGTAGAATCCCTGATACTGAAGTGTCAGGGATTTTTTCGTGAGGAAGCAGACAAGTTGCGTTCATATCTGTCGGTTTTTGGACATATATCTAGCAAAGAGGGGTGAGAAAAATGACAGAACAAGAAAGACGCAGACGGGAAGCAGAGCGGCAGATGCGTGCCAGAGCCATGGCAAGAGGCAAAGAAAAGCAGAGGGGAGGCTGGTTTGCTTTTCGGGCCTATGTTACGGCGGTTTTGGTGGGGGCGTGTTTTTTGCTTTCGCTTTTTCATACGGAAACATCGGACCAGGTATGTAGCCGAGTAAAAGAGGCTATTGCCCATCAGATGCCGGCGGAGCAAGTAGCAGATATGCGGGATAAGACGGTGGCTTTTTTTCGGGAACAACAGGTTTCCCTGCCTGTGTTTCGCAGGGCAAAGCAGGTAGCGCCGTCCGAAAAGAACCCCCAAAGTCTGTATCGTCCGGATACAGAGGAGTCCCCCTAGTATTGCTACATGGTCAGCATTACGCTGGGAGAAAAAGCGGGAGGAATGGCTGGATCCTGTGCAGGGCATCATTACATCATCCTGCGGTGTGCGGAAAAATCCGGTATTGGGCAAGGAGGAGCTGCATAATGGGCTGGATATTGCCGTGCCGGTGGGAACAGATGTAGCGGCTGTCAAAAGCGGTATCGTGACAGAGGTGAGAAATTCCCCCACCTATGGCAATCTGGTGAAATTTGAAACCAAGGACGGCTATGAGGTCATGTACGCCCATCTTTCGGAGGTACTGGTGCAGGAGGGGGAGGAGATTAAACAGGGGCAGGCTGTTGCGAAATCGGGCAATACGGGGCTTACCACAGGCCCCCATCTGCATTATAGCCTTTGGAAGGACGGCGAATTGCTGGACCCCATGAATTATGTCACATTGGGCTGGACGGATAGTGTGCGGGCGGAATATACGGCAAGAGGCGTGCATTTCTAAAAAAACCATGACAAATGGGGCGGAAAGTGCTTATAATAATGATAAGTCATTCAGGCATGGCAAAAAACGGTTGCAGGAAAAGAAGCGGTATAGAATGAGGGATTATATTGAAACGGGTTTTCATAGATGTTTCTGCGGATTTGACAAGAATTGCATTGGCAGAGGATGGTAAATTACAGGAATTATATTACGAAAGTAAGCGGGAGGAAAGTCTGGTGGGGAATATTTACGCCGGACGAGTTGCCAATGTCATGCCCAATTTGCAGGCGGCCTTTGTGGATATCGGCACAGGCAAAAACGGTTATTTTTATTATGGGAATGTCAGGGCGGTTTCCGATGAGGGGAAAAACGCCGCCCGCCCCAAGACAGGCGATACATTGGTTTTGCAGGTAGAAAAAGATGCCGTGGGGGAGAAGGGCGCCGTATTGACGGATCGGTTTTCTTTCCCCGGTAAATTTTTGGTGCTTTTGCCCACGGAGAAAGGAGAAATCGGCATTTCCCGCAAGATTACGGATTCTGCGGAGCGGGAACGGATTCGAGGGATAATAGCGGAACTGTTGCCGGAAGGCTGTGGCGTCATTGTTCGTACCAACGGTGCCGGAAAGGGACGAGAGGAGTACGAAAAGGAAATCAATGCCTTAAGGAAAAAATGGGACAAGCTGGATCAGGGGCAGTTTTTGTTGCCGCCGGCGTTGTTGCTGCAGGAAACCCATCCTGTAAAGCGGGCGGTCAGAGATTTTTATGCCGCTGATGTGGCGGAATTTGTGCTTAACGACGAACAGGCTTATGAGGAATTGTGTCAAACAGGGGATTTTGGTGGTGAGGGACAGCCTGCCCTGCGTTATTACGGAGAAAAGCTGCCTATGTTCGAGGCATATTTTTTGGAGAGCCAGAGCGAAAAAGCACTGGAGGAGCGAGTTTGGCTCAAAAGCGGAGGCTTTCTGGTGATTGAGGAAACAGAGGCCTGCGTGGTGATTGATGTGAATACGGGCAAGGCAGCCGGACGGGGGGATTTGCAAAAGACCATTTTGCGAACCAACCTGGAAGCGGCGGAGGAAGCGGCAAAGCAGATGCGCCTTAGAAATCTTTCCGGTATTATCATCATTGATTTTATCGATATGGCGTCGGCGGAGGCACAAAAAGAGGTGACCCGTACGCTGGAGGCGGCAGTGAAAAAAGACCGTATTAAAACGCTGGTAGTAGGCATGACAGAGCTGGGCTTGATGCAGGTGACCCGCAAAAAGACCCGTCCTTCCCTAAAACGGCAGATGACGACAAAATGCCGTGCCTGCGAGGGGACAGGGCGGTTGCCGTCTATTGAATGGACGGTGACGAAAATGCGTAGGCAGGCGGAGAGTATTTTTGCCAATACCATTTATCAGAAAATTACGGTACGAGCAGATAGTAGGCTCCTTTCTGCCTTTGCGGGCAAGGAGGAGGTCTATCTGAAAAAGCTGGAGGAAAATTATGGCGGTAAAGTCGTGTTAGAGCCGGCACCGATGGAATTTGGGCATTTTGAGATAGAAAAGCAGAAGGCATAAATTTATAATATTTTCCGGTGGTGAAAATGTCCCTGAAATATCTGTAAATAGGGTGATTTGGGGGCATTTTTTTGCGTCCAGAACGCTTTAACGGAGTGAATTGTTTCTTGACAGGCCTGTGAAAAAGTAATAAAATAATAACAGCATTTTTTGATGCTACTTACTGGTATGTGAAAAAATAAAGTGTACTTTGAAAAATGAATAAGGGGAGGTGTTTTTCATAGATCTGATAAGTATTATCTGTGCTGTCATCGGGGTGCTTGTGGGTGCTCTTATAGGTGCTGCCATTGGTGTTTTATACCGTAAAAGAGTTGCGGAGGCCAAAATCGGTGTAGCGGAAGAGAGAGCCAAGAAAATTATCGAAGATACGGTAAAGCAGGCAGAGGCCAAGCAGAAGGAAATCCTTCTGGAGGCTAAAGAAGACAGTATCAGAACAAAAAATGAATTGGAAAAAGAAGTGCGCGACAGAAGAAGCGAACTTCAAAGTACGGAAAGACGTCTGTTCCAGAAGGAAGAAGCTCTGGACAAAAAGGTCGAAGCTTTAGAGAAAAAAGAGGAGCATATGACCAAAAAGCTGGAGGAGATGGAGCGGCAAAAAGAAGAAGCGAAACGGCTTCGGGAAAAGCAGCTTCAGGAATTGGAGCGTATTTCCGGATTAACCACAGAAGAAGCAAAGAAATATATTCTTGCCGAGGTGGAAAACGACGTTAAGCATGAAGCAGCATTGCTTATCAAGGAAGTGGAGAGCAAAGCGAAGATGGAGGCGGACAAACGATCCAAAGAAATCGTTGCCAATGCCATACAGCGCTGTGCGGTGGATCATGTGGCAGAAACGACGGTTTCCGTTGTGCAGCTGCCCAATGATGAGATGAAGGGACGTATCATCGGTCGTGAGGGCAGAAATATCCGTGCGTTGGAAACATTGACAGGAATCGATCTGATTATCGACGATACACCGGAGGCAGTGATTCTTTCCGGCTTTGATCCGGTGCGTCGGGAAATTGCAAGATTGGCTTTGGAAAAACTCATCGTGGACGGTCGTGTCCATCCTTCTCGTATTGAGGAGATGGTGGAAAAGGCCAGAAAAGAAGTGGACGTTATCATCAGGGACGAAGGCGAAGCGGCAACCTTTGACACCGGTGTCAATGGGCTGCACCCTGAACTGATAAAGCTGCTGGGTAAGCTGAAATATCGTACCAGCTATGGCCAGAATGTTTTGAAACACTCTATCGAGGTAGCGCATTTAGCAGGACTGATGGCTGCGGAATTGGGCGTAGATGTGACGCTGGCAAAGCGTGCCGGTCTGCTCCATGATATCGGTAAGAGCGTGGATCATGAAATGGAAGGTTCTCATGTCAGCCTTGGTGTAGGGCTGCTGAAGCGTTATAAAGAAAACCATATTGTTATCAATGCCGTGGAGGCTCACCATGGAGATGTGGAGCCGGAGAGCATTGTAGCGATTTTGGTACAGGCGGCAGATGCCATTTCCGCCGCAAGACCGGGCGCAAGAAGGGAAACCTTGGAATCCTACATTAAGAGATTGCAGAAGCTGGAAGAAATTGCTGACGGCTTCAAGGGCGTTGAAAAATCATTCGCCATTCAGGCAGGACGTGAATTGCGGATTGTGATAGTACCCGAAGATGTAACAGACGAGGGTATGACACTTCTGGCGAGAGAAATCGCTAAGAAGATTGAGGAGGAGCTGGAATATCCGGGTCAGATTAAGGTAAATCTGATTCGAGAAACCAGAGCCGTGGAATATGCAAAATAATTTTAACACCTGAGCAAAATGAGCCGTCTATCCTTTGGGGTGGGCGGCTTTTTCTATGGAGAAAGGAGATACGACATGGCAGAAAATATAGAAAGCTTTTCCTTTCGTTACGGGGATACCGGCGGTCGAATGGAATGGTTCCGCTGCGAAAAGGGGCAGGGGCTTTGGCTGGAGCAGTTTGATGGGGAAAGAAGGCAGGGTCGTTGTGACATAACAGAAGCCGATTTAGCGGAATTGGAAAGGGTCATTCAAAACAATCATATTTCGGATTGGAATGGCTTTTGCCGGTTGGATTTGGGTATGTGCAGCGGCAATTCGTGGGTGCTTCATGTAACCTATACAAATCGGCGGGAGATTCATGCCATGGGGCATAGCGAAGCACCGGAGGGCTTTGCCCAAGGGAAGGCGGCGCTGGAAGTGTTTTTCGCCCCTTTTTGGGAGAAGTGTTCTTAAGACATTTTTTCGCAGAAATTAAGAAATTTGTGCGGAAAGCGTCATAAAAACAACATATATTTCGTTTATACTCTATGTAAAGGCTAGAGAAAGGAGCTGATAGAGTTGAAACGAAGAATCAAAATGGTTTTGATTGCGGCCGGCGTGCCGCAGATGAAAAATTGTCACCCCCAAAAAGCAGTACCACCCATCAGCCCCGAAACAAAACAGGCCATTGACCCTTGGGGCGCATTGGATACCGCCACGGAAGGCGTGGTATCCTGGACGGATATGGCTTTGGCAATGTAACAAAAAAACGCAGTTTGAGCAAAACCTCAGACTGCGTTTTTTATGTGCGCATCAGAATACGGCTTGCACCAGAAGCATATAGACGATAGTACCGCCGAAAATGCTCAGCATGGTGTTCCTCCGCCAAATATGCAGCAGCGCTGTGATGGCGGCGGCCATGAGCTGCGGGGCGAAGGCGGAGGGCGCTGTAAATGTGGTATCCTTTAGGCAATAGACCACCAGTGTTGCCATAATGGCCATAGGCAGTGCCTTTCCCAGATATTTGATGACATCGGGTAACTCATTGCCGCGGAAAACCAGAAAGGGAAATGCCCGTTCCAAAAAGGTACAGCCGGCACAGATGGCGATAATCAGAATGGATTGCATGATGGAAAGCGTCATTTCATTCCCTCCCGTTCTGTTTTTGGCTCAATGCGGCTGCGGAGTATGGACAGTAGGGCAACGGTAATCACAAGGGCAGGCAGTATGAAATTGGCCGCACCGAATATCAGGATACAAACGATGCTGGAAATGCCCCCGATCCATGCAGGCAGTCTGTTGTCAGCGGTCTTGATTTGTTCAATGAGAATGACGATGAAAAGTGCCGTCAAAGCGAAGTCGATTCCCGTGGTGTCAAAGGGGATAACGGTGCCGATGAGTGCCCCTAAAATACTGAGTATTACCCAATAGGCAACGGTCAAAGCCGCTGTCAGGATATAGGCCCATTTTTCGTTGATGCCTTCCGGAAAATCGTGGGAGCAATGGAGGGAATAATTCTCGTCGGTCAGGGAATAAATCAGGAAATATTTCCAAGGCCCGAAGGAACGGAATTTTTCAATGAAAGATAGCCCGTAGAATATATGGCGGCTGTTCAAAAGCAGTGCCATAACGGCCACGGTAATCAGGGAAACGCCGCCGGCGAAAAATGTCATCATGAGATATTGCAGGGAGCCGGCCAGCACAAAAAGACTGCATGCTCCCGTCCAAATAAAATTGTAGCCCGCATTTTGCATCAGCACGCCGTAGGCAAGGGCAACCGGAATGAAGCTGATGAATATGGGAGAACTATGTTTTATGGCATAGCGAAGCGTTTTTTTCATGACGATGCTCCTTTCAGAAATAATGATAGACCTTCCGATAACGGAGGAGGCAAAAAACTGCCACTGCAACCGTCAGTGCTTCTGCAACGGGTATGGCAAGCCAGATGCCGTTGATTTCCAAAAATTCGGGCAGAAGCAGTATGCTTCCCGCTACAAAAACGAAAGTGCGCAGGAAAGAAATCAGCGCCGATACCTTCCCGTTGGAAAGGGCAGTAAAGAAAGACGAGGCAAAAATATTGATGCCGGCAAACAAAAAATTCCAGACGAAAATCAAATAACCGTGGAGGGTGATGGTGTATGTACTGCTGTCCTTCGGCGTAAAAATGGCAATGGTAGGCGTAGCGACGATATAAGAAAAGCTGAACCCTACCAAAGAGGAAACCAGTATGATACCGATGCACATACGAAAGAGCCGTTTGAGCTGTGCCGTATTCCGATTGCCGTAATTATAGCTGAATACGGGTGCCACGCCGTTGGCAAAACCCAAATAGGCAGCACTGAATAAAAACTGGGCATATAATGCGATGGTAATGGCGGCCACGCCGTCCTCGCCCAAAAGCCGCATCATGGTTAAATTAAAGAGGAATGTGGTGACTGCCATGGCGGTGGAGGTCACCATTTCCGAAGAACCGTTGAGCAGGGTATGCAGTATGGTGCCCCTGTTCCATTGTGTTTTTACAAAATATAGGGAGGCTCTGGGCTTGGCGAAATAAACCAAAGGCGGTATCCCGCCCACCAAAAAACCGGTTACGGTTCCCCAAGCGGCGCCTGCAATCCCCATATCGCAAAGGACGATAAAAATATAGTCAAACACAATATTCGCTACGCCGGACAGGACGTTGAGCCAAAGCCCGAAGTGGGGCTTTCCGGCGGTAATGAAAAGGGTTTGGAACAATACCTGCACCACGGAAATAGAGCAAAAGCCCATTAAAATCCTGCCGTAATCCACGCAATAGGGCAGTAAATGTGCATCTGCCCCCAGAAAGCGGGAAAGGGGCGAAATAAATATCGTGCAAAGAAGGGAAAGCAAAACGCCTGTACCTATGGCAAAAAGGGCGATAAGGGTAAAATCCCTGCGTGCCTCTTCGGCTTTGCCTTCTCCCAGTCGCCGTCCAATAATGGCAGAGCCGCCGGTGTCCAGCATAATCCCAATGCCTGTCAGGACATTGATAAGAGGGAATACAATATTGATGGCGGAAAGGGCGGCGGTACCTACAAAACGGGAGATAAAAATACCGTCCACAATGGTATAGGTGGCGATAAACACCAGCATCATGATGGTGGGCAGGGTAAAGCCGATTAAAGAGGGTAATGTGAAGTTTTTTGCAATCGAATTCTCCATAAAATAACCTCGCGCTACTCTGTTTTCATTTGGTTCACCCGATTTTCGTCGGGGGTGATATAAATGGTACGGTTGGTGAGATAAATGACCATACCGGGCTTGGCGCCGTTGGGTTTTTTGACATTTTTCCGCAAAGTATAATCCACAGGCACCATACTGCTGTTTTTTGCCTTGCTGAAAAACGCCGCTAAATTCGCCGCCTCTTCCAGCGTAGTATCCGGTGCTTCTCCTGTGCCGTTGGTGCGGATAATCACATGGGAGCCGGGGATTTCCTTTGTGTGCAGCCAAATATCGGTGCTTTCTGCCGTCCGCAGGGTCAACTCGTCATTTTGCAGATTGCTTTTGCCCACAAAAATGTCGTACCCGTCGGAGGAGATGAAATGCAGGGGCTTTGCCTTTTTAGGGCGGGAGCTTCCTTTTTTCTGCACCTGCCGCCGTAAAAAGCCGCTTTCCGCCAGTTCCGTTCGGATTTCGGAAAGGTCGGCATCGTCCTTGGCGTTATCCAGTGCGTTCAGTACACTTTCCAGATACGCCAGTTCCTCATCGTTTTGTTTTTGCTGAATTTCCAGTGCGGCAAGGGTACGCTTTGCCTTGTTGTATTTGCTGAAATATTTCTGGGCATTTTCCGCAGGGGTTTTGAGGGGGTCTAAGGCAATTTCAATTTCCTCCATGTTTTCGTCATAAAAATCCACGGTGCGGAAGGTAGTCATACCCTGTTTCACGGCGTAAATATTTGCCGTAAGCAGCTCCCCTTTTTTCTTCCAAATATCCATATTTTTGGTTTCCCGCAGGGTTTTCAGCTGGATTTCCTTTTTCTTGATGCATCGCTCAATATTGGTCATTACCAGCCGCCGCAGGTCATGGGCCTTTTGCCGAATATGGAAGGCGTTGTCCCGCTCCTGATAGAAGCCTTCCAATAGGGCGGAAACGGTGGGGTATGCCTTAGCCTGCATAGAGGCGAATTGGGTCATTTCCAGCACGGAAAAATCCACGATGCGTTGGGTGTCCTTTTGGTAATAGATGGCGGGCAGAAAGGCTTCCCGCTGTATTTCCTCCATCATTTGAGAAAAGGCGGCAAAAAGGCGTTCTCCTTCCTCCAAAGTCGTTTCCTGACAGGCGTCGGAGGCGGATAAATAGGCGCGGGAGCATACTTCGCCCGCCATCAGGGGGCTGATGCCCGTATACGTCTGATAAAGAAACTCCTGCAATCGTCTGCCCTCCTGCAAATGCAATGCAGACAGAAAATCGTTTTTTTCTGCCAAAAGGGGATTTTTCTTATTTTGGGAAGGCGGAAAAACATATTCCTTGCCGGGCAAAACCTCCCGCACGGAGCTTTTTTCATGGGTAATTCGCTTGATGGAATCCAGTATTTTCCCGTTTTCATCGGTTAATATCAGATTGCTGTGCTTGCCCATAATCTCCAAAATCAGGCTTTTTGTGGTAATATCGCCCATTTCGTTGGCGGATTCTATTTTTAGAATGACGATACGCTCAAACTCCGGCTGGATAATATCTACAATTTTCCCGCCGGCGATATATTTCCGCAGCACCATACAAAATAATGGGGCGGTCATGGGGTTTTCCCGTACACTTTCCGTCAGGTGGATGCGGGGGTGACCGGAATTGGCGGATACCAAAACTTTTTTCGGTGTACCCAATCCCCGAACGCTAAAGCGGATTTCGTCCCCCAATGGCTGGTGGATTTTATCAATACGCCCGCCCAAAAGAGCGGTCTTTAATTCGGATATAATGGCAGCTGTGGTAATGCCGTCTAAAGCCATAGCAAGGCCTCCTTTTTTCATTCGTTCTGACTAACTTTATATTCTAGCATAGAATGGCGGGAAATGCATCTTTTTTCTCCGAATACAGAAAGGGGAGAAAGATTAAAATCAGATTAAAAATAATGGATACAATTTGGGGTTTCTGTTGCGTTTTTATACCCCCTCCGTTATAATATAATGGTTTTGAAAAGACAGATTTTGGAAAGGAATCGGACAAATGAGCGAAAGCGTAAAAAGCATGACCGGCTATGGTCGGGGGGAATATATCGCAGAGGAACGGAAGTTTACGGTGGAGATGAAATCCGTAAACCATCGTTATAATGATATGACCATTAAGCTGCCCCGCACGTTGGCCGGCTTAGAGGATAAAATTAAAAAAAGAATCATGCAGAAGGTGTTCCGTGGGAAAACCGATGTGTATATCAGCTTTGAAACATTTTCAGCGGCGGATATGGACGTTAAGCTGAACGAGGTATTGGCGGCGGCATATCTGGAAAAGCTGCGGCGGTTGCAGGAAAAACTGGGCTTGACCCAAGGCAGAGAGCTGGAGCTGGTGGCCAGATTCCCCGATGTCATTACCGTAGAAAAAGCACAGCAGGAGGAGGCTGTCATTTGGGAGGCTCTTTCTCCCGCACTGGAAGAGGCTTTGGAACGGTTCGTTTCCATGCGGGAAATGGAGGGGGAAAACCTGAAAAAGGATATTCTCTTGAAAGGCGAACGCATCAAAGCCCTTGTGGCGGAGGTGAAGGAACGCTCTCCCCTTGTGGTGGTGGAATATCAGGAAAAGCTGCAAAACCGCTTGAAGGATTTAATGGGGGGCGTGGAAGTTGATCCCCAGCGGATTGCCACAGAGGTCGCTGTGTTTGCGGATAAGGGCTGTGTCGATGAGGAGGTTACCCGTCTGGAAAGCCATTTGGTACAGCTGAGGGATATATTGGAAAAAGGCGGGCAGGTAGGCAGAAAGCTGGATTTTCTGGTGCAGGAAATGAACCGGGAATCCAATACCATTGCCTCCAAGGCCAATGATATACAGATTGTAAAGGCGACCATTGAGCTGAAAAGTGAAATCGAGAAAATCAGAGAGCAGATACAAAACATGGAATAAAGACAGGGATAGGGGAAGACTATGGATAAGATACATTTTTTGAATATCGGTTATGGAAACGTGGTTTCTGCAAATCGGGTCATTGCCATCATCAGCCCTGATTCTGCACCGGTCAAGCGAATCATACAGGATGCAAAGGAAAAGGGTACGCTGATTGATGCAACCTACGGCAGAAAAACCCGTTGTGTGATTATGATGGACGACGGGCATGTGGTGCTTTCGCCCAATATGCCGGAAACCGTCGGCGGGCGGCTGACTGCGGAACAAAAGGGGATGTGAGTATGCAAAAACAGGGAATATTATTGATTCTTTCGGGGCCTTCCGGTTCCGGCAAGGGGACGGTGGTGGAGCGGCTTTGCCAAAATGAAGATTTTGCCCTTTCCATTTCGGCAACCACTCGAAGCCCTCGTGAGTATGAAAAGCACGGCGTCCATTATTTTTTCCATACCCGAGATGAATTTGAAAAAATGCGGGAGCAGCAGGAACTTTTGGAATGGGCGGAATTTTGCGGCAATTATTACGGCACGCCCAAAAAATATGTGGTGGAACAGCTGGCAGAGGGTCGCAACGTGATTTTGGAAATCGAAGTGCAAGGTGCTTTGCAAATTAAGGAGCTCTACCCGGAAGGGGTGCTGGTGTTTTTGATTCCCCCCAATTTGGAGGAGTTGGGAAAACGGCTGACCAACCGCGGCACAGAGGATAAAGAAACCATTAACCGCCGTATCCAGCGAGCTTTAGAGGAGCTGGAGCTGGCGGAGGAATATGATTATGTGGTCATCAATGATACCGTTGAGCAGGCGGCGGAGGATATTCTTGCCATTGTACGGGCGGAAAAATTGAAATCTTATAGAAATAAGGATATGAAAAAGACTTTCAAAGGAGAGATGTAATTATGCTAAGACCTTCTTACACAGATTTGCTGGATGTTATTACACAGGATTCCGTAGATATCACACTGGGCAGCCGTTATACCATTGTGATTGCGGCGGCGAAGCGTGCCAGACAGCTGGTAGACCACGAGGAGCCTTTTGTAGATGAGATTAAGGTAAATAAACCGGTTTCCATCGCCATCAATGAGTTATATCAGGGCAAGATAAAGGTGCGTCAGGGACAGCCTGCGGCAGAGGAAATCCCCGGCGAGGCAGAGGCTCTGCAGGTAGACGCACAGGAAATGCCGGAAGAAGCGGCAGTAGAAGAAATCTAATACAGTAAAGTATTGTTATCAGAAAGCCCGCCCTGCGTTTTTGGCAGGAAACGGGCTTTTTCCGTAGGAGGTGAAATGATGTTTGCTAAGGTCATAGTGGGGCTGAACCGCCCGGAGATGGACCGGCTGTTTGATTATGGCGTGCCGGAGGGTATGGCAGTGATGCCGGGTGTACGGGTGATTGTGCCCTTTGGCGGCAGAAACGCCAAAACAGAAGGCTATGTCATTTCTCTTTCCGAGACAACGGAAATCCCTGGGGAAAAAATCAAGAATATTCTGGAAATTCTGGACGAGGGTAAGCCTGCTTTCACGCCGCAGCTGTTGACACTGGCAGAATGGATGAAGGAACGGTATTTTTGCACGCTGAATCAATGCCTGCAAGCCATTCTCCCGCCGGGTATCCGCACCAAAAGTCGGTGGATGGTGATACGGAAGCCTTTGGAGGCGGAATTGAAGCTGACGCCGCGAGAAAAGGAATTGCTGCTGTTTTTAGAAGAACGGCAGAGTGTTTCTCTGACGGAAATGGAGGAAGAATTTGGGAAATCGGGTGTGACACTGGTTCAGCGTTTGCAGGCAAAAGGCGTACTGGAACTGCGGCAGAGCCTGAAACGCAGGGAATACCGTAAGGAAAAACGGTTTTATCGCTTGGATACAACCAATCCTCATTTGGTGGAGCCGGAAGTCCAAACAAATCGCCGCACGGCAGGACAGCGGCGTATTTTGGAATATCTCAAGAACGGAAAGGAAGCCACGCCGGAGGAATTGAAGGAGGCATTGGGCATCACCGATTCTCCGATTCGGACCCTTCTTGGCAAGGGCATTTTGCAGGAGCGTAGGCAGGCACAATGGCGACAGCCTTTTGATGCGGCGGCTGTGAAAAAAACAGAAGCCTTTCGTCCCACGGCGGAGCAGGCGGCAGCATTGACTGCCCTGCGGGAAGAACTGCAAAAAAGGGAAAAACGCCCTGTTTTGCTCCATGGCGTGACAGGCAGCGGCAAAACGGAGATTTATTTGCAGCTTATTGCCGATGTGTTGGCACAGGGGAAACAGGCCATTGTTCTGGTGCCGGAGATTGCCTTGACACCGCTGATTTTGGAACGGTTTCTTTCCCGCTTCGGCGATGCTGTTTCCGTGACCCATAGCCGCCTTTCCATGGGCGAGCGGGTGGATCAGTGGAAGCGTGCCAGAGATGGTGAAATTTCCATTATGATAGGGCCGCGGTCTGCGTTGTTTACGCCCTTTTCCGATGTGGGCGTGATTATTATGGATGAAGCCCATGAAAACAGCTATATCTCCGATATTACGCCGAAATACGATACACGAGAGGTGGCGGAGGAAGCGGCAAAGGGGTACCATGCACTGTTTCTGATGGGCACGGCAACGCCTGATATCAACCAATATGAAAAAGCGGTCAGCGGGACATATCGCCTGCTGGAATTGAAAGAAAGAACAGGTGGCGGTGTAAAGCCGGAAATTGTTGTGACCGATATGCGAAAGGAGTTGGCGGAAGGCAATCGTTCTGCCTTTGGGCGGGAATTGCAGAGTGCTATAAGGGAAACCCTGCAAAAAGGACAGCAGGCCATGCTGTTTTTGAATCGGCGGGGTTATGCCACCTTTGTTTCTTGCCGCAGCTGCGGTCATGTGATGACCTGTCCCGAGTGCGACATCAGCTATACCTACCATGCCAAGGAAAAGGCTTTGGTCTGTCATTATTGCGGCAGACGGGTGCCTTTGCCGGAGAGATGCCCTGCCTGTGGCTCTCGGTATATCCGTTATTTCGGTACGGGAACGCAAAAAATTGAGGAGGAGGCAAAACGGCTTTTTCCCCAAGCCCGTATTTTGCGTATGGATTTGGATACGACCATGACAAAGCATAGCCATGGGCAGATATTGGACGCCTTTGGTAAGGGCGAAGCCGATATTCTCATTGGTACCCAGATGATTGCCAAGGGTCATGATTTTCCCAATGTGACGCTGGTGGGGATTATGGCGGCGGATTTATCCCTGAATGTGGATAGCTATACGGCGGCGGAAACGGGCTTTCGGCTGATGCTGCAAGCGGCGGGACGAGCCGGACGAGCAGGGCTGATGGGGCGTGTGTTTTTGCAAACCTATCAGCCGGGGCATTATGCGGTGCGGTATGCGGCGGCGCAGGATTTCAAGGGCTTTTTTGCAGAGGAAATACAGATGCGGCGTATGATGGGTTATCCGCCCTTTGCATCATTTTTCCGTATTTTGCTGACGGGCAAGGAGCAAAATGCCGTGGAGGAAACGGCCCAAAGGTTGGCTCTGCGTCTGGCACAACGAGATGAGGAAGGTATCTGTACGATATTGGGGCCTGTGCCGGCGGCGTTGGCGAAATTCCGCGGGGAGTATCGCTATCAGATTATTGTGAAAAGCGCAAGGGAGGAAGAACTGAGAACGGTGGTCCTTTCTGCGGTGGAGGAAGTCAAAAAAGAGCGGAAAACGGAGGTGCGTTTTCAGCTGGCTTTGAATCCGACCCATGTTGTATAATCGGCGGATTTGTGGTATTCTAAATAAGACGGTTATTTTTTGACTGACAATATAGAAAAATTTCAAATAGAGGCAAACAGGAGGAAGAAAATGGCAAAGCGCACAATCCGTTTGAGTACGGATGAGATTTTGAGAAAAAAATGCAAGCCGGTACAGGAAATCAATGAAAACACATGGACCCTGCTGGAGGATATGGCGGAAACCATGTATGATGCCAACGGCGTAGGTCTGGCGGCGCCCCAGGTAGGGATATTGAAGCGGATTGTGGTCATTGATATAGGCGAAGGGTTGGTGGAGCTCATCAATCCCGTTATTGTGGAAGCGAAGGGTTCCCAGGTGGATTATGAGGGCTGTTTGAGTATCCCCGGGCAATCCGCCATTGTGGACAGACCGGAATACGTCAAGGTGGAGGGGCTGAACCGCCACGGTGAAAAAATCATTGTAGAAGGGGAAGAATTGATGGCAGTGGCACTCTGCCATGAAATCGACCATCTGGACGGGATTTTGTATATCGATAAAGCCATTCCCGAGGAGGAAGTTGTGCAAGGAGGCAAAGCATGAAAGTAATTTTTATGGGAACGCCGGATTTTGCGGTCTATTCTCTGGAAGCATTGCTGACAAAGCACGAGGTGTTGGCAGTGGTGACCCAGCCCGATAAACCGAAGGGGCGGGGTAAAAAGCTGACGCCCTCACCGGTAAAAGAATATGCCCTTTCCAAGGGACTGGAGGTGCTCCAGCCGGAAAAGGTACGGGCGGCAGAATTTATTGCCGTTTTGCGGAGCTATGGTGCGGATTTGATTGCCGTGACGGCTTTCGGACAAATTTTGCCGGAGGAGATACTGCATATGCCAAAGTTTGGCTGTATCAACGTCCATGGCTCGCTTTTGCCCAAATATCGTGGGGCGGCACCTATGCAAAGGGCCATTATCGATGGGGAAAAAGTGACGGGCATTACTACGATGTTCATGGCGAAAGGCATGGACACTGGGGATATGCTGTTGAAACGGGAAATCGAGATATTGCCGGAGGATAATTTTGAAGCCCTCCATGATAAAATGGCGAAGGCGGGAGCAGAGCTGCTTCTGGAAACCATAGACGGTCTGGAGCGGGGCTGTATTGAAAGAATTCCCCAGAAAGAGGAGGAGGCCACCTATGCCCCTATGATTGAGAAGGAAACGGGGCATATTGATTGGAGTAAAACAGGGCAGCAAATCATCGACCTGATGCGCGGGCTGAATCCCGGCCCCGGTGCTTATGGGTTGTATGAAGGGGAGCCGATGAAGCTGTTTTGGGCGGAAAAGGCGGCCGATGCCTATCCCGATGCGGCCTTTGGTGAGGTTGTGGAAACCACCAAAAAGGACTTTGCCGTAAAATGCGGCGATGGAATCCTGCGTATTCTGGAATTGCAGGCGCGGGGCGGCAAACGAATGCCTGCCGATGCCTATTTGCGGGGCCATGAGATAAAAGAGGGAACTCTGTTTGAATAATTCCACAGAAGGAGGAATCCAATATGAATATGTTTTATTTAGGCGGATATGACAGTATGTATTTTCTGGTATTGATTGCCTTTGCATTTTCGTTGTATGCTCAGGCGAAGGTATCGGGTACCTTTAATAAGTATTCCAAGGTGCGCAATCATAGAGGCTATACAGGAGCACAGGTTGCTCAGCAGATGTTGCAAAATGCCGGCATTTATGATGTGCGGGTAGAGCGTGTGGCAGGCAATTTGACAGACCATTATGACCCCGGAAGTAAAACCCTGCGCCTTTCCCAGAGCGTGTATGACAGTACATCGATTGCGGCATTGGGGGTGGCGGCCCATGAAACGGGTCATGCCATTCAGCATGATGTGGGCTATGCGCCGTTGGCACTGCGGAGTATGTTCGTACCCCTTTCCGGTATCGGCTCGAAGCTTTCTATGCCACTGATACTCGTTGGGCTGATTTTTGGCGGCAGTACGGGGCAGCTTTTGCTGATGGCGGGTATTGTGCTGTTTTCTTTGGCGGTGGCATTTACCGTTATTACACTGCCTGTGGAGTTCAATGCCTCTACCAGAGCCATTCGCCTTCTGGTAGATGACGGCTTTTTGGATACAGAGGAAGTGCGGGGTGCCAAAAAGGTACTGAAAGCGGCGGCAATGACCTATGTTGCGGCGGCGTTTGCGGCAATTGCCCAGCTTTTGCGTCTGGTTGCCATTGCAGGTAGAAGAAGGAACTGAAGAATAGAGGGGGCTGATCCGAAAAAGGGTCGGCTCTTTTTTTGAAAAAAGAGAGAATTTTGTGAGATTATTATGAGAAAATGGGAAAAAACTTGAAGAACTGTCGAAAATCTCATATAATAAGAAGTTGATGAACAATGAGGGAAGGAAGGGGAGAAATGATGCAGATCAACCCCAGAGAAATTGCGGCGGAGGCCATCATGGAAATCATGACGGCACAGGCCTATAATACCATGACACTGCGGCGGCTGCTGCGGCAAAACGGTGCGATGCCGAGGCAGGATCGGGCGTTTGTAACAGAGGTTGTCAACGGCACTCTCCGTAATCTGATTTATATTGATTATGTACTGGAAACCTTCTCTCGGACGAAATTGGAGAAAATGAAGCCGTGGATACTGGCGGTACTGCGGACGGCAGTCTATCAAATCTGTTTTATGGAGGTGCCGGATTCCGCCGCCTGCAACGAAGCTGTTAAGTTGGTGGGAGCAAGGGGCTATGGTGCCCTAAAGGGCTTTGCCAACGGTGTATTACGGACGGTAGTCAGTAAGCGGAAGGAAATTCCTTTGCCCCCAAAAGGTACGGCCGACTATCTTTCCGTGGTCTATTCCCATCCGCTATGGCTGGTGCGTATGTGGCTGGCTTATTATGGCTATGATGAAACGGAAGCGATTTGTGCCTTTGATAATCGCCCGCCGGATGTCACGATACGGGTGAATACGCTGAAAACCGACAGGGACATCCTGAAAAAACAACTGGAAACAGCAGGCGTTTCGGTGAGGGAAGGACGAATTTCGGGAAATGCCCTGCATTTATCAAAAACGGCGGATTTGAGCCGATTGGAGGCCTTTCGGGAAGGATTGTTCCATGTGCAGGACGAAAGCTCACAGCTGGCGGTGGAGGTATTAGACCCGCAAAAGGGAGAGCGGATACTGGATATTTGTGCCGCACCCGGCGGAAAAAGCTTTACCGCGGCGGAAAAGATGGAAAATACAGGAGAATTGACCTCCTGCGATATATACGAGCATAAAATAGAACTGATGGAGGACGGCAGAGAACGCTTGGGTATCACCTGCATGGGCTGTATGGTGCAGGACGGCACGGTAAGAGATGAGAAGATGTGCGAGCGATATGACCGTGTGCTGGTGGACGCACCCTGCTCCGGCTTGGGGCTGATGCGGAAAAAGCCGGATATCCGTCTGAAAAAAAACGGGGACGAGATAGATAGCCTGATTCAAATACAGCGGCAGATTTTGGAAAATGCCGCCGGCTATGTGAAGCAGGGCGGGGTATTGGTGTATAGCACCTGCACCCTGAGCCGAAAGGAAAATGAGAAAAATGTGGAATGGTTTCTGGAGAACCACCCCGCCTTTGAACGGGAGGATTTGACACCCTTTCTGCCGAAGGATTGGGAGTGGGAAACGGCAAAGCAGGGGTATATCACCTTGCTGCCTCATCAAACGGGAACAGACGGCTTTTTCATTTCCCGTATGAGAAGAAACGATTAGGAAGGATATGGTTTTGATGACAAAAAGGGACCTCAAATCCATGGATACGGAAGAATTGGAATTATTCTTAGGAGAGATGGGAGAGCCGAAATTTCGGGCAAAGCAAATTTTTGACTGGCTGCACCAAAAGCAGGTGGACAGCTTTGAGGAAATGACGAACCTTTCCAAAAGTCTACGGGAAAAGCTGGCGGAGCAGGCGAGGCTTTCCGGTGTGGAAATGGTGAAAAAGCTGGTTTCCCAAGTGGATGGGACAAGGAAATATCTTTTTGCACTGGAAAACGGCTCCATCATTGAAAGTGTATTGATGAAATATGAATATGGGAATACGGTCTGTATCTCCACCCAAGCCGGATGCCGCATGGGCTGTCAATTTTGTGCCTCCACGCTGGACGGTGTAGAGCGGAGCCTGACGGCGGGGGAGATGCTTTCTCAGGTTTATGCCATACAGAAGGACTGCGGGGAGAGAATACACGGCGTTGTGCTGATGGGCAGTGGCGAGCCTTTGGATAATTACGAAAATGTGCTGAAATTTCTGCGGCTCATCAACGACGAAAAAGGGCAGAACATGGGACAGCGCCATATCACCCTTTCTACCTGTGGTTTGGTGGAAAAAATGATGGATTTGGCGGAGGAGGAATTGCAGATTACATTGGCAGTATCCCTCCATGCATCCAATGACGAGATTAGAAATCAAATCATGCCCATATCCAAGGCTTACCCCATGGAGAAGCTGTTGGACGCCTGCAAATATTACGCAGACAGGACGAAGCGACGCATTACATTTGAATACGCCTTGATGCAGGGGGTCAATGACAGCGACGCCTGTGCCAAGGAGCTGGCAAAGCGATTGCGGCAAAAGCATATTCTTTGCCATGTGAATCTCATTCCCGTCAATGATGTGAAGGAACGGGATTTTGTGAAAAGCAGTGAGGAAAGAGTGAAACGATTTGCCGCTGTTTTACAGGAAAACGGCATAGAAACGACTGTCAGGAGGCGACTGGGCAGTGATATTGACGCCGCCTGCGGACAGTTAAGACGGGGATATTTGAAAAAAGAAGGATAGAAAGAAAGTTCACCAAGGAGGTGGAATCAGGTGAGAGCCATTGGAATGAGCGATATCGGCAAATGCCGAAAAAATAACGAGGACGCTTACTATATCGCCGTAGGAGAAGAGGCGACGGATAATTTATTTTTGATAGCGGACGGCATGGGCGGCTGTAACGCCGGCGAGGTGGCCAGCGGCAGTGCTTTGGAGGCCTTTTTGGCATATTATGAACGGGAAAAGGCGAAGGATACCGCCGCAGAGCCTTTGGATCTGCTGACGGGCTCCGTTGCCGCCGCCAATCAGGCGGTTTATACAAAATCAAATTCCGCCAAAGAATTTGCGGAAATGGGAACCACCATTGTGGCGGCTGCCGTTCGGGAGAAAAAGCTATATATCGCCTATGTAGGCGACAGCAGAGCGTATTTATACCGCAAGAAGGAATTATTGCCCCTGACCACAGACCATTCTTATGTAATGGAGCTGGTAAAGCCGGGCACCATCACAAAGGAGGAGGCGGCAGAGCATCCCAAGCGTAATATCATTACCCGAGCGGTGGGGATTAAGGAAACCGTGGAAACGGATACCATAATTCAACCCCTCCGGGAGGGGGATATGCTCCTGCTTTGTACGGACGGGCTTTCCGGTATGTTGAAAGATGCTGAAATCGCCAAGGTACTGGGCAGGAAGGTTTCTTTGGAAAAGAAAGCCGCACTTTTGGTTGAGAAGGCAAATCAACAGGGCGGATATGACAATATTTCCCTGATTTTGGTGGATATAGGAGGTAAGGACTGATGTTATTGAATCCGGGTGCTGTTTTAAGCGGCAGATACGAAATCATAGAGAAAATCGGTTCCGGCGGTATGGCTGTGGTTTACAGAGGAAAGGACCATAAGCTGGATCGGTATGTTACGATAAAGGTGTTGCGAGAAGAATATATCGGCGATGAGGATTTTATCGCCCGTTTCCGCACGGAGGCTTGTTCCGCAGCGAGGCTTTCTCACCCTAATATTGTGCGGGTGTACGATGTGGGCGAGGACGGCGAAATCAATTTTATCGTCATGGAATATATCCACGGGGATACGCTGAAAAAGGCAATTAAGGAAAAGGCGCCCTTTGATTCCCGTTCCACCATCAATGTGGGGATACAGATTGCTTCCGCATTATCCCAAGCCCATAAGAGCCATATTGTACATAGGGATATTAAGCCCCAGAATATTCTGGTGGGAACGGACGGTGTGGTAAAGGTGACGGATTTTGGCATCGCCAGAGCGGCCACCGCCTCTACCATGACCACAACCGCCAATGCTGCCGGCTCTGTCCATTATTTTTCGCCGGAACAGGCAAGGGGTGGCTATGTGGACGAGAAAAGCGATATTTATTCCCTGGGCATCACCATGTTCGAAATGATTACCGGCGTACTGCCTTTTCAGGGGAATAATTCCGTTAGTATTGCTTTGAAACATATCAATGATGAATTGCCGAATATTCGGCAGTATAACCCTAATTGTTCCCCGTCTTTGGAGGGCATTATCAAAAAGGCAACCATGAAAAAAGCCGATGAGCGATATGCCACCATTGACCAGCTTTTGGCGGATTTAATTCGGGCGAGAACCGATACCGGCGGTGGGTCAAAGAAACAGCAGGATGCCGATGGGAACGGGGCAAAAGCAGCCGCTGCGGCAGGGGCGGCAGGTGTGCGTATGTCCAAGAGGGCAGAAGCGGCGGCACAGCTGAGAGCGGCACAGGAACACGCAGAGGGCGAAAAAAGAGCCCAAGCACAGCATACGAAAGAAACAAATCAAGAGGATTTGGATTATATTCGCAGCCATAAGCAGAAAAAGACTGCCGAGGGCATAAGAAAAGCCGAAGAAGACCACCAAGGCAAAATGCCCCGTATATCCAAAGAAGATGACTATGAACGGGAATATGTGGAGGCGGAGCCGGTTAGAGTCAGCAAGCGGCCGAAGAAAAAGAGAAGGAACCCTCGCTTGGAGGAGGATTTTGACAATGAGCAGGATAGAAAGGCAGAGCGGAAGGTTATTATAGCGGCGGTTATTACAGCACTGATATTGATTGGTCTGATTACGGTGGTAGGTATGAAGGCGCTCAGCGGCGGCGGTTTTGGCGGCTTTGTTTCCGAGGAGAAGGATATTGAAATACCGGAGTTTATCGGCCTGACCTATGAAGAGGCGGAAAAATCCGCAAAATTACTGGGGATTGAACTGGTACAGGAAGGGGAAGACTATAACAACTACTATGATGAGGGCTATATTTTCTATCAGTCTGTTCGGGAAGGTGCTATGGTGGCGAAAAATGCAAAAATCGGCGTAAAAGTCAGCCTTGGCTTGACTTCGGAGGATATGCCTGATTTGGTGGGCAAAACGGAAAAAGAAGCCACCGAGAAGATTGTTTCTTTGGTGGGCATCAGTCCTAAATTGGAGTATGTGTTTGACGAAGAGGCAGAAGTAGAAGAAGTGGTGGAACAGGAGCCGAAAAAAGGCACAAAAATCAATGCCAACAGCAAAATTACCCTGAAGATAAGCAAGGGTAAGGAGGGGGGCAATGTCGTGGTGCCCAATGTGGTGAATTCTACGGAGGCCCAGGCCCGCCGTGATTTGGAAGCGGTTGGATTGATAGTGGGCAGTGTTTCTCAGGCGGAAAGCGACCGTGTGGAGAAGGGCAAGGTGATTACACAGACCATTGCTGCGAACCGAGAAGTGCCTAGCGGCAGTGTGGTGAATCTGGTTATCAGCAGTGGGGCAAAAGAAATTGCCCAGCCGCCTGCACCCCCTACGGATACAGCACCCAGCCATACGGCGTCATCGGGCACGAAGTATTTTACCGTCAATGTGCCCATGGGCAGTGACGGCTCCATTTATGTTAAAGTTGTAAAGAGCGATGAAAGCGGAACTTACTCTGTGATAGATGAATATAAAGATGCCTCTGAATTCCCTTACAGCGTGGCAGTGACCGGTACCGGAAGCGGTACGGTGACCTGCTATGTGGATAATGTGGAGCAGTGGTCCCAGAGTGTAAATTTCTCGGAATAAGGTGAAAATATGCTGGAAGGCGTCATTTTGAAAGGAATCGGCGGGTTTTACTATATTGATACGGAAACAGGCGTTTATGAATGTCGGGCAAGGGGTATTTTCCGAAAGGAGGGTATCCGCCCGACAGTGGGGGACAGGGTGCAAATCTCTGTGCTGGACGAGGGCAACAAAAAAGGCAGTCTGGACGAGATTTTGCCCAGAAGAAACGAATTGATTCGCCCCAGAGTTTCCAATGTGGACCAAGCAGTCATTGTTTTTGCCGCCAAAAGCCCCAATATGAATTTGGATTTATTGGATCGGTTTTTGCTGTTGGCAGAGGAGCAGGAGCTGGAGATTGTTATCGTCATCAATAAAATTGACAGGGATAAAAAGAAACAGTACCTTTCAGCGGCGGAGCTATACAGAAAAGCCGGTTATCCTGTAATCTGCACCAGTGCGGAAACGGGAGATGGGGTGGAAGAACTGCGGTGCGTGCTGGAACATAAAATTTCTGTGTTTGCGGGACCCTCCGGCGTGGGCAAAAGCAGTCTCATCAATGCCGCTTTTCCCGGGCTGGAGTTAAATACGGGAGAAATCAGCGAAAAAATACAGCGGGGGCGGCATACCACCCGCCATGCGGAGCTGATTCAGATTACGGAGCACAGCTATATCGTGGATTCCCCCGGCTTTACGTCCTTGTTTTTGAATCATATCCCTTCGGAAAAATTGCAGTATTATTTTCGGGAATTTCAGCCCTTTGTCCATACATGCTATTACAATGGCTGTGTCCATATCAAGGAGCCGGATTGTGCCGTAAAGGCAGAGGTAGGCAGGGCGATTGCCCAACAGCGGTACCAACGGTATCAGACCATTTATGAGGAATTGAAGGAAGAGGAAGAGAGGAGAAAATACCAATGAGCATCTATCTTTCCCCCTCCATGCTTTCGATTGATTTTACGAAGGTGGGAGAGCAGCTTTCTATTGTGGAACAGGCAGGAACGCCCTATATCCATTTGGATGTGATGGACGGGGTTTTTGTGCCGAATATTTCTTTTGGAATCCCCGTGATAAAAGGGATTCGCAAATGCAGTCATATGGTGTTTGACGCCCATTTGATGATTGTGGAGCCGGAGCGGTATATTGAAGAATTTCGCAAGGCCGGGGCGGATATCATCAATTTCCATGTGGAGGCCACCGAAGATCCGGCGGCAGTCATTGCCCAAATCAAGGCGACAGGAGCAAAGGCGGGCATTACCATTAAGCCGAAAACACCGGTGGAGTGCATACGTCCTTATTTGCAGGATTTGGATATGGTGCTGGTGATGACCGTAGAGCCCGGCTTTGGCGGGCAGAAATTTATGGAGGATCAGGTGCCGAAAATCAAACAGCTGGCACAATGGAAAAAGGATTTGGGACTTTCCTATGATATTGAGGTGGATGGCGGCATCACATTAGAAAATGTGCGGACGGTGCTGGACGCCGGAGCCAATATTATCGTGGCCGGTTCCGCTGTATTCGGGAAAGAAGATATTGCCGCTGCGGCAAAGGGATTTATGGATATTTTTAAGGAGTATGAGTGAGATGAAGGCTCTGATTTTTGGCGGGGCAAAAATACGGGACTATACCTTTTGTGAACAATACCTGAAGGAGAGAGATGTCCTTATTTGCTGTGACGCAGGGCTATTCCATGCAAAGGCGTTGGGGCTTTTGCCTGATTATATCGTAGGAGATTTTGATTCCGCCGATGAGGAGATTTTAGCCTACTACAAAGAAAAAAATATCCCCATTCGGCAGTTCCCGACAAGAAAAAATGAAACGGATATGGAGCTGGGGATTTTTCTGGCATTGGAACTGGGCGCCACGGATTTGGTGCTTTTTGGCGGCATCGGCGACCGATTCGACCATACCCTTGCCAATGCCCATTACCTGCTTTCTCTGCTGAAAAAAGGAGTGCGGGCAAGGCTGGTGGACGATAAAAACTGCGTGGAGGTCATTGACCGGCATTTGACCATTCATGGCCATGCAGGGGAATTGGTTTCTACCATTCCGCTGTCTATGGAGGTCAAGGGGATTACATTGAAAGGCTTTTCCTACCCTCTGGAGAATTATGATTTGAAGCTGGACGATGATTATATCGCCGTGAGTAATGTGCTGGCGGCGGAGCAGGCGGAAATTGACATCAAAGAAGGATATTTGTTCGTGATACGCTCCAAAGATTGAAGAAGAACCTCTTTTTGCCATCGGGCAGAGGAGGTTTTTTGAAATTGACACACTTTTTCTATCTTTTGCATAAAGATAGAGAAAGGGGGTGGTTAGATGCGTAGAAGATGCTATGGTTTGCCGATAGAGTGGTTGGGAGGCTTGGCTTTGATTTCCCTTGGTGTGGGAATGATTCTGGCGTGTCTGCTGCCCAAAGGGATTTTTTTGATTGGAGCGTTGTTTATAGGCATTGGAGTATGGCTAATCGGAAAAGGAAAACGCTAGCCTCGAATTGTTAAAATCGGATAACGATAAAAAGACCTCTTATTGCAAAATGTATGCTGCGATAGGAGGTGTTTTTTTGTTCGGAAAAATACGGCTGTTCTTCGTATCAAATTCTGTTTTTTTCATAGGGTTGTAAGAGGGACGGCTATGGGGATGCTTATGATTTTTGGGGCGAATGACGGTTTTGAAAATATACATAAAATTATTAAGATTCTGGTGAATTTTTATTGAAATTTTATTGAAAAAGATGTATAATCTATAAGAATATATGCTAAAAAGCGACAATTATGTAAACGTGTGCCGTTTGAGGTAAGAAAATCGCTATACGTTTGCAAAAAAAGATGTATTCACATGATAAAATCAGATGGAGATCATGCCTATGGAAGATAAAAATAATTATGGTTTTTATGCTGCTTTCACGATAGAGCAGTGCGAAATAATGAAAATTGTCAGAGAATATTGTTGTGCAAAAAAGAAACAAGGTCTGTATCGATGTTTGCGAGGGGAGGACGAAGAAGGCACATTCTTAAGAAGACAAAGGCGGCACAGCTTTTGCAAGTTGGAATAAAAAGATTTTACGGAAAGCGTTTTATCGCGGCAAAGAAAGCTGCGAAAAAACAAATGACGAATGACTGATAAATTTAAGAAAAATGAGGTGATTGAATTGCGAAAAAGCAAAAAAATGCAACGGGTTTTAGCCATGTTTATGACATTTGTCATGGCGCAGAGCTTGGTACCCTCCGCATTGCCCGCATTTGCGGCGCCGGTGGGGGCGAAAAACAAGGAACTAAAGGAACGAGTGGAAAACATTCGGCAAGACTTGGCGCCGACGTATTATGACTACTCCTCTTATGTTGCATCGGGATATAGCAGCGGGCAGGACGACAGACGAACCGGTGTGACTTACGATCTTACCGGTAGGGCGATGAGTCCGAGCAGCTATGAAAAGGTGGCTCCCGGTGTTTACCGAGGCGGAAATGCAAAGTCAAAAGTACAGGACAAAGCATCGCTGGATTCTGATGGCAATGATTTTGCATCGGTACTTCCTTTCGGTACGGTTTATATCGATACGGAAAAACTGAAGTGGGACAATACCGTTAAGTATGTTATTGATATTCCGGACACTTCTCCCTTTGTGTGGGTTGCACCCGACGGCGACACAAACTGCACAACGACGGACGCCGATGGGAATACACCGGATGTGGAGCCTCTTCAAGTGAATAAGTATGAAGGCAGCGGTATGACAAACGTAAATTGGCCGACATCAAATAATATGATTGCTTATCATGGTTCGTTGCAGTCTTATCTGACTTATGAAAATACGAGTGTCATGGATAATACATCCAACTTAAATCCCACCGGCACGGAAAAAGTCGGACATACCAATATCATTGAGCCGGCACCGGGGGGATACTTGTATCGCATCATATACAGAAATGCGGCGACTCTGCCCAATGGGGAAAAGGGGCACTTGGTGCTGACCAGCAAAAAAATGGAAATCGAAACCTCCCACGATACAAATGGTGAGGATATATACCTGGGTGTGCAGAAAGCAAACGACTTCTCCGTTGAACCCAGATTTGTGTATCCGTCCGATCATGCGAAAGCCGGAGAGAGATGTTTCCCGGGTGAGAGCAGCGGACCCCAAAGCACTGTTGGACGGCAGACAATAACAGCATATTCCAACATTACGGGTCAAACATATACTAATACGGTGGATCATGGTGTCGGTGTGAAAAACACAGTGGAAATCCAGGTGATTGACCAAAGCGGCAATCCGGTTAACGGAACCATTTCTTATGCCTGCCGCGACTTGGATATTGAAAGCTATGAAAGTATCTGGGGACGCGGAAGTGATCCCTATGGCAGAGATTTGTACGAATTTGGGGAAGGGTTAAAAATCAATGATGGTGCTCGCTCCTATGCGGTCATGCCTTATTACGATTATCTCGGCGATAATTCTGCAAATCCCTATAATAATACCCGTGCAATAGAAAAGGGGCTGGTTCCCATCAATAAAGCATTGATGGCGGATCAGGGCTATGAAAGTTATAACAGTTCCTATACATTCACCCCCAAGACACCGGATGATGCGGTGACGCCTTTGCTGGTGAAAGGAAGCAGTGTAGACGGAAAAACAGCCAACGGATTGCACTTTGTGACAAGTGCTATGAAGAAACTCCGTGACCAAAACGGGGAATTTACATTGGCAACGCAATCCGGCGGAAATGCGGGTGCGCAGCTTCAAAATATAGATTACCCATATACATATGATGCTTCAAAACCTCGGCAAGCCTTCGAGGCCGTTCGTTCCGATGAGAATACATTTGATACCGGTTTTGCGGTGCTTTTGGATGCAGCCGGTTCTTCCCTGACGTGGACCGGTTCTCACAGAGTGAGATCTGATGCGAATACTAAAATTTTTGATACGGCTATTTTTAGTTTCGTAGAAATGAGCCACGGCACCGGCGGCAGAGTTTATGTGGAAAACTATAACCTGGAAAGCGGTGCACCGGAAAAAGCGGAAGGCGTTGTAACTATGGGGGACGGCTCCAAGGCGACTGTTACCCTTCAGCCCAATGAAGGCTATCGTGTGACCGATTTCTGGGTAGACGGTGAAGAATATGCAATCGCTACGAATCATTTGGGGCAAGTCATCGGCGTAAAGAATGCGGCGGGGGATACATTCCGCTTTAATACGCTGAATAAAACGACAATTCCCGGAACGGATATTACCGTTGAAAATAACAATGACGGTTCTTACGACGTGACTTTGGAAAGTGTAAGCGGTGCAGCCGGATGTAAAGTTCATGCCCATTTTACGGCTGACCACTATTTCACCAAAACATGGGTCGGCGATTCCATGTATGTTCCTCAGTCTTTGGAATTTAAGGCAACACCTTATGTTTTTGATGAAATACGGCAAGAGCTTGTTCCTTATAATACAGCAGATCCGAATGTGAAGCCTGTGACTTTTACGGTGAATCAATCCGATTTGCAGATGGTGACAAGCCAGGAGGAAATGAAAGATCACTTTGATGAGGTGACCTCCGGTGTGGGCGGCTGCTTCACTTTGGAGGAAAAAGGCGATACGGAAAAGGTTACTTGGTATGTGAAATATGCAGACCCTCTTGCAACCGAAAAGGAAGTAGCAGGGGAGGATTTCAACAAACCTTCCAACCATGCAGAACCTATCATTTGGTTCGTAGAAGAGGGAACGATGCCCAATGGATGGGCACGTGCCGCACATACCAATCTGGATTCCGAAAACAAGGAAGACTACGGAAAGCTGCGGAGCTTGGTTCAGCAAATTATCCATATGGGCAGAGGCTTAACGGCTTATATGGCAGTTGTGCCCGGCGGCGGCAATATCATCAATGTGCAGAAGGCAGATGTTGAAGTGACAAAAACTTGGCTTGATGCCTATGATGAAGAACAACTCAGAGAAGATGTGACGTTCCGTTTGACATGGGATCAGGAGGGCAACCCCACTTATGCCAACGGAAGAGAAGCGGGAGATAAAACGATTCTTAAGGGCGCATCTACCGCAAAATGGGAGAATTTGGCGGCGTACACGAGAGACGGCCACGCAATCAAATACGGCGTGGACGAAATTACGGAACTGGGCAACTATGTTCAGTCCGTAGAGCTGGAGAAAAAGGAAGTACAGCTTGACGGCAGTACGCTTTATAAATTTAAGGCGGAAAACTCCAGCGTATTCCGTGTAAGAGTGCAGAAACTCTGGGATGACGACAATAATCGCGATAATCAGCGTCCGCCCTTTATACAGGCCACATTGTTGCGGGACGGCGAAAAGTACGATGATTCCGTGATTCTGAACGAAGGCAACGGTTGGAGCCATATTTGGGAAAACCTGCCCAAGAGCTATGACGATAACGGAACACAGAGAAACTATGTTTATACAGTAGAAGAAACCCTTTTGTCCAGTTCCAAATATCAGCAGACAAAAGAGGGCACACAGCCGTTGATTTATACGGCAAATGACCCGAGTACAGAGCTTTCTTCGGCATATACATCTTTGATTAATTCAAGAAGTATCCAAGAATTGCCTCCGAAATTTAAGACGCGGGATGGCGATACCTTTAAGGTAATCGGCGATAGCGGCGATACCATCGTTCATGGTTTTGGCTATAATTTCTATATCGTCAATGAATATGAGCCGGAAACGATAACCGTTGAGGGTGTAAAGACATGGAATGATGATAACAATCGTGACGGCGCACGCCCTCATGAAGTGAAAATCCGTCTGATTGCCGATGGCGATGTTGGGAATGACTATATTACGATTCATGCGACGGCCGATACTAACGGAAAGTGGATTTTGGACTCAAGTTCCAGTGTTTACGGCGATTTGCAAAATGAAGATTTGGCGGTTGTGTATAATGATAGTGAACCGAATAAATTCACTTATCGTTTCAAAAATCTGCCGAAATACCACAACGGGAATTTGATTACTTATCAAGTTGTTGAGGAATCGATACCCGCTTACAGCACCACTTATGACGGATATAACATTACCAATACATATACACCCGAAACACGGAACATTACCGTTGTAAAGGTTTGGGACGATGACCATGACCGTGACGGCAAACGCCCCGAAAGCATTGAGGTGCAGTTGAGCAATGGTAGCGCTACTAAAACCGCTGTATTGACAGAGGCAAACGGCTGGAAATACACATGGGAAGACCTTCCGGTGAAGAATGGCGGAGTCGATATTCCATATTCTGTATCGGAGAAAACCGATGATTTGCCCGCAGGGTATTCTTTGAATCGAGCTGTTCCGACTTTGGATACTACCAACAAGACAGTAAGCGTGGGTCCTGACGGCACAGTAATTCTTTACAATAAATATGAGCCGGAAAAAGTAAAGATAACCGTAGAGAAAGAATGGAAAGATGAGAATAACCAAGACGGCAAGCGTCCTGAGAATATCGATTTGACGCTGCTGGCGGACGGCGTTCTTGTTGCAAGCGGAACAATGAAGGAGTCGGATGGCTGGAAGGCATATGAATTTAAGGATATGCCCAGATACAGAGATGGCGGCACGGCAATCAATTATACGGTTGTGGAAAAAGCTATTGACGGCTATACCCCTTCCTATTTCGGAACGGCAGACGCGCAGGGAAATGTCGATGTAAAAATTACAAACAAATATACGCCGGAAACTACGTATTTGACGGTGATTAAGATTTGGGAAAGACAAATCGGCGATTTGCCCGGCTTTGTGGAGGTAACTGTGACGGGCAAGGTAGATAACAACCAGATTTCGAGCGAAAAATTTATGCTGACGGAACGCGGCGGTTGGCAGCATACCTTTGATAAATTGCCGAAGTATAAAGATGGGAAAGAAATTGATTATACGGTAGATGAAACCGTACCTGCCGGGTATACAAAAACCATTTCATATGCAAAGACAAGTAATACAGCGTTTATCACCAATACAGCGGAAACTTTGAATGTTACGGTGGTAAAAGAATGGAAAGACGCAGCGGGCAATGAGCTGAAAACAGGGCTGCCGAAAGCGGTTTCTGTGATCTTGTATGCGGACGGCATTAAAAAGGATACGTTGCGTATCACCAGTGATAACTGGCAGGGCGTGTTCTATGATTTGCCTGTTCAGGTAAACGGACGCGATATAATCTATACGGTGGAAGAAGTCGTTCCGAACGGCTATACCGCAAAGGTGACCGGCGATGCTGTGAAAGGCTTTACCGTTACCAATACGAAAATCGAGGGCAAAGTGAACTTCAGCTTTACCAAGGTTTGGCAGGATAAGGACAATGCCGCAGGGGAGCGTCCCAAAGTAGCAACGTATGGAACGTACCTCAAATTGTATGCCGGCGATAAAGAAGTAACAGACGTAACGCCGAGAATTATTGATAACGGCGATAACACCTATAAGGTAACATGGGAAAATCTGCCTGAATTAGAAGAAGGCAAGATTTATGTAGCAAAGGAAAATGAGATTATACATTATGAAGCAAGCCTTGACGCAGTAAGAAACGGCGAACGTCTGGTGAATACCTATACGGAAAATGACGGAAGCAGAGATATTACTGTGACAAAGGAATGGATTGATGCGGATAACCAAGACGGTTTGCGTCCCACTTCGCTGGCGATTGAATTGTTGGCGAATAATCAGGTGGTTGATACGGTAAATCTGTCGGAAGGCAGTGTTGCAAACGGGGCAAACTGGAGCTACAAATGGGAAGATTTGCCTGAAAAAGAGAACGGCAAGGCCATTGTTTATAAAGTACGCGAAGTAACCGTACCTGCGGGTTATACTGTGACAGAAAACCCTGTTACCGTACCCAATTCGGGCGAGGTTATGATTACCAATACCCATGAGCCGGAGAAAATTGAAGTTGCCGGACAGAAAACATGGAAAGACAACAATGACCAAGACGGCAAACGCCCCACCTCCATTACTGTGAACCTGTTGAAGAACGGTAAAAAAGAGGATTCCAAAACCATAGGGGAAACAGACGACTGGAAATACAGCTTTACGGATTTGCCGAAGTTTGAAAAGGGCGTACAGATTGCCTATACGGTACAGGAAGATGCAGTAGCTGAGTATGTTCCGACTTATAACGGTTTTGATATTGTCAATACCCATGATGCGGAAAAAATCAATATTACGGTAAATAAGGTTTGGGACGATGCCAATAACCAAGACGGCAAACGCCCGACAGAAATCAAGTTAGAACTTTTGAATGGTTCTACTGTTGTGAAAACTGCAACTGTAACCGGCGGAAAAACCGATGGCATGTGGAGCTATACGTTCAAAGATTTGGACAAATATGCCGCAGGTACAGAAATCGTTTATACGGTTCGGGAAGCCAATAAGCCAACCGACTATACCGTAATTTATGATGAAACAGATCCTACGGCAACGGCGGCAAAGATTGTGGATGGCGTAGCCACCATCACCAACAGCTATGAACCGGAAAGCATTAAGAAGATTAAGGTAACGAAGCATTGGGACGATGCAGATAACCAAGATGGCAAACGTCCCACAAAGGTTACAGTTCGTTTGCTGGCAAACGGCGCAGAGGTTGCGAATGAAGAGGTAAGCGGTGAGGCCGCAGCTGAAACATGGGAATATGAGTTTACGGAAATTAACGGTAAGCCGATTCCCAAGTATGCAAACGGTGAGGAAATCAGCTATACCGTAACAGAAGATGCTGTTGAGGATTATGTAACAACAATCAACGGATTTGAAATCACAAACACCCATAAAATCGGCAAAACCTCCGTTACCGTGACAAAGAGCTGGGCAGACAGCTATAACGGTATTGAGAATTATGACGGCAAGCGTCATGTTGCCGTTAAGGTGAAATTGCTGGCTGACGATATAGATACAGGCAAAACCCTTACGCTGAACGCAGAGAATGGTTGGAGCGGTACGTTTGATAATTTGGATGTATATAAGAACGGTACCAAAATTCAGTATACCGTGGAAGAATATGTTCCGAACGGCTATACCGCAAAGGTGACCGGCGATGCTGTGAAAGGCTTTACCGTGACCAATACCCATGAGGTAGAAAAGGTTTCCGTTCAGGTCAAAAAGGAATGGACAAATGATACGGGCAGTGAAAAAGCACGTCCGAAATCAATTATGGTAACATTGTTTGCAGATGGTACGCCGATGGAAAGCAAGACATTGCTGGCGGCGAACGGATGGAAAGAGGTTGTCTTTGAAAATCTGCCGAAATATCAAGCCGGTGGCAAAAAAGAAATCGATTACCAGATTTTGGAAAGCGATGTTGAAAACTATGAATCTACCGTAGAGAAAACAGAGGATAAAAATGCGGAAAACAAAGTAATCGGCTATATCTTTACGGTTACAAACGAAAAAATTGACGAAGAACCCGGCAAAGTCAACTTCAGCTTTACGAAGGTATGGAACGATAAGGACAATGCGGATAAGATTCGTCCGACGGTAGAGGAATACAAGGGCTACATTAAGTTGTATAACGGTAATGCGGAGATAACAGGTGTGGAACCGAGAGTCATCGACAACGGCGACAACACCTACACCGTGACATGGAAGGACTTGACCAAGTTAAGCGGAAACCAAGTTTATAGTGCAAAAGAAGACGATATTTCCGAATATACGGCGAACATGACGGAAGTATTTGACGGCGAACGCTTAATCAACACCCACGAAGTGAAAGAGCCGGATACAGTGAATGTAACGGTAACGAAGAAGTGGGAGGATGGTAATAACCAGGACGGCATCAGACCGGGCTATGTTATTGTACGGTTGCTGGCAGACGGTACGCCGACAGGGGATAACATTGTATTGTCCGAGGCAAACGGCTGGACCCATACATGGAAAGGTCTGGCGGAGAAAGCCAACAATGCACTGATTGCTTATACGGTGGAAGAAATCGGCTTGCCGACAGGCTATACGGAGAAATACAATGTAGCAGAAAGCAAGAATAATTTCGTCATCACCAACGAGCATACACCGCAGACCACAAAGGTTACGGTAACAAAGATTTGGGACGATGGGGATAATCAGGACAACAGCCGTCCCGCAAGCGTCACCGTAAATCTGCTGAAAAACGGTAAGAAAGCAAAGACGATTACACTGACTGCCGCAAATGCGAATACAGCAGGCAACTGGACATACGAGTTTGATAATCTGCCCATGTATGAGCGTGGACAGAAGATAGACTATACGGTATCCGAGGATACGGTAAACGGCTATACGACGAAGATTTCCCATGCGCTGGATACATCGGAGAACATAGAAGCAACGATTGTCAACAGCTATACACCGGGCAAGACCTCCGTTACCGTGAAGAAGGTATGGAGCGATGCCGATAATCAGGACGGCAAGAGACCGGAAACGGTTGAAGTGGAACTGCTGAAAGACGGCACAGCCACAGGCAAGAAAGCAATCCTGAGAGCGGCAACAGGCTGGACTTACACATTTGAAGATTTGAATGTGAAAGAAGGCGGCACAGCTGTGACATACAGCGTGAAAGAAACAGTACCCAACGGTTATAAAGCGGACTATGTAGAAAACGGTAAGACGGCGGCAGAGGTTGTGGCAGGCGTAGCCACCATCACCAACAGCTATACGCCGGAAGAAACCTCCGTTCAGGTAACCAAGAAATGGGATGATGAAAATAACCGTGATAATGCAAGACCGAACAGCGTAACAGTGACGTTGTTGAAAAACGGTATCCCCGTACAGACGAAGTCCCTGAGTGCTAGTGATGAGGTAGATGAAAACACATAGCAGTCTACCTTCACAGGTCTGATGAAGTATGAAAACGGTAAGGAAGTTGTGTATGCTGTAACAGAAAATGCAGTAGAACATTACAGCACAGACATTGCCGCAGGTACAACAACAGAAGGCGGAAAGACCATACCGGTATTCACCATCACCAATCGCCATAAACATGACACCACAAGCGTCATGGTAACGAAGCATTGGGATGATAAGGATAACAAGGATGATATCCGCCCTGCAACCATTACGGTTGTACTGAAAGATCAGGACAAGAACGTGATAGGTACGAAGATGCTGAGTGCAAGCAACGGCTGGAGTGCAATCTGGAACGATTTGCCGCTGTATCAGGCAGGCGAGACAGGCGTTAAAGTGGAATATTCCGTAGAGGAAACAACAGTGCCGACGGAATACACAGAAAGCTATGTAACGCTGGGCGAGAATAACTTTGAGATCATCAATAAGCATGAACCCAAAGAAGCAGATACGGTAACGATTCACGTGCAGAAAGCATGGTACGAGGTTGACGGCAGCACTGTAAAAACGGAAAATCTGCCGAAGGTAGTGCGGATTGCATTGTACGGCGACGGCATGAAGCAGGATGAAGTCGTGCTGACTGCCGATACCGGATGGGAGCATACATTCTATCAGAAAGCGAAGCTGAATGCAGCCGGAATAGCGGTAAAATATACCGTTGTGGAGGAAGAGATAGCAGGCTATCGCTCCGAGGTGACGGTAGATACCACCAATGCGGATAAACCCGAAATTACGGTGAAAAACATCGAAGAAACCGTAGTACCGGGCAAAGTAGATTTCAGCTTTACGAAGGTATGGGATGATAAGAACAATGCGGATAAGCTTCGTCCGAGCGTAACAGACTACGCAAGCAAGGTAACGCTTTACAAGGGCAGTGATGTGGTAGCGGGCGTAACGCCGAGAGTCATCGACAACGGCGACAACACCTACACCGTGACATGGAAGAACCTGACCGAATTAAGCGGAACAGAAGTTTACAGTGCAAAAGAAGCAACAATTGACGGATATACAGCGAACCTGACGGAAGTATACGACGGCGAACGCTTAATCAACACCCATGAAGTAACGGAGCCGGATACAGTGAATGTAACGGTAACGAAGAAGTGGGAGGATAACAATAACCAGGACGGCATCAGACCGGAGTTTGTATTGCTTCAGCTGATGGCGGACGGCGTTCCGCAGGGAGAACCGGTTGTGGTATCGGCAGCAAAAGGCTGGAGACACACATGGTCCAAACTTCCGAAAGAAGAAAATGGTTCCACAATTGTTTATACGGTAGAAGAGGCACGGGTTGAAGGCTATGAAGCTCCGGTAATTACCGGAGATGCCGCTGACGGATTTATCATTACCAATCGCCACGAGCCGGAAACAACAGAGATTGCAGTAACAAAGATTTGGGACGATGTCGGCAATAAAGACGGAAAACGCCCCACAAGTGTTACCGTAAATCTGTTGAAAAACGGCAAGAAAGCAGATTCCATTGACTTGGATAACAGCAACGCGGATTCTGCCGGCAATTGGATTGGCGAATTTAAGAATTTACCGGTTTATGAACGAGGACAGAAGATTGATTATACCATTAGCGAGGATAAGGTTGAGGGTTATACTGCGAAAATTGACCATACATTGTTTGCAGATGGTACAATCGAGGCAACGATTACAAACAGCTATACACCGAACACGACGGCTGTTACTGTGAAGAAGATTTGGAACGATAACAATAACCAAGACGGCAAACGCCCGGATTCTGTAACGGTAACATTGAAAAATGGTGACGCTGAGATTGCTACCGGCGAAATCACTGCTGATGACGGCTGGAAATATGTATTCGAAGGCTTGGATAAATATGATGCAGGTAAGGAAATCGAATATACAGTAGTCGAAGATGTACCGACAGGCTATGCAGCAGACTATGAGGCCGCAGACGAAACGGCTGCGAAGGTGAAAAACGGTGTTGCAACCATCATCAACTCTTGCGATATTGAATTGATGGATATTAAGGTAATCAAGATTTGGGACGATGATGGTAATGCGTTCGGCGAACGTCCGGAACAAACGACCATTACATTGTATAAGAACGGCGTACCGTTTAAGACGAAGGTATTTGATGCTGATGCAGATACAACAGAGTATACCTTTGAGGGTGTTCCGAAGTATGAAAACGGTGTGGAAATTGTTTACAGTGTATCGGAAAATGCGTTGGAAAATTACAGTACAACTGTTGAGGGTGAGGCACCTGCATTTACTGTAACCGATACCTACAAACCGGGTACTACCAGTGTCAGCGTCATGAAGATTTGGGATGATAAGAGTGATGCAGACAGCATCCGTCCCGCCTATATTACGGTTGAATTGAAAGATACAGACGGTGTAAGCTATGGTGAAATGAAACTTTCTGCGGAAAGACTTTGGAGCCACACTTGGAATAATCTGCCTATCTATAAAGGCAGCAAGAAGATTGTTTATGAAATTGTGGAAACAGGAGTGCCGACAGGTTATACTTCTACCACAACGCCAATGGAAAGCGGATTTATCCTGATCAACAGCTATACACCGCAGGCAGCGGAAACCGTAACGATTACCGTTACAAAAGAATGGTACGAGGCTGACGGCGTAACGCCGATTACGGAGGATAGTCGCCTGCAAAGGGTAAAAGCAATCCTTTATGCAGACGGCAGCGAAGTAGATAGCAAATGGCTGATGAAAGGCAACGGTTGGAAAGTGGCATTTAATGCACCGACAAAGACCGCCTCCGGCGATCCTATTTCCTATGTTGTCGAAGAAGATTCGATTGAAGGCTATCAGAGCGAAGTAAGCGGAAGCGGCAACAGCTTTACCATTAAAAACATTGTGAGCGGCAGTGGTCCGATAAGCGGACAATATGTGGTTCATTTTGAAGCCAATGGCGGTACAGGCAATATGGCGGATATGTTCATGAAATATAATGAAACAAAAAATCTGACAGAAAATGCCTTTACCAGAGCCGGATACACATTTACAGGTTGGAAAGCTGATGCAGACGGCAAGATTTATACTGACAAGCAAGCCATCACTTATAACTTTGGAACTGATGTGCATAAAGTCACCATGACTGCCCAGTGGAAGAGCGATTCCAGCGGCGGCGGCGGTGGCGGCGGTGGCGGCAGCAAGACCTACACGCTGTCTTACGAATCCAACGGCGGCACGAAGTATGGAAATGAAAAATATTCACCGAATACTTTGGCGAAATTGGATAAAACACCGACACGCAACGGTTATGAGTTTACAGGCTGGTACACGGATAAAGCTCTGACGAACAAAGTGGATGGCGTCATTATGGATGAAAACAGAACCGTTTATGCAGGCTGGAAAAAGCTGGACGGCGAAGTCGATGAAGACGGCAATGCAGATGGCGAAAAGGAAATAGCACCTGTACCTGATGCATTAAACGGTAAGGATCACTTGAATTACATGGTTGGTTATCCTGATGGAACGATACATCCCGAAAGAAATATCACCCGTGCGGAAGTGGCAATGATGTTCTTCCGTCTGTTAGACGATGAAGTTCGTGCTGCTAACTATACGAAGGTGAATACCTTTACAGATGTTCCTTCTGATCAGTGGTATAACACAGCAATTTCTACGATGGCGAAATTAGGCGTTTTGAAGGGCTACGAAGATGGTTCCTTCCTGCCTAACGGTGCAATTACCAGAGCGGAATTTGCGGCGATTGCAGCGAGATTTGACAGACGTATCAATAACGAAACGACAAGCTTTAGAGATGTTTTAGGACATTGGGCAGAGCTTGAAATTGCAAAAGCAGCGAAAAATAGCTGGGTTGCAGGGTATCCTGACGGTACGTTTATGCCCGATGCGAAGATTACCAGAGCCGAAGCAATGGCGATGGTGAACAGAGTATTGAAGCGTAATCCCGAAAAGCCGGAAGATTTGCTGGATACGATGCTTCGGTGGACAGATAATATGGACACAACACAGTGGTATTATCTGCATGTACAAGAAGCTACCAACCATCATGAGTATACTCGGGAAACAGAGCATGCACATGAACGTTGGACGGTGATACTTCCGTCGGTAGACTGGGCGGTTTTGGAAACAAGAGCGACACTTTATGAAACACTGCAATAAATGAAACAAGCCCCGTAAAGGAATCCCTTTGCGGGGCTGTTTTTGTCACCGGAACAAAGACGAGGAAGAAGCACATGAAAAAAAGACGGCAGAAACAATGTGGATTGTCTGCCGTCTTTTTATTGTCCGAATCAATGATAGGTTGTTTGCATATTTTTCTCTGCTGAATAGTGGTTTCCTAATACAGCGGGAGAACGCATTAGATAGCACGAGTGATTTTATTGGAACGCATACATCTTGTGCAAACGTAAATAGATTTTACATTGCCGTTTGTTTCAACGATTTTTACTTTCTTTACGTTGGGTTTCCATTTTCTATTCGCACGTCTACTAACCTGACTACGGTTGATACTGATTCTATGACCTCTCATTTGGCCTTTTTCGCAAATTTCACATTTCGCCATTTGTCTGCACCTCCTTAACTTGCCTATGTGACATAACAAAGATATTTTAACAGAAAAGTCAACCCATTGCAAGAAAAAATAATTGTTTTTTTCTGTTTTTTATGTATAGAGAGAATAGAAAAAATGAAAAAAGGGGGTTATGACAACCGGGTGGCGGAAGTCAAACAGATGTGTGACTTTTTTCGTGGGGAGAAATGATTGTATTTTGCAGGATTTTATGGTATGCTTAAACAGGAAAGAACACCGCATGAATGGCAAGAATCCATATTGCGATACAAAGGAGAAACCGAATGTTGGATGTTTGTTTGCTGGGAACAGGGGGCATGATGCCCATGCCCGGTCGCTTTTTGACGGCAATGCTGGTCAGACTGAACGGCAGATTGCTTTTGATAGACTGCGGGGAAGGTACGCAGGTAACCATGAAAATGTTGGGCTGGGGCTTTAAGGCCATTGATGTGCTTTGCTTTACCCATTTTCATGCAGACCATATTTCCGGCTTGCCGGGACTATTATTGACCATTGGCAATGCCGGCAGGACGGAGCCGCTGACATTGATTGGCCCGCCGGGGCTGAAAACCATTGTGGAAGGGCTGACGCGGATTGCGCCGGAACTGCCCTTTCCCATGGAGTATATCGAACTGGAGAAGGATACGCCAAATCCCATAGAGGCGGGCGGGTTTTCCGTGAGCCATTGTCCGGCGGATCATATGGTGAAATGCTTTGCTTACCGCATTGATTTGAAACGAAAAGGCAAATTCGATATCCAAAAGGCAGAAAAACTGCATTTACCCAAGCCCCTTTGGGGAAAACTCCAAAAGGAAGGCAGTGTGGAGCATGAGGGAAAAACCTACACGGCAGATATGGTACTGGGGGACGAAAGAAAAGGTATTTCCGTTGCCTATTGTACCGACAGCCGCCCTGTGGCACGGTTGAAAAAATTTGTGGAGGGCGTACAGCTTTTTATCTGCGAAGGAATGTACGGCGAAGATGAGAAAAAAGCCAAGGCAAAGGAAAATAAGCATATGCTCTTTTCCGAGGCGGCTACACTGGCGAAAGACGCCGATGTGGAGCGGCTCTGGCTGACCCATTTCAGTCCCTCGCTCAACGAACCGACGGAGTTTTTGCCTGTTGCAAAAGCAATTTTCCCCCATACAGAGCTGGGAGGAGAAAGGAAATGTATCACCATTGAGTTCCCGAAAGAGGGATAATGCGGAGGTACTTTATGGAAGAAAAAAAGGATATTATGATATTGGCGGTAGAAAGTTCCTGCGATGAAACGGCGGCGGCTGTTGTCAAAAACGGCAGAGAGGTGCTTTCCAATGTAATTTCCTCGCAGATTGCCCTGCATACGCTCTATGGCGGGGTGGTGCCGGAAATTGCTTCCCGCAAGCATATTGAAAATATAGATGGCGTTATTACGCAGGCCTTGGAAGATGCCGGCGTGACGCTGGAGGAAATAGACGCCATCGGTGTGACCTACGGCCCCGGCTTAGTGGGGGCGTTATTGGTGGGCTTGGCGGAGGCAAAAGCCCTTGCTTATGCCGCAGGGAAACCGCTGATTGGCGTGCATCACATCGAAGGGCATATTTGTGCCAATTATATCGAGCATAAGGATTTTACACCGCCCTATATGGCATTGGTGGTTTCCGGCGGGCATTCTCATTTGGTCTATGTTTCCGATTATGGGAAATACGAAATACTGGGGCGGACACGGGACGATGCGGCGGGAGAGGCCTATGATAAGGTGGCTAGAGCCATCGGCATGGGGTACCCCGGCGGACCGAAAATCGACGCTGCTGCCAAAAAAGGCAATCCTGATGCTGTGAAGTTCCCCAGAGTATATCTGGAGGAGGATAGCTATGATTTCAGCTTCAGCGGGCTCAAATCCGCCGTACTGAATTATGTGAATAAACAAAAAATGTTGGGTGAGAAAATTGTGCCGGAGGATATTGCCGCCAGCTTTCAGCAATCGGTGGTGGAGGTTTTGGTGAATAAAACCATCAAGGCGGCAAAGGAACGGGGCGTAAAGAAAATTGCATTGGCAGGCGGTGTTGCCTCCAATAGTGCCCTGCGGGAGAAAATGCAGCAGGATTGTGAAAAAGAGGGATTTTATCTGAGTATCCCTTCCCCTATCCTTTGTACGGATAATGCGGCGATGATTGGCTGTGCCGCTTATTACGAATATATTGCCGGTGTAAGGGACGGACTGGATTTGAATGCCAATCCAAGTTTGAAATTAGGCGAACGGTAACCAACGGGCAATGTCCGTGGAGATACATGACAAACTATCATAAGGTGATAAAGGAGGAAGAACGTTATGGCAGGTATTTTGAACAGATTCAAAACAATCATGGAAGCAAATGTAAATGCCCTTTTGGATAAGGCAGAGGATCCCGTAAAGATGGCGGATCAGCTGGCGAGAAATCTGGAGGACGATTTGGGAAAAACAAAAGCAGAAACGGCTTCTGTCATGGCAGAGGTAAAACGTGCCCAGAGAGCCTATGACGAATGTGCAGAGGCTGTGGCAAAAATGCAGCAATATGCAGAGGCGGCTGTGCTGAAGGGCAACGATGCCGATGCAAAGGCATTTTTGGCACAAAAGGCGGAAAAAGCCGCAACATTGGTGAATTTGGAAAAGGCTTTGGATGTGGCAAAGGATAATGCGGATAAAATGCGTCAGGTGCATGATAAGCTGGAAGAACAGCTGCGCCAGATTAGCGAAAGAAAGGCATCTATCCGTGCGAAGGCGGCTATGGCCAAAGCAAAGGAACGCACTGCGGAAATCGGCAAGAGTGTGGGCAGTGCATCCAGCAATCTCTCCGCTTTTGATAAGTTGGAAGAACAGATGAACAGAAAGCTGGATGAAGCAGACGCATTGCTGGAGCTGAACACAAAGAAGGACGCTGTGGAGGATTTGATGGAAAAATACAACACGGCAGATACAGCGGCGGTAGATGACGAACTGGCGGCGTTGAAAGAAAAGCTGGGGAAGTAATGAGGTGAGCGCCGATGGGATTGTTTAACAGCAACGAATTTAGTAATGTCATCGAATGGACCGGTAGTGATGACAGTGTGATATTTTGGAAATGGCATAACAGCGAAATCAAAAAAGGGAGCCGCTTGGTTATCAGACCGGGGCAAGACGCTATTTTCCTCTACAACGGTAAAATAGAAGGGATTTTCACAGAAGAAGGGAACTATGAAGTGGAATCCCAGATTATTCCCTTTTTGAGTACGCTGAAAGGCTTTAAGTTTGGTTTTAACAGCGGTATCCGCGCGGAAGTGCTGTTTGTGAATACAAAAGAATTTACCGTGAAATGGGGTACGAGAAATGCAGTGAATATTCCTTCCCCTGCCCTAAAGGGCGGACTGCCGGTGCGGGCCTTTGGCTTATTCCAGGTGAAGGTTTCCGATTATATCCGTCTGATTGATGCGGTGGCCGGCGTGAAGGATAAATTTACCGTAGATGATGTGAGAGATCGTATGGTAAGCATTCTTGATGAATTGCTGATGAAGTGGATTTCCAAGGAAGGCAAGGATTTATTCCATCTGCAAAGCAGTGCCTCGGAAATTGCCGGTGGCATGAATACGGATTTGGATATGGAACTGATGAAATTCGGCATGACCTCCACGGAGCTGCGTATTTCCAGTTTCAGCTATCCCGAAGAAATCCAGAAAAAAATCAACGAGGCTGCCGGGTACGGTATGCTGGATATGGATGCTTACCAAAGAGGCAAACTGGCGGATTCTTTGGATAACCCTAACAGCGGTGCAGGCGGTGCGGCAGGCATGGGCTTTGGTATGGCGGCCGGTATACAGATGGCAAAGGAAATGTTTGCCTCTACCCAGGCGGCACCTGCGCAGACCACGCCGACAGCAGGCGGTGCCCATTGTCCCAACTGCGGCGCGGCCGTGAAGGACGGAGATAAATTCTGTGCCGGCGGTGGGCAAAAGCTGGAAACAGCATCATTTTGCCCGGAATGCGGCGCTAAAGTAGGCGGGGCAGACAAATTCTGTAATTCCTGCGGAAAACCGTTGCAATAAGAAAGGGGCAGTTCCTTGATTCGATTGGCGAATATACAGGATATCACAGAAGTAGAGCGGATTTTCCATGAAATTCTGGATAAAGAAGCTGCCACCATCAGTTATACCAACTGGGTGAAGGGGAAATACCCCACGAAGGCAGACGCCCAAAAAGCCCTTGATGCAGGTACCCTTTATGTGGGGGAGGACGAAGCGGGTCGGCTTTACGGCTCTGTGATACTGAATCATATCCAGCCGGCGGAATATGCCAAAATCCCTTGGAGCATTGAAGGGGAAGGGGAAGAGGTATTGGTGATCCATACCCTTTGTATCCGCCCTGATTGTGCAAGAAAGGGCTATGGAAAGGAATTTGTGGCTTTTTCCGAAGAACTGGCAAGAGAAAAGGGCTGTAAGGCGATTCGTATTGATACTTACGAGGGGAATACCCCCGCCGCAAAGCTGTATCAATCTTTGGGATACAGGCTGGCAGGCAGCACACTGTTCCATTTCCAGAATGTGATTTGGGAAACATTGATTTGTCTGGAAAAGAAGATTTGATGAAAATTGCATAACAAATGAAACGGGAGATGACCTTGTAAATAAGGCTCTCCCTTTTTTGTTATGCCTGTTCTTCCATAATGGCAGGCTTGCCCTGTTTTTCTGGAGTCACCTCCAAAAGGGGGTATAAATCCTTTAGATGACGAATTTCCGCATCTACCTTTGCGGCGGTATGATTTTCTTCGCCCGTTGGATTGAACCAACAGGTTTGAATGCCCGCTTGATTGCCGCCGAGAATATCGGAGGTCAGGGAATCGCCGATGATTAGGGAGAGGGCGGGGTCAAAATCGGGTATGCGTGCAAGGCAACGGGCGAAAAATTCCTTTTGCGGCTTTTGGGAGCCTATGTCTTCGGAAATAAAGATGTCCCGAAAATATGGGTTTAGACCGGAGCCTTTCATGCGATTTTTCTGTGTATCGGAAACGCCGTTGGTGACGATGTATAATGCGTGGGTGCGGGAAAGGTTCTGCACGACTTCTAAGGCGTCACTCATCAAATCATAGGAGTGTGTCAGATTTTTCCGATAGCTGTCCTCAAAGGCGATACCGTCGGCAGGAAGATGGAAATGGGCAAATAGTTGCACAAAACGGCAGTATAGTACGGCCTGTCTGTCGATGAGCCCTTTTTCGTAGTTTTCCCACAGTCTGGCGTTATTGACCAGATGATATTGATACATTTCATCGGAAAACGGAAGGCCATATTCGGCAAATGTTTTTTGCAGAGATTTTCTTTCCGATGCGGAAAAATCCAGCAGGGTGCGGTCTGCATCGAACAGGAGGAATTTCTTTTTCATCAGAGCATTCCCCCGTCCAGCGTCAGTATTTTGCCTGTCAGAAATGCCGCTTTTTCCTCCGCCAGAAAAAGAGCCAGTTCTGCCACATCTTCCGGCTTGCCAAAACGCATCAGTGGAATTTCCTCTGTCAGGGCACGGCGTTCTTCTTCCGAAAAGCAGGCGTTCATTTCTGTATCAATGACGCCGCAGGAAATGGCGTTGACACGGATTTGGGAGGGACCCAATTCCTTTGCCATGGCTTTTGTAAAGGCGTTCAGACCGCCTTTTGTGGCAGAATAGACCGCTTCGCAAGAAGCACCTACCTCCCCCCATATGGAGGAAATATTGAGAATAACCCCTTCTTTTTTGCGTACCATAGCCGGAATAGCCAGATGTGTACAATTCAAAGCGGACTCCAGATTGACCGCCAACAGGCGTTTCCACTGAGCGGGGGACATATCACTGAACAGCCCGATATGAGAGATGCCGGCGTTATTTATCAGTACATCGATATCGCCAAAGGCATTTTCTGTTGCGTGAAAGAGCTTTTGACAGGTTTCATAATCGGAAACATCGCCCATAAAGGACAGGACAGGTATATTTTCCTGCCGCAAAAGTGCCTCGGTTTCCTTTAACTGTAAGACGCTTTTGGAGGCATTCAGCACCACCTGATAGCCTATTCGCCCGAAAGCAAGGGCCATGGCTTTGCCGATACCCCTTGAAGAGCCTGTGATCAATACGGTCTTTTTTTGTGTTTGCATGGGTTCGCCGCCTTTTCAAAAGATTTGTCTATCATTGTATCGGAAAATCTTAAGATTTACAAGGCGGGATTTGGTTGGTTTTTTATACAGAAGTATGGTATAATATCCACGAAAGCAATGAGCCGTGCGGGTAGAGGTTCCTAAGCAGGCGAGGGTGTGTTTGCACACATTCGACTGCTTAGGAATGTCTACCCATAGGGCGAAAGCCCGTGATGAGCAGGGGCAGCCTGCGAATATGCACGGCGAAAAAGCCACAAAGAGGGCGAATAGTCGGGTGCTTGCAAACGGCAGGCTGTTCACAAATGGATATCCATAGGGCGAAGCCTGCGAATACGCATGGCTTTTGCAGAAACCCCGCCGAAACGACAGTCGAGGGGGTATAATTTTTGCAAAAGTGATTGTGCAAGAAGGCTTCCTGTAAGTTGGCAAAAAGATAAAAAAATATCTCAACAAAAATGCAAATGGGCAACAAAAAAGAAAGGGTGAAGAAGATGAGAGAGGAAATGTATAGCAGAGAATTCAAGTGGACAGAGCTGGTTTATCATGCGTTTGGAATATTTGTTGAAACGATAAAAGAAACGTGGAAGGTGTTGGTGGCGGTATTTTTGCCTATCAGTATTTTGCAGGGGATTGTTATCGGGCGTTTGCTGAATACGCTGCTTTTCATACAAACTTTAGGAAGCAGTGTATCTTCACCAGATGTCCAAATACAGATGAGGCAAGTAATGCCGCATTTTTTGGTACAGGAAGTGCTGTCGTTGGCAATTATGCTGTTTTTGGTACCGGTGGGTACGATTGCCGTGGCAAAGCTGGTCAAAGGGCATGTGGACGGAGTGCCGCTTTCCGCAAAGGACGCTGTTTCGGAGGCATTGGCCCTGGAGCCGACCGTTATTGTTGTGAATTTGATTATACTGGTACTGACTTTTTTGGGCAGTTTATTGATTATCCCGGGGATTTATTTGGGCATTGCATGGAGTTTGGCGATATACTGTGTCGGTCTGGGCGGTGAAAAGGGCTGGTCCGCTTTACGCCGCAGCAAGGAGCTGGTAAAAGGAAGATGGTGGCGGACATTAGGATACTTGTTGATTTTGGGGATCATCACGTTGCTGTGTGAATCCGTTATCGTGATTCCGCTTGGGATTATACGTGAAGGAAGTGTGAAAGCGATATTGGAGTGTTTTTTGCAGTATTTTATCGCCATTTTCCAGATCATCGGCATAACGCTGATGTATATGAACCGAGAGGCATTGGCAGGCGGTATGCCCAATGTTGAGCCGGCGGCTATGTTAGACGGAGAAGCGGTGGAACCCACCGATAAGGAGGACTAAAAAATATGCCTTGGCAGATAACTGCCGAGGCGTTTTTTATCTTGAATTTAGAAAAAGAACTTTGAAAATGGCAGGTAATTTGTTATACTGTTCATGAAAGCATAAGCCGTGCGGGCATATATTTGTATAGGGACAGACGAATGCTTACATGGGTCTGTACCTATACAAATATATGCCCATAGGGCGAAGCCCGTGATGAGCAGCCGCAAGGCTGCGAATTGGCACGGCGAAGGTAAGAACACTTGCATCGTTAGCAATCAAATCAAACCAATAAGGACGGTGATGCATTTATGTATTGCGGAGATGGGAATTTTACAACAGAAGAAATGAAGTATTTACGACTTTTGTCGAATCAGTATAAAAACATCAATAGTGCGGCAACGGAGGTCATTAACCTGAAGGCTATTTTGAACCTGCCCAAGGGTACGGAGCATTTTGTTTCCGATATTCACGGGGAGGCGGAGTCTTTCAGCCATGTGCTGCGCAATGCTTCGGGCGTTATCAAAAACCACATCAGTGCCATTTTTGGGCCGAGCCTGCGGGAGAATGAGAAAAAAGCCCTGGCAACGCTGATTTATTATCCGGAGAAAAAGCTGGAGCAGATGGCGGAGCAGGAAGAGGACTTAGAGGATTGGTATAAAATCACATTGCACCGATTGGTAAAGATTTGTAAGGTGGTATCCTCTAAATATACCCGTTCCAAGGTAAGAAAGGCGTTGCCCCAAGAGTTTTCCTATATCATAGAGGAATTGCTCCATGAAAACAGCGCCAGCACCGATAAGGAAATGTATTATACGGAAATCATACATACCATTATTGATTTGGATCAGGCGGACCGCTTCATTATTGCATTGTGCAATCTGATTCAGCGCCTTGCCATTGACCAGCTTCATGTCATTGGGGATATTTACGACAGAGGCCCGAATGCGGCGGCGATTATGGATATTTTGGCGAATTACCATTCCGTGGATATTCAATGGGGGAATCATGATATTGCATGGATGGGGGCGGCGGCAGGCTGTCAGGCCTTAATTTGCAATGTTCTCAGAATACAGACCCGTTACGCCAATTTGGATACCATTGAGGAGGATTACGGCATCAATCTGTTGCCATTGGCTACCTTTGCCATGGAAAAATATGCTGATGACCCCTGCGAGCAGTTTGCACCGAAGGGGGACGATGTAATCAGTGATAAGGATTTTAAGCTGATTGCAAAAATGCACAAAGCCATCTCTGTATTACAGTGGAAAATGGAGGCACAGATTATCAAGCGCCACCCGGAATTTCACATGGAAAACCGCCTGCTTTTGGATAAAATCAATTTTGAAAAAGGGACAATTCTCATTGAAGGACAGGAATATGTCATGAACGACATGAATTTCCCTACCGTTGACCCCAAAGACCCCTACCGCTTGACGGAGGAGGAGCAGCTGGTGATGGATAAAGTAAAATCCTCTTTTGTCAACAGTGAAAAGCTGCAGCAGCACGTTCGGGTGCTTTACAGCAAAGGCAGTATGTATACTATTTTTAATTCCAATCTGTTATTCCACGGCGGTATCCCCATGAATGAGGACGGTACGCTGAAAACCGTGATGTTCCGTGGCAGGGAATACTGTGGGAAGGAATATCTGGATGCAGTGGAACGTACTATGAGGGAGGGCTATTTTAATAAGCCCCATACGGAAGCCAAGCGGGAATGTATGGACGTGATTTGGTATATGTGGTGCGGAGAAGATTCTCCCCTGTTCGGCAAAAAGAAAATGACCACCTTTGAGCGGTATTTTATAGATGATAAGGCGACCCATAAAGAGGTCAGCAACCCTTATTATTCCCTGCGTAATGAGGAGGAGATTTGCAAGCGGGTGCTTTCTGCTTTTGGGCTGAATCCCGAAACATCCCATATCATCAATGGGCATGTGCCGGTGAAGGTTTCTAAAGGGGAAAGCCCCATTAAGGCCAATGGCAGGCTGTTTGTAATAGACGGCGGCTTTGCGAAGGCATATCAGAAGGTAACGGGTATCGCCGGCTATACGCTGATTTATAATTCCCACGGCATGGTATTGGTTTCCCATGAACCTTTTGTGTCTACGGAGATTGCCATTGCCGAGGAAAAGGATATTCTTTCTTCTACGGTGGCACTGCAATATACCCAAGATAGAATTCGGGTACGGGATACGGATATCGGGAAAAAATTGCAGGAAAGCATCAATGAATTGGAAAAGCTACTTTATGCTTATCAGAACGGTATCATCAAAGAACAGCAATAAATAAAAAACAGGGAAAAACTCGTCATGAGGATTTCCCTGTTTTGTTTTCGATAGTGCATGAAGCTTTGCCGCATGGCTGATAAATATAGTTTGCAGGTTCCGGAATGGAAATGTATCACTAGGTAATTCCTCCGGTGAAGACGGGGGCAAGTGCTGTATTATTGTAAATCGCAAAAAAATCAGACAAAAGCAGAAAACGCTCTTGACAATTTGGCAAAAATGCCGCAGAATAGTATTGTTGTTTATCGATGCGTGGCTCAGTTTGGTAGAGCGCTGCGTTCGGGACGCAGAGGCCGCAGGTTCAAATCCTGTCGCATCGATGTTGCTTGGGATACCGTTTAAGGTATCCTTTTTTTGTTGACGCCTCGGCGGAGCGAACGCAGGGGGACGCAGAGGGTGCGGTGGTTCAGTGAACCACGTTTCGCACCGACCGAAGCGGGAGCGGAGACCGCAGGTTCAAATCCTGTCGCATCGATGCTGCTTGGGATACCGTTTACGGTATCCTTTTTTGTTTGCTAAGAAGATATTCCCCTTCAAAAATGCAGTCGGCTTTCCTGAACAAAATACTATACCGTTTATGGAAAAAAATCTGCTGGCTTTCACTATAATCATTGCATAAAAATAAAGGGAGAAATCGCGGAAGATTTTGTAATATTTCCCTAAAATATTTTTTGCAGAAAAAAATAAAGGGAAATCCAAACAAGTGTAGAATATAAAATTATGTATATATTGTAAGTATGGCACATACTGTATACACAGAAAATTTTCGCGGATTTTTCCGTAATAAAATACTCAGGGAGGGAATTATATGAAAAATTATGCAGCTAACAGAGTGAGAAACGTAGTTCTTTTGGGCCACAGCGGTTCCGGTAAGACGACCTACGTCGAAGCGGCATTGTATCATTCCGGTGCAACCAAACGCCTCGGCAAGGTGGAAGAAGGAAACACTGTGAGCGACTATGAAGCAGAAGAAATTCGCCGTAAGGTGTCTGTAAATACAGCCGTTCTGCCTGTAGAATGGCAGGATACAAAAATCAATTTCTTGGATACTCCCGGGTATTTTGACTTTGTGGCAGAGGCAAAACTGGCAATGAATGTAGCCGATACGGCTTTGATTATGGTTTCTGCAAAGTCCGGCGTAGAGGTTGGAACGGAAAAGGCTTGGGAATATTGCGAAGAGATGAATATGCCAAGAATGATTTTCGTCAACCAGATGGACGATGAAAATGCAGACTTTGAAAAAACATTGGCAGAAATGAGAGCCACCTTTGGCAAAGCCGTTGCCCCCTTGCAGATTCCTTTTGACGATGAAAACGGCAACTTTATCGGCTTTATCAATCTGATTAAAAGAGATGCAAGAAAGAAAGTAGACGGTAAGCTGCAGCATTGTGAAATGCCGGAGGATAAGAAGGACGAGGTAGAAGTGCTCCGTTCCATGTTGATTGAGGTTGCGGCAGAAAGCAGTGAAGAATTGATGGAAAAATTCTTCAATGATGTGGAGCTGACGGAGGAAGAAATCTATGATGGCCTTTTGGCAGGTATCGAAAGCCATACTATTGCTCCTGTTATGTGCGGCTCTGCAACATTGGGCTACGGCGTAAAACTGTTGCTGAACACCATTGTTCGTTTCACCCCTCCTGCGCTGGAGGCACGAAAGAACTTCCATGCCTTCCATGATGGCAAGGACGTTGTATTTTGCAGCAGCGATGATGAAAGATTTTCCGCTTATGTATTCAAAACCATTGCCGATCCCTATATCGGCCGCTTGAACCTGTTTAGAGTGATGACGGGTAAACTGGATAATACCATGAGTGTGTATAACGAAGAAAAGGATACGGTGGAAAAGGTCAACCGCCTTTATGTGGTACGGGGTAAGGAGCAGATAGAGGTGGACGAGCTGCATACCGGTGATATTGGTGCCTTGGCGAAGCTCTCTAACACCTCTACCCAGGATACTCTTTCCCTGAAGGAGGCTCATATCGCCATTCCGAAGATTGCTTTGCCGGAATCTGTGCTTTGCATGGCCATTGCACCGAAGGGTAAGGGTGATGAGGATAAACTGTCTGCCGCACTGGCAAAAATCAGAGAGGAAGACACTACCATTAAGATGGAGGTCAATACGGAAACAAAGCAGACATTGATTTATGGCGTAGGTGAACAGCAGCTTGACGTTATGGTCAATAAGCTCAAAACAAAATATAAAATCGAAGTGGAACTGTTTGACCCGATTATCCCTTATCGTGAAACGGTAAAGGCCAAAACTTCTGTGCGCGGACGGTATAAGAAACAGTCCGGCGGTCACGGTCAATTTGGTGACGTTGTGATAGAATTTGAACCCAGTGGCGATCAGTCCGTGCCGTATGTATTCGAGGAAAAGATATTCGGCGGCTCTGTTCCTAAGCAGTATTTCCCCGCAGTGGAAAAGGGCTTGCAGGAATGCGTGCAAAGCGGTGTATTGGCGGGCTATCCCGTTGTAGGCTTGAAAGCAACATTGACGGACGGCTCCTACCACCCCGTGGATTCCTCCGAAATGGCGTTTAAGATGGCGACTGCCGTTGCATTTAAGGAGGGTATCCCCCAGGCAAAGCCTACATTACTGGAGCCTATCGAACACGTGGAGGTTATCATTCCGGAAAGATACATGGGCGATATTATGGGTGACATCAGCAAACGCCGCGGGCGTATCCTGAGTATGGACGCCGCCGGCACAAAGAAGTGTATCGTTGCGGAGGTGCCTACCGCCGAAATGAACAAATATGCCACAGACCTTCGTTCTATGACCCAGAGCCGAGGGGAATACACCCATCATTTTGAGCGTTATGAAGAAGCCCCTATGGAGATACAACAGAAGATTATCGAACAAAGAGCGGCGGAAAAGGATAAATAATCTGTAATAAAATCACAGACATATTTTGGAAAACATGATAGAATAACCGTAGGAAGTACTTCCCTGCGGTTATTTTTTTGCAGGGCAATACAGTCATAAAACATGAAAAAATGCAAAGAATAGAAATAAGGAGGCGAAGCTATGTTAGATGTAGCAATTATTGGCGGCGGGCCTGCGGCGCTTTCGGCGGCGGTGAATTGTCGGCAGAGGAATAAATCCGTTTGTATTTTCGGCAGAAGTTTGGATAGCTCTTTGCTTTTTGCGGCGGAAAAGGTGGATAACTACTTGGGCTTGCCGGATATCGGCGGGGAGGAGATGCTGAACCGTTTTTATGCCCATGCCGTTAAAAATGGTGTGGAGTTTAAGGAATGTCGTATCAAACAAATCCTTTCCATGGGTGAGCATTATATGATAAATGCAGATAATGAATTTATTGAGGCCAAAACCATTATACTGGCTATGGGTCTGAGCAAAAGCAAAGGCATCCCCGGTGAGATGGAATATCTGGGAAAGGGCGTCAGCTATTGCGCCACCTGTGACGGTATGCTCTACCGTGGCAAAAAAGTAGCGGTCATCGGCGAAAATGAAGAGGGTGAGGCAGAGGCCAATTTCTTGGCAGACCTCTGCCGGGAGGTCATCTACATTCCGCTGTATCAGCCGGTGGTTAATTTGAAGGAGACCGTTATGGTGAAGGAAGGAAAGCCTAAGGCCGTATGTGGCGAGGACGGACGGGTAGTGGCTTTGGAGTTGGACGGAGAGGAGCTGGCTTGCGATGGCATCTTCTTTGCAAAAAATTCCACGCCACCGGAAAGCCTGCTCTTCGGCTTGCAGACAGACGGCAAGAATATTTTGGTTGACCGGAATATGGCAACCAACCTGCCGGGGGTCTATGCGGCGGGGGATTGCACCGGCGCACCTTATCAGATTGCAAAGGCGGTGGGGGAAGGCTTAGTGGCTGCCCTTTCTGCCGCAACGGAAATCGACCGCAGAGAACGGGAGAAGAAATAAAAAAATAATATAGATTTCTGTAACAGAGGAGCTTTCATGGATAGAAAGCTCCCTGTTTTTTTGGAATATCCTGTCGGTGGACATTTTTTTCAAATAAAAAGCGGTGAAAAAGTGAGAAAATATGTTAAATCAAGAGAAAATAATGGTTTCTTGGATAAATAGACTTTTTTTTATTTATATTTTTCTAAATTTACTCGAATACATATAGATATTGTGTTTGAATAATAAGAAAAAAATGGATATGATAGGTATGATGAAAATTAGCACTCGATTAAGAGGAGTGCTAACAAAGAATAATGAAGGAGGTACGACGACTATGAAACTTGCACCATTAGGAGATAAAGTTGTATTAAAGCAGTTGGAAGCGCAGGAAACCACCAAATCCGGTTTATTGCTGACTTCCCAGTCCCAAGAAAAGCCTCAGGAGGCCATTGTTGTGGCAGTTGGCCCCGGCGGCATGGTGGGCGATACCCATGTGGAAATGGTTCTGAAGGAAGGGGACCATGTGGTGTTTTCCAGATACGGCGCTATGGAAGTGAAATTTGAGGGCGAAGAATATCTGATTATGCGCCAGAATGATATTTTGGCTGTGGTAAAGGATTGAGAAAATTATAAATAGGAGGCGTTTGATATGGCGAAAGAAATCAAATACAGCACCGAAGCCAGAAACGCAATGGCGGCCGGTGTGGATAAGCTGGCGAATACGGTAAAGGTGACATTAGGGCCCAAGGGCAGAAATGTGGTATTGGACAGAAAATTTACCTCTCCCCTGATTACCAACGATGGTGTGACCATTGCCAGAGATATTGAGCTGGAGGATCCCTATGAAAACATGGGGGCACAGCTGGTAAAAGAAGTAGCTACCCAGACCAATGATGTGGCGGGGGACGGCACCACTACGGCAACAGTTTTGGCACAAGCCATGATTCAGGAGGGACTGAAGAACATTGCGGCCGGCGCCAATGCCATTATCTTGAGAAAAGGAATGCAGAAAGCAACCGATGCGGCTGTACTGGAGATACAGGCCATGAGTCAGGCAGTGACTACGAAGAAGCATATTGCCAACGTGGCGGCAATTTCCGCAGGCGATGAAGAAGTAGGTAATATGATTGCCGATGCCATGGAAAAGGTGACCAATGACGGCGTCATTACCGTGGAAGAATCCAAAACCATGAAAACGGAGCTGGAACTGGTAGAGGGTATGCAGTTCGATAAGGGGTATCTGTCTGCCTATATGTCTACGGATATGGAAAAAATGGTGGCAGTTCTGGAGGAGCCTTTGATTTTGGTGACCGATAAAAAGATTTCCAATATTCAGGATTTGGTGCCGTTGCTGGAGCAAGTGATGCAGACAGGCAAAAAGCTGCTGTTGATTGCCGAAGATGTAGAAGGGGAGGCACTGGCTACATTGGTTGTGAATAAGCTGCGGAATGTATTTACCTGCGTTGCAGTTAAGGCACCGGGTTACGGTGAAAGAAGAAAAGCGCAGCTGGCAGATATTGCCGCATTGACAGGGGCACAGGTTATTTCCGATGAATTGGGCATTGACCTGAAGGACGCGACATTGGATATGCTGGGCCGTGCAAAAACAGTGCGGGTAGAAAAAGACCTGACCATTATTGCCGATGGGGCAGGCAGAAAAGAAGATATTGAAGGTAGAATTACCCAGATCAAAGCGGCCATTGAAGAAACGGAATCGGATTTCGATCGGGAAAAATTGCAGGAAAGATTGGCAAAGCTTTCCGGCGGCGTGGCTGTCATCAAGGTAGGTGCGGCAACGGAAACGGAAATGAAAGAAAAGAAAATGCGTATGGAGGACGCTTTGGCGGCCACCCGTGCGGCGGTAGAGGAAGGCATTGTTGCCGGCGGCGGCACTGCATTGGTTCATGCCATCAGCAAGGTAAAGGAAGCCTGTGCGGGACTGGACGGTGATGAAAAAACAGGTGCGGAAATCGTGATTCAAGCATTGGAAGCGCCTTTGCGCCAGATTGTGACCAATGCAGGGCTGGAAGGCTCCGTAGTGGTGAACAAGGTAAAAGAGCTCAGCGATGGCGTAGGGTTCAATGCGCTGACAGAGGAATATGTGGAAATGGTAGAGGAAGGTATCCTCGACCCGGCAAAGGTAACCAGAAGCGCACTGCAAAATGCAACCTCTGTTGCCTCCACATTCCTGACCACTGAGGCAGTTGTGGCAGAATTGCCGGCAAAAGCATCGGCTATGCCCGATCCTTCCATGGGCGGCGGCATGGGCGGATATATGTAATGTAAGTAATCTCATGTAAAGAAACGAATCATCTGATAGGGTATGTTGTATAAATACGGCATATCCTATCTTTTTTTGGTAAAATGAATTTTTTTCATCTTAATAGGGTGGAATCATTGAATTGTCAAGGAAAAATCATTAAAAAAATAAATATGTACTCAGTACAAAGACAAATGTCCGAGATTTTTGAAAAAATGTCCTCCATACAAGGAAGATTTTAGGGAATTCTATTGACTTTGCAGAGTTTTATCAATATAATTGACCTGATGAAAAAATATGAATCTTGTCATATTTTTTACAAAGAAAAAGGAGGGATTTTAATGTTGCAGGTTTTTGATATTATCGGACCCATTATGATCGGTCCTTCCAGTTCACATACAGCAGGTGCCGTCCGCATTGGAAAGTATGCCCGTTCCATATTGGGTACGGAACCGGTCAAGGCCCGTATCCGCTTCAGCGGTTCTTTCGCAAAAACATATAAAGGGCACGGTACGGATAAGGCAGTCATTGCCGGTATTCTGGGAATGGATACCGATGATGCCCGTATCCGCAACAGCACGGAGATTGCAAAGGAATCGGGGCTTGATTTTACTTTCGTGGAGGAAAATATTGACGGCGCTCACCCGAATACGGCAGAAATCACACTGACCGATGCCAAGGGTAAGGTTACATTGGTACAGGGTGCTTCCGTTGGCGGCGGAAATATCGTGATTAACAAAATCAATGATACCAATGTTTCTATCACAGGAAAATCCGATACGTTGATTATTCCCCATGACGATGTGCCGGGTATGATTGCTGTGGTGACCAATATTCTGGCGGAGAAAAACGTCAATATTCATGGCTTTTCTCTGGCGAGGGATCATAAAGGCGGTACGGCTGTGATGACCATTGAAATTGATGGGGATATAGATGCGTCCGTGAATCAGGCCATTCTGGAAAATCCTCATATTCACGCATCTACCATATTAAAGGCGATTTGAGGAGGCGAGAGAAATGAAATATGATTCTTTAGCGGAATTGGTGGCGGCGGCGGAGGCCAATGGAGAACCCTTATCTGCCCTTGTTTTGAGAGATCAGGCAGAAATCGCCGAAAAAACCGAAGAGGAACTGTTCAAAACCATGGAACGCTCCTTGCAGGTCATGAAGGAATCGATGCAGGAGGGGCTGGATCCCGTGAAACGTTCTGCCAGCGGGCTGACCGGCGGCGATGCCTATAAAATGCAGCAGGCGGTTAAGAGCGGCAAAAATATTTGCGGCAAAATTTTTGGCGAGGCCATGGTAAAAGCCCTTTCCGTATCCCAGACCAATGCCTGCATGGGCAGAATTGTGGCGTCCCCCACGGCGGGAAGCTGCGGCATCCTTCCCTCAGCGATTTTGACCATTGGGGAGGAGAGAAATTTATCGGATAAAGAGTTGACGATGGCATTATTTACTGCTTCCGCAGTGGGTATGGTCATTGCCAATAAGGCCAGCATTGCCGGTGCGGCAGGGGGCTGCCAGGCGGAGTGCGGTGCGGCCAGTGCCATGGCGGCAGCGGCGTTGGTAGAGCTTTGTGGCGGTACACCCAAAATGTGCGAGCATGCTTGTGCCATTGCATTGAAAAACATTCTGGGCTTGGTATGTGACCCTGTTGCAGGGCTGGTGGAAATTCCCTGTATCAAGAGAAATGCCGGCGGCGTGGCAAATGCCTTTGTTGCGGCAGAGCTTGCTTTGGCAGGTATCGAAAGTGCAATCCCTGCCGATGAGGTCATCGTTGTGATGAAGCAGATTGGCGACACCATGTCCCCTGCATTGAAGGAAACGGCAGAGGGCGGTCTTGCCTGCACGCCCACAGGGAAAAAGCTTTGTGAAAAGGTGTTTGGGTGCTAATGATATAAAAGGCAAACCAGTATACTTTTCTATATATTTTTTTCGTACAACCGTAGTAATTGGAGTCATAAAATAATGAAAAGGAGAAGAGAAAAATGAATATTTTACAAAAATGGAATAGCATTAGCCTGGTAAAACGCATTATCTGCGGATTGATTATCGGCGCTATTTTGGGTATGGCAATTCCCCAGGTAACAGTAATCGGTATTTTAGGTACACTTTTCGTAAGTGCATTGAAGGCCATTGCTCCCGTGCTGGTATTCTTCTTGGTTATCGCAGCATTGGCTTGCGGGAACGAAGGCGGCGGCAAAACCATGGGCCGTGTGGTTGTGCTGTATTTAATCGGTACCTTTGCGGCGGCTGTGGTAGCGGTTATTGCCTGCCACGCCATTCATGTAACACTGCCTTTGGGCAGCGGTGCTTCCACAGAGGGTTATACGGCAGCAGGCGGCATTGGTGAGGTGTTTACAAACCTGCTGATGAACATCGTTGCAAACCCCATTGCCTCCATCATCAATGCAAACTATCTGGGTATTTTGGCTTGGGCAGTTGTATTTGGTCTGGCGTTGAAAAAAGCATCTGAACCCACCAAAAAAGCTCTGTTTGATTTTTCTGAAGCTGTTTCTCAGGCTGTCAGATGGGTGATCAGCTGTGCACCCTTCGGTATTTTGGGTCTGGTATTTACAACGGTTTCCGAAAACGGTCTGGAAATTTTCATAGAATACGGCAGATTGCTGGGTATTCTGGTAGGCTGTATGGCATTTGTAGCACTGATTTTGAACCCTATCATCGTGTTTACACAGATTAGACAGAATCCTTACCCTCTGGTATTCAAATGCTTGAAGGACTCCTTCGTAACAGCATTCTTCACAAGAAGCTCTGCGGCGAATATCCCTGTAAATATGGCACTTTGCGAATCTCTGGGTCTGGACGAGGATAACTACTCCATCTCTATCCCTCTGGGTGCAACCATTAACATGGCAGGTGCGGCAATCACGATCACGGTTATGACGCTGGCTTGTGTCAACACCGTTGGTCTGGAAGTGCCTCTGGCAATGAAGATTCTGCTGAGCTTTGTAGCGGCTATCTCCGCTTGCGGTGCATCCGGTGTTGCCGGCGGTTCCCTGCTGCTGATTCCTCTGGCTTGCTCCCTGTTCGGCATTTCCAATGATATTGCTATGCAGGTGGTAGGTATTGGTTTCATCATCGGCATGATTCAGGATTCTTGCGAAACAGGCTTGAACTCCTCCACAGACGCTCTGTTTACAGCAGCGGCAGAATTCCATGATTGGAAGGCACAAGGCAAGCCCATTCAATGGTAAGTCCTGCATTGCTTTCCTGCATAAACAATGCAACAAATAAAAAGTACGGTTGATACGAATGACCCCGCCTTGTGCGGGGTTTTCTTTTATCATTAGACTTGTGTTTTCCAACGGAATTCTTTATAATGGAAAAAAGCAAAAGGAGGGGGGGCTTATGAAGCTGCCGAAACTTTACAGAAAAAGGTATATACCCAATGAAACCATTCATCTCAAGGACGATGTCATTCTTTTTTGGGATGATGAGAAATTGGTGACAAAATGGCAGGTTCTTCGCCCGAAAGCCCAATTCAGCCATGGGGTATCTTGTTATTATTTGAAGCAAGGATATAAAATTAGTAAATTCTTAAGGGAAAAAGACGAGCTGGTTTATTATTATTGTGATATAATAGATACGGAATATATGGCGGAGGAAAATGCCTTTATATTTACGGATCTTTTGGCCGATGTAATCGTATATGAAGATGGCTTTGTGAAAGTGGTGGATCTGGCGGAGATTGCCGATGCTTTGGAGGAACGCATCATCGGCGAGGAGCAGGTAAAGCCGGCTTTACGCAGGCTGGATGCCCTGCTGGGTATCATTTACGAGGGCAGGTTTTCTGAATTGCTTTGTTTCCCGGAAACAGAAGGTGTGGACGATGAGCGGTAATATACACGAGGGACATAGAGATAGAATGCGGGCACGCTTTTTGCAGGAAGGCCCCGATGGCTTTGCGGATCATGAATTGCTGGAAATGCTGCTGTACGGAGTCATTGCCCGAGGGGATACAAATCCTTTGGCTCATGCACTTTTGCAGGAGTTTGGTTCTTTGTCCAATCTTGTGGAGGCTGAGGCGGAGGATATTGCACAAATTCATGGAGTAGGCAAGAAAACGGCTGTATTCCTTTCGTTGCTTCATGAACTGAACAGGAGATGCCAGCAGGAGAAATTAGAGCAAAAAGCAACGATTACCTCCACCCAACGGGCGGCAGAATATTGCAGAATGCTTTTGATGAACTGTACTACGGAACGGTTTTATGTGATATGTTTGGATAGTAGGCGCAGGGTGATACATACGGCGAAAATCGCCGAAGGAACCGTGGCGGAGGCACTTGTTCAGCCAAGAAAGGTTATGGAGGCTGCATTGCGCAGTAAGGCAACGGGTGTTGTATTATGCCATAACCACCCGGCCGGGAATATACGTCCCTCCGGTGATGATTTGGCATTGACTGTGAACTTACGCAAGATGTTAAATTTGGTTGGCGTTGAAACGGTGGATCATATTATCATTGGAGAGAATAGTTATTACAGTTTTGCGGAAAATGGTATGTTGAAAACAGAAAAGGAGGAATTATAATGACAAACGGCAAGAGATTATATCGTTCCAAAACACAGGTGAAAATTTCCGGTGTTTGCGGAGGCATTGCAGAATATTTTGATATTGATGTGACATTGGTAAGATTACTTTGGGTACTGGGGAGCTTTTTAACAGCACTGTTTACGGGCTTATTGATTTATGTAATCTGTGCATTTGTCATTCCCGAGGACCCGGGCGTGATTGATGCGGATTATGAAGAAAGAACATGATCCAAAGGGAAATGAGATGGAGGAATGCTTGAAATGGCGGAGGATAAGAAACGGATTTTCAGCGGAATGCAGCCCTCCGGCGTGATTACGCTGGGCAACTATCTGGGGGCACTGAATAACTGGACAAAATTACAGGACGAGTATGACTGCCTGTATTGTATTGTGGATATGCACGCCATTACGGTACGGCAGGACCCTGCGAAGCTGAGAAAACAGGCTAGGGATCTTTTGGTACAGTATTTGGCGGTTGGGCTGGATCCGGAGAAAAATATCATCTATTACCAGTCCCACGCACCACAGCACGCAGAGCTGGCATGGATTTTGAATTGCTATACCTATATGGGTGAGCTGAACCGTATGACCCAGTTTAAGGATAAGAGTGCAAGATACGCCGAGAATATCAATGCAGGCCTGTTTACTTATCCTGTGCTGATGGCGGCGGATATTTTGCTGTATCAGACCGATTTGGTGCCGGTGGGAGAGGATCAGCGGCAGCATTTGGAAATCACCCGTGATATTGCAGGGCGTTTTAACAGCATTTATGGTGATACCTTCAAAATTCCCGAGGCATATATCGGTAAAGTGGGTGCCAAAATCATGGCGTTGCAGGAGCCCACGAAAAAAATGTCCAAATCCGATGAAAACCAGAATAACATCATTACATTGATGGACGACCCGAAGGTGATTATGAATAAAATCAAGCGTGCCATGACGGATTCCGATAATGAAGTGCGTTTTTCAGAGGAAAAACCCGGTATCTCCAACCTGTTGGGCATTTACTGTGCCGTAACCGGCAGTACCATTGAGGCGGCGGAGAGAGAATTTGCAGGCTTAGGCTACGGTGCTTTCAAAACGGCTGTGGGTGAGGCGGTTGTTGCGGATTTGGAGCCTATTCAAAAACGGGTGAAGGAGCTGGAGGCGAATAAGGATTATCTGGACGCCATCATAAAGAGTGGTGCAGAAAAAGCGGGACGACTGGCAGAACGCACGCTGACAAAGGTGCAGAAAAAGGTCGGTTTCCCGCCGCGTATCAGATGATAGAAAGGATGTGTATTTCATGATATTGGTGAATACAGATTATATCGCAGGAAAAGAATTGGAAATGTTGCGTATCGTCAATGGCTCCACCATTCAGTCCAAAAATATCGGACGTGATTTTGGTGCAGGGTTGAAATCTATTGTTGGCGGGGAGCTAAAAGCATACACGGAGATGATGGAAGAAGCCAGAGAAATTGCCATGCAGCGTTTGGTGCAAAATGCAGAAAAGCTGGGGGCAGATGCGGTGGTGAATATCCGTTATTCCACCAGTGCCATTATGGCAGGTGCGGCAGAGGTCATGGTGTATGGTACGGCTGTAAAATTCAAATAAGCAACATACGGTATATACACAAAAGGCAAGGCTGAAATATCAGCCTTGCCTTTTTATGTCATACGAGTGTTTGATGATTTCTATTCTACTTTCGTTTTCCAAAGCAATGTATTCTCCTCCACATAGGGCTCTATTTTCTCCGTATCCGCCAGATAGGAGAGGTAGGAGCGTATGGTGCTGCCCACCAGCACATATTGATTGAAATCCATTGTCAAATCATAGGTTTCAAAAACGATTTTCAAAATTTGCTCAAATGGCAATGGTGTTTTGCAGATATGCAGCAGCTTTTCCAAAATTTCATGGGCCTTGGCACGATTCAGTGCCACCAAAGGGCGAATATCCTCCGTCGGCTCTGCATGGGCGGGGATAAATAGCTTCCCTTCCAGTTTTTCCAGAAAATCCAATGTTTCAAAAAATGCGGCAACATCATAGTTAAAGGAAATGTGATATTTGGCAAGGATATTCTCGCCAAACACACAATCCGCCAGAAAATAAATATCGTCCGGTGTCTTTACGCCGATCATTTGCCAAAAATGCCCGCCCAGAGGGAAGATTTCCATACCCTCCGGCAGGGAAGCTGTGTCGATTTCCTGTGCCTTGGAGGGGGTCGCCATCAAAAATTTATTCCGTAGCTTTTTGAAGGGATAGCCGCCGTATAGAAAAGAGGGCTCCAAGATGGGATATTCCACAATGGCTTTTTCCATAGGCGTGGTATAAATGGCGCAGTGCAAACGGTTTTGCAAGAGGGTATTGCCGCCGTCATGGTCCGCATTGGAATGGGTGTTGATGATGGCGGTTAATGTCCAGCCTTGGGCTTCAAAGATTTTTTGTATTTTACGCCCGGCGTCCTTGTCGTTGCCGCTGTCAATCAGCCAAACATCATCATCATTGACGCGGTACACGCCGACCTTGGAGGGGGAATTGATGTAATAGGTATGTTCTGTAATCTGTATCAATTCATACATAGAAAAACCTCCTTATCAAAATTGCCGTCGCAGAAAACGACGGCAAAAGCGGTTTAGTTCATGGAATTTGTGGAGCCAATGACATTTTTGATTTTATCCTCCACCAGTTCCTGAATCAAATCCCTGCCGGCACCCAGATATCCACGAGGGTCAAAGGCAGAGGGGTTATCCCCGAAGGACTTGCGGACAGCTGCCGTCAGGGCAAGACGCAGGTCTGTATCCATATTGATTTTGCAGACTGCCATGGAAGAAGCCTTTCTCAGCATTTCTGCAGGAATCCCTTTTGCACCTGCAATCTCTCCGCCGTATTCGTTGCACATGGCAACACATTTTTGGTCAACGGAGGAAGCACCGTGCAGTACGATGGGGAAATGATGGAAGCCTGCGGCCTCCAGTTTTTCCGTAATGGTTGCCAGTCTGTCGAAATCCAGCTTTGCTTCCCCTTTGAATTTATAAGCACCATGGCTGGTACCGATGGCGATGGCCAAAGAATCCACACCGGTGCGTGTTACAAAATCCACCGCCTGATCGGGATCGGTATAGGTTGCGTTTTCCGCACTGACGTTGACCTCGCCCTCCACGCCGGCTAATTTGCCCAATTCCGCCTCAACGACAACGCCCCGTGCATGGGCATACTCGACGATTTTCTTTGTCTGGGCAACGTTTTCCTCATAATCCAGATGAGAACCGTCAAACATGACGGAGGTGAAGCCGTATTCGATGCAATCCTTACAAATTTCAAAATCAGCACCGTGATCCAGATGCAGGGCAATATCCAGCCCGGTTTCCTCAATGGCGGAATCTACCATAGCCTTCAGATATTTGGGGTGGGCGTATTTTAATGCAGACTTGGAAACCTGCAAAATCACAGCGGAATTTTGTGCCTTTGCCGCCGCTACGACGCCTTGTATAATCTCCATATTGTTGATATTGAAAGCACCGATGGCATAGCCGCCGGCAAATGCTTTTTCAAACATTTTTTTTGTTGTTACCAAAGCCATTTCAAAGCACCTCTCTTATATTTTTCATATTTACATTTTTGTCTTCCATATATTAGAATTATAATACGGAGTGAGTTTCATGGCAAGGGATTTGCCCGGAAAAGATTGCAAAAGGAGGAAGGGGTTTGAAAGAGATTTTGACGGTTTTTGCCGTTTTGGGGCTGGATTTGGGAACAAAAGTATGGGCCGGGCGAACATTGCCCCTGCATCAAAAAAAAGAAATTGTTAAAAACCACCTGTATCTGTGGCACATAAAAAATAATGGTATGGCTTATAATAGATTCGCGGGAAAACGAAAAGGCATATTGCTTTCCACAGGATTGCTGTTGGCGTTTTATGCAGGGCTGTTTTTACGGATACTGCTGGGCTATGGCGAAAAATTCATGGCATTGCCGCTGGCGGTGATTACGGGCGGCGGATTCGGGAATTTTCTGGAACGCCTGCAAAAAGGACGAGTGACAGATTTTATTTATATCCCTTTCCGCAAAAGAAATGCGCCCATATTTAATTTTGCTGATGTTTGCATTGTAGGCGGCGGCATTTGGCTGGTTATGAAGGTGATATGGAAAAGCGTGGAAAGCTGATTTTTTTGTTGCTGTTTTTGTCATAATGGTGTATAATGAACCTAAGTTAAGCGATAGGGTTGAGAAACGCATATCGCCATGCAGAACCTCAAGACCCGATGGGTCTTTCGGTTAGGGCTGTCGCCCTATACCGAAATTCATCTAAAATCCCTTATGAATGCAAGCATTCAGCGGTCTTTCAGATAAATTTCGGTGCATGGCTTGAGTGGTGTAACATTCCTGAAATGCTCGACAACTTGCCATATTTGAACCTACAGAACTGACTTGGGATTCCTATATGCAGCAGGTATGCCAGGCCTCAAGATAATTCCCTTTGGGCAGAGGAAGGCAGATCCTGCGGCTGCGGAAACCCACCTGGCTTAGGCTAGGTGTCAAGAGGCAAGACCGGCATTTCGGGTTTTTTTATAAAAAATAAGAATGGACGAGTGAACGAATATGTTCCTCGTTCTTTTTTTTGTGTTTTTGCATAAACTTGTACCGGGAGGCGACGAAATGAAGAAACATTGGATAGTCATTGGTCTTTTGACCTTATTTTTGAGCGGATGTGGTATGGGCAAACTAGGTGGACAAGCAACGGAGCGGGCTGAAGTGGGCAGAATCGGAAACGATATTCCCATCAGCAGGGAAATGACGGCAAAAACCATTGCGCTGGCCTTTTATACCCCGAAGGAATTGGAGGGGCTGGAGAGCAATATGGATTTTTCTGATGTAAAAGCGGAAAGCTGGGCGTATCCTTATATCTGCGGCAGTGTAGAGAAGGGGTTTTTCTCCGGCGATGAAGAGGGGCATTTCCGCCCCAAGGACGATTTGACTCTATGGGAGGCACAAGCTCTGATGGACAGGCTGGCGCCGGATTATGACAGTCGTATTTTATTGACTGACGAAAACAAAAATATGTCGGTTTCCTATGATTTATGGGCGCAGCTTTTGGAAACGGCATTAAAATCACGCAGAGGGGAAGAAAATCTTTATTCCTACGGGATACATCAGGAAAACGCAGTGCTGCTGACCATGCAGGAAAAAACAAACCTGTTTGATACAGGAAGTTTTACTGCGGCAGGGCAGGATTTAAGTCCTTATGAAAACTGCCGCATTACGTTTTTGGAAAAAGATGGGGAAATTTTACTGCTGCAAACGGTGGAAGCCCTTTCCCCGGTGGTGCGGAATATTTATTGCAGACAAAACGGAGAGGAATTGACGCTTTTGACAGGCGAAGGCACTGCTGTTTTTCCCTATGGCGGGAAGGTCGAAGAAGGGCTGGCAGATGTCAAGCTGACCGAGGGCAAGGTGACAGAAGTGACTCCGGCGGAAAATATGGGACGATGCACCGTAAAGCGGGTGGATAAGAGTGAGGTTTATCTGGCGGAAAAAGGGCTGTTGCCCTGGGCAGACGGGGCGAGAATATACCATGGCCCGGAGGAGCTGAAGCAGACCGACTTTACGGCACTGATTTGCGGTACCGACGGTGCGGAATATTATGAGAAGAACGGAGAAATCGTTGGTGCAGTCATTCGTCGGGAGGTTCCGCCCAAAAACATACGGGTGTTTTTGAAAGGACAGGAACAGGCATCGGTGACCCTTTCGGCGCAGAAAGGATTTTCCCTTTCTAACGGCAACGGAAAAAAGGAGTTTCCCACTGATGCAAAGGCGGCATTAACAGCGGATTTGCCGTGGTTTGACTTTGGTATTGTGACGGCAGAGGGGAAGGATGGTTGTCCCATCAGGCTGGAGTTTGCCGACGGTACGGCCTATGATTACGAAGGCAGGCTGGAATTGGAACGGCGGCAAAAAAACAGCTTTTCCGTTCTCAATGAATTGCCTATGGAACGTTATTTATTAGGGGTGGTGCCCCATGAAATGCCGACTGCCTTCGGGCAAACGGCTCTGGAGGCGCAGGCCATTACTGCCCGAAGCTATGCGTATCAGCAGTTTTTCGGCAATACATACTGTGAATACGGCGCCCATGTCACGGATACGGTGGCAAGTCAAGTGTATCTGGGGTTTGCCGAAAACGAAACAGCTAGGGCCGCCATAAAAGCTACGGAAGGCTTATGCGCTGTGACGGACGGGAAAGTAGCCATGACCTATTACTATTCCACCTCCGGCGGATTTGGCGCAGGGGCGGAGGAGGTTTGGTCCAAGGACGGTACATTCGGCGGAAAAGGAAAAAGCTACTTAAAGGCCCAAGCCCAAGGGGATTTTGAAACACCTGCCAACGAAGAGGAATGGCTGGCTTTTTGGCAGGATTGGCAGAAGGAGGGTTATGATATGGACTCTCCGTGGTATCGCTGGAAGGTATATTTCGGCTGTGGCCAGCTTTCGGAAATTTTGGAAAAAACCATGGCGGAGATTGCAAAAATCAACCCGTTTTTGGTAGAGATTCGCCAAGAAGATGGCAGTTTTCGGCAAGGAACCCCCTCGGCAATGGGCAGGCTGAAAAAAATGGAAGTGACCCGACGGGGTGGGGGCGGCATCATTATGGAGCTGCAACTGGAGTTTGAAAAAGGTACGGTGCGGGTCAAGACGGAATATGCCATACGGCAATTGCTTTCCCCTACAAGGCTGACCATCGGCGAGCCGATTTATCTCCAACGCAAAAGCGGCGACAGCTTAACGGGGAACACCATGCTGCCCAGTGGGTATTTTGCTGTGAAAGAAATGCGGAATGACGACGGAAAGCTGACAGGTATCGCCCTTTACGGCGGCGGCAGCGGCCATGGCGTCGGCATGAGCCAATACGGTGCCAAAAAGCTGGCGGAGCAGGGCAAGACTGCGGCGGAAATTATCGCCCATTATTTCCCGGGAACAACGGTGGAGAAGGTCATGTGAAAAGAATAGAGCCTGAAGGTTTTTTGCTATCTATGGGATGCAGAAAAAAGATGGATACAGAAATGCAGGCACAGATAAAAAAGGGCAGGATTCATAGAGGCGGAAAAAGAAGTGAAACGGGAATAAGAGCAGGCCGAATAAACGGCAAAAGAAAACAGGGAGTCCTCTGTATGAGGTACTCCCTGTTTGTATGATTATTTCAAAACAACATTATGGAATGTCTTTTTTCCTTTTTGTACCAGTAATTTTCCGTCGGTGAATAAATCGGTGGTTACCTTGAAGTCAACGTCTGTAACGGGCTTTTCTGCAAGCTTTACACCGCCCTGTTGTACGGCGCGTCTGGCTTCGGAGCGGGAAGGAACTACGTTGATTGCAGTCAACAGGGACAAAATATCCATACCCTCTGCGAAATCAGCCGCGGGCAGTTCTGTGGTGGGAGCGGAGCCTGCTGCGGCACCTTTCCCGAAAAGGGCCCTTGCGGCTTCCTGTGCTTTTTGGGCTTCTTCTTCGCCGTGTACGATTTTGGTCAGCTCAAAGGCAAGAATTTCCTTCGCTTGATTGATTTCACTGCCTTCCAAGGCACCCAAACGGCGTACTTCGTCCATGGGCAGGAATGTCAGCAGGGCAAGGCATTTTTCTACGTCCTTATCGCCTACGTTTCTCCAGTATTGGTAAAACTCGTAGGGTGTGGTTTTTTCGGGATCCAGCCAAACGGCGCCGCTGACGGTTTTGCCCATTTTTACACCCTCGCTGTTTGTCAGCAGTTTGAATGTCATGCCGTAAGCGGGTTTGCTTAATTTGCGGCGAATCAGCTCTACACCGGCGATGATATTCGACCATTGGTCGTTGCCGCCCATTTCCAATACGCAGTTATGGCGCTGGTACAGCTCCAAGAAGTCATAGCCCTGCATAATCATATAATTGAATTCTAAGAAGGTCAGGCCGGTTTCCTTTTCCATGCGGGTTTTGAAGCAATCTGCCGCCAGCATACGGTTTACGGTGAAATGTACGCCTACCTCCCGCAGAAATTCGATATAGTTCAAATTTCTCAGCCAATCGGCATTATTGACGATGATGGCATCGTCCTTGCCTCCGCCGAAATCGATGAAGCGGGACAGCTGTTTTTTGATGCAGGCTACGTTATGGTCGATGGTTTCCACAGTCATCATCTGACGCATATCCGCCTTGCCGGAGGGGTCGCCGATCATACCGGTGCCGCCCCCCATCAGGCAGATGGGGCGATTGCCGCAGCGCTGCATATGTGCCATTGCCATAACGGTCAGGAAATGACCTACATGGAGACTGTCTGCCGTAGGGTCAATGCCGATATAAAATGTGACGCCGCCTTTTTCAAATAATTCCTTGATTTCGTCCTCGTGGGTCATCTGTTCGATGAATCCCCGTTCCTTTAATACTTCGTAAGCGTTCATGTGTGTATCCTCCGTTTCTGCAAAATGTTTCTGAAAAATGGATTGGTTTCAGCGCGGCGTTGTGCAATAAAAAAGGGCGCTCCCGTCGAAAGGACGAGAGAACCCGTGGTACCACCTTTATTCATGTTTATCATGACAAAAGACAAACATCTTTCGGCTCCTGTAACGGGGAGCAGACGTTGTACCATTTCCTGCACAAAGCTCATGAGGCGTAATTTACAAATGCTGTACTGCAATCCTTTCACCGACCGGACTGCTCTCTGGGGCTGTAACCAGCTTTGCCCATATACTCAATCTTCGCTGTTTTCCTATGGAATAAACTGTTTGTGTTGCCACATTCAGCTTATTACGATGGGTGTATCTTATCATAAGTTTTTCGGAAAGTCAAGGGTTGTTGACAATTCGCAAATCAGCACAATCATTTCCACGGCTTTTTCCATAGATGAAACGGGAATCAGTTCGTAAGGCCCGTGGAAATTATGCCCGCCGGCAAACAAATTGGGGCAGGGCAAGCCCATAAAAGAAAGACGGGCGCCGTCCGTGCCGCCCCGTATGGGCTGTATGATTGGCGTAATGCCGCAATCTTCCATTGCCTGCTTTGCCAACTCCACGATTTCCATGTGTGGAGCAATTTGGGATGCCATATTATAATATTCGTCCCGTATCTCCAAGGAAATTCTGTCGGGATATGACTTATTTTTCTCTGCAACGATGGTTTCTATGCGTTTTTTTCGCCGGGCAAAGGAGTTTTCGTCAAAATCTCTTATTATATAGGTAAGAACGGCAGAGGAAACATTTCCCTCAAAAGAACAGAGATGGAAAAAACCGTCATAGCCATCGGTTTTTGCAGGGGTCTCCTCCGCAGGAAGAGCGGCGGCGATTTCTGCACCGATTAAAGCGGCATTGACCATGATGTCCTTTGCCGTACCGGGATGAACGCTTTTTCCGTGAATGCGAATGACAGCACGGGCCGCATTGAAGTTTTCGTATTCCAGTTCACCGATTTTTCCGCCGTCTATGGTATAGGCAAAGTCTGCACCGAAGGCTTTCACATCAAAAAAATCAACGCCCTTGCCGATTTCCTCATCGGGCGTAAATGCAATTCGGATTTCCCCGTGGGGGATTTCGGAATGTGCTGCCAAATACTCCATAGCAGAAAGAATTTCGGCGATGCCGGCTTTATCATCGGCGCCTAATAAAGTAGTGCCGTCGGAAGTGAGAATGGTTTGTCCGATATATTCTTTTAGGAAAGGAAATTCCTCGGGAGTGATTGTAATGCCCTTTAAGGGAATTTCGCCGCCATCATAGTTTTCCGTTATACAAGGGGTGATGCCGTCGCCTTTTGCATCGGGGCTGGTGTCCATATGGGAAATAAAACCGATGGTAGGCGCCTGCTTTGCCGTAGCAGGGAGGGTGGCGGTGACATAGCCGTAAGCATCTACGGATACGGCTTGCAGACCGATTTCTTCACATTCCTTTGCCAGAAATGCCGCAAATTCCAGCTGCGTAGCGGTGCTGGGGTAAGAGGCGGCATATTCGTCAGATGTGGTAGGGTGTTTTACATATTCTAAAAAACGCTGGGCAACAGTCTTCATAGAAGCCTCCTTTTGAAACCGTGTTGTATCTATTCTAACACCTTTTGTCAAGGAAATCCAGAGAAAGGGAAAGTGTTCGGAAGATATGGTGTTGTTTTAGGAAAGAATTTCTTTATAGAAATCAGAAAAATAGGGTTGACAGTGGGCTCGTTTTGAGATATAGTTAGTTTCACCGCCGAGCCTTGCAGATGACTTTGAGGATTGCAAAAAACACAAAATATGAGCAAAAAACTATTGACAATGCCGTTGCGGTTCGGTATAATATGAAAGGTTTCGCTGCTCAAGAAAAGCAAACCTAAATCCATGGAGAGGTGTCCGAGTGGTTTAAGGAGCTGGTCTTGAAAACCAGTGACTCCGAAAGGGGCCGTGGGTTCGAATCCCACTCTCTCCGTCAATTTTATATTTTTTTGAACGAAAGCATATTTGGAGAAGTACCCAAGTGGTTGAAGGGGTTCGCCTGGAAAGCGGATAGGTCGTTAATAGCGGCGCGAGGGTTCAAATCCCTCCTTCTCCGCCATTTTTATTCAAACCGAAAAAACTTTTCGGAAAGTTCAAAAAATGGTTGACAAAACGAAGAAGATTTGATAAACTAATCTTCGCCGCTGAACAAGCGGAGTTGATCCTTGAAAACTGAACAATGGATATGAACACACAACCCATAGTCAATTCAGTCAGCGGAATTGCGAAGCGATTGACGCTGAAAAGACAAATTTTGCCGGTTTAGAAAAACCGGAGT
>JAFWWO010000016.1 GCA_017523325.1 Anaerotignum sp. | reverse complement strand
GACGGTGAGCTCTTCCCTGAAAGTAAGGTCCGCGGGCATAAAAAAGCCCTGCATACAATTATGGATATGACTCGTACTGAAATCGGTTCCCAAAAAGAACAATATCGTGTGGTATTGATTCATGGAGAAAAAGATCGTCAAGCAGCGGCAGCAGAATTGGCAAATACTCTGCGGGAAGAAGGCTTTGATGTGATGGAAAACCTCTGGACCGTAGGTGTTACCATTGGTACCCATGCCGGACCTACGCCTAATGGTATTTGCTATATCAAAAAATATGAATATCTCTAATATCTAAAATATTCTCGAGTTTCCGCCCATGTAAACAATGAGATAAATAGCAGGCCCTTTGGCTTTGCTTTTGTATAAAGAAACCACGCATAAATGCGTGGTTTCTTTATACAAAAAGAGAGCTCCTTTGGAACGGAGCCCTCCGGTATTTCTACTTAAAAATCAAACAAAACCTTTTCCTTATTTTGCTGCAATTTTAGAATTGCTTGCATTTTTTCTCACAGATTCAATACCTTTCAGACAGCTCGCCAATGCCTTATATCCTTCGCCCACAGCAATAATCTGCCCATTTGTAGCCTTTAAGCGGAACCTGTATTCCCCTGCTTTATCTGTATAAACTTCAAATTTAGGGTGTTTTTCTTTTGCAAAATCTTTTACCGTCTGATTTTCCACAGCTGCCACAGGTGCATTTTTCTGCACGCTGGCAATCCCTTTTCGGCAGGAAGCTTCTGTTTTATAAACTTCGGAAGTTGCAATCACTTCGCCATTGGTCGCTTTCAAGTCGAATTTAATACCTGTGTTTGTTTTGCGAATCACAAATTTCCCCATAGCTTTTCCTCCTATTCTTGTCCATCAGCGTAAATTTTTTACAATTTTATATTACGCCTAATACCGAATAGTTTCAAGAGTTTTCGGCAAAAATCGCACTTTTTGTGCATTATTTTTGTTCTTTTTGTTGAATTTCACGAAAAAAAATAATGCAAATATTGGAAATCAGAGATTTTTTATACATACAAAAAGCGATTTCAAAATTCATTGAAATCGCTTATGTATGACTGCTTAAAATTTCTTTCTTGTCAGAAAATCGGGAATTTTGATTTCAGATTCAAAATCATCCAATTCTGTGAATCTTCTTGTGGGGCGAGTTTCTTCTCCATCTTCTGCCTGTTTGACAACATCCTCTGTTCTTGTAGCATCAGGTCGTACTCTGCGCTGCTCCTGAACGGGCATTTCTCCTTCCAGTCCGGTAGCAATAACAGTTACAACAACCTGATCCTCCAGATCTTCATTGATCGTGGTACCAAAAATGATTTCTGCTTCGGGATCAATGGATTCTCTAATCAAATCCGCTGCTTCTTCTGTTTCCATCAAGCCCAGATTCATATCGCCGCTAAAGTTAATCAATACACTCTTAGCACCTTCAATTGTAGTTTCCAAAAGCGGGCTCTGGATTGCCATTTTGGCAGCCACTTCTGCTTTATTTTCACCACTGGCATGACCGATACCCATATGTGCTACACCTTTATTGGCCATAACTGTACGAACATCGGCAAAGTCCAAATTGATGACACCGGGTTTGGAAATTAAATCCGCAATGCCTTGCACGCCTTGACGCAAAATTTCATCTGCTTTACGGAAGGCTTCTGTCAAAGTCGTCTTTTTATCAATAATGCTCAACAATCTCTGGTTGGGAATGATAACCAAAGTATCCACATTTTTTTTCAGTTCTGCAATGCCTTTTTCCGCATTACTCATTCTTTTCTTACCTTCAAAATTAAAGGGTTTTGTCACAACGCCTACTGTTAAAATGCCCAACTCCTTGGAAATTGCTGCAATTTTAGGAGCCGCACCTGTACCTGTGCCACCGCCCATGCCGGCTGTGATAAACACCATATCGGAACCACGCAAAGCCTGCGCAATTTCATCTTGGGTTTCATCTACAGACTGTTCGCCAATCACGGGATTTCCGCCGGTACCAAGACCTTTTGTTAATTTTTCGCCAATTTGAATTTTTGTAGCAGATTTAGATTTAGTCAGAGCTTGTCCGTCTGTATTGATAGAAATAAATTCCACACCGTCCAAACCGTCCTCAATCATTCGATCAACAGCGTTATTCCCGCCGCCGCCAACACCGATTACTTTTATTTGTGCCATATTGCTCATTGGGATATCAAATTCCAGCAAAAAAATCCCCTCCTATTATTCATTCCAAAATTGATCAGCTTATATTATACACGAAAAAACACATGATTACCATAGTAAAAAAAATCTTTTCCTGATTTTTTTCATTTTTTCGTCATTTTCCAATCCTTTACTATCATAATCGTTTTTAGCATTTTAATCAACTAAAATATATGAAATTTTCAGATTTTTTTCATATATTCCTATTCTATGACATGCTTACTCTATCATTTAACCTCTATGCAAGAGAATCCTGCGTATTTGGCTGAAATTATGGAACATTCTGGAGCCGTAAACTACAACAGCTGCAATGGATAAATCAATACTCAGTTGATTTCCCAGCCAAATTAGTACCATTGCCAGCACTGCATTCCAAAAAAATCCGGTCACAAATATCTTCCATTCAAATTCATCCCGCATATTTGCACATATACCGCCTAAAACAGAATCCAGACACGCCAATATTCCGATTGCCACATAAGCAGAATAACCCGGCGGAAATACGATGGCACTGCCAATGCCCATACCGATACCCAATATAAGCCCGATGATTGCAAGCCACATACCTTATTCCTCCTCTTCTGCTATATTTATTGCCAAATCCTTGAATAATGCCGTTTGCGTATAGGCCGGCACTGTCACCGCCGTTTCCTTATGTATGGTAATTTCAATCCCCCAAGGCGAAAGGCTGTCCACCACGCCACCGGGAAACTTTAATGCCGACTGTAATACATCTGCATCACCTACGGCAAGAATTTCAAAAGGTGCCGCTACCCGCATGCCATTTACCATAACAATAGAGCCGGCACAGCTAATTGCACTCTTGCCTACATATCTCTGACCATTAATGGAAACAGCCTCTGCACCTGCGGCATTCAGTTCGTTTACCACAGACAGCAAGTCTTCCGCATGGACAAGATAGGCATTTCTGTCACCGCCGTTATTGGTGCTGCTATCATTTAACGTCACGCAGACACCGCTGCCTGTTACAACCGTCAATCCGGCAAAGCTTCGCAGCTGTTCCAACTCCTGATCGCTGGAATGATAGGTACCTTCCTGATACTCTTTTATGGTGCTTTCCAATGTTTCGTTTTTTTGTTTTAGGGCGTCCCGTTCCTCCTGAGCCTGCTTCAATGCCAGCGTCAATTCGGAAAGACGTTGGTTTTCTGTTGAAATCCTCTGCTTTTTTACAGTATTGTACTGCACGCCGATAATAATGCCCAAAAGCAAGCAAATCATCGTCAATGCAATGGAATAGTGATGTTTTTTCATTCCGTCTCCTCTTTTCCCAAAATCACATCAGATATCGGAATGCAATCGGCTTATTCAAATCGCTTAAGTCCAGCGTTCCTCTGTCTTCCTCCGGTATTTTTTTCATAATTTCCGCCATAATTTTAATTTTTTGCTCACTGTTTTCCATATCCCCCAAATGAATTTGTACCTGATTGACATCTGCATAAATATCATCTGGATTGGAAACATCAATTTCCACTACCAAATCAAGCAGTTCATATTTTTCCATGACTTGAGAAATTTGCAGCATGACATCTAAGGCTTCGGGGTTTTCCGCAGGAATGACCTCTCCTTTTTTGAAGTTGCCAAAAGAAAGCCCTTTTACCAAAGGCAGGGCTTCATAATAGGCATCCTGCACATCCAGCACCCGTCCCACATCATCTATGTAAAGGTAAGAACCCATATAGGGCACATATCCTCTTACCTTTCGTTCTGTTACGGTAATAATCATCGTATCCGGCAACTTGGCAGAAACCTTCGCTTTTTCAATATAGGGTTCTTTTTCCAGCAGCCTTGCCGCTCTGCCTTTCCCAAAAAATATTGTATTATCCCCCGGCGAAAGACCAATTTTTTCGCAAAGCTGGGAAGTCGTGAAATGCACCGCCCCTTCGTTGCGTATATTTTTGACCGCAAAAAGCGGAGAAAACAATACACCGCCAATTACAAGCAGCACCAGTATCCCCGCAATGGCATATTTTTGACGGCTTGTAACTTTGATTGATTTGGCTCGATAATACTCCAACTCCTTCATCAAATTCACATCCGTCCGTTTCTTTTTCTTCCGTTTTTTCTTCTGAAACATAATATCTTCCTTTACGCTTCCAGCCTAACATTGCCGCCCAAAAGAGAAAAGGCGTCCTCAATTTTTTCATAGCCTCGTTCCACAAATGCAGAGCCATGGATGCGGCTTTCTCCCTCCGCAGCCAGTGCCGCCACCAACAATGCCGCACCGCACCGCAGATCCTTTCCATAAACCTCAGCCCCATGGAGTTTCTCTACGCCGCGAATTGTAGCCGTCTGCCCGGAAACACAAATATCTGCACCCATGCGGCACAAACCATCTGCTTGGGAAAACCGGGCTTCAAACACCGTTTCACTCATCATACAAGTTCCATTTGCCAATGTCAAGAGACTCATCATCAGGGGTTGCATATCCGTGGGAAAATAAGGAAAAGGGCCTGTGGTAATAGAGAACCCGGAACGCAGTATTTTCGGCGGCCTCATCCAAAGAGTATCCCCCTTTTCCCATAAAAAACGGCATCCTGTCTGCTCCATCGCAGAAAGCACTGCTTCCATCTGCTCCCGTTCCAATCCTTTTGTTCGTAGTTCTCCTTTTGTCAATGCGGCGGCACAAAGAAACGTACCGCCTTCAATCCTATCTGCTGGAATGGAAAAATAGGCACCATGCAGATGCGTTACACCTTCAATCATAATATTCGATGTGCCTTCTCCATAAATCTCTGCACCACAAGCACGTAAAAACCGGGCCAACGCCACAACCTCCGGCTCTCTTGCCGCATTATGAATAACCGTAACCCCTTCTGCCTTTGCCGCCAAAAGCAGGATATTTTCCGTAGCCCCTACACTGGGAAAATCTAAATACAAATGATATCCGAGAATATGCGGCACTTCACAATCTAAAATCCCATCTTTTTCTCGTATCACTACTCCCATTTTCTCAAAGGCACATAAATGAAGGTCAATGGGTCTTTTCCCGATGCAACACCCTCCGGGATGACCCAATACTGCCTTTTTCTCTCGCCCCAAAAGAGCACCCAAAAACAATATAGAAGAACGCATTCTTTGCACAGTTTCACTGCATATTGTTGTTTCCGACAAGTTCCTGCTGTCTATGATAAGGCTTCTGCTTTCTTCCGAAAGGGTGACGGTACAGCCTAGTTCCCGCAGTATCTCTATGGTCAGAAATACATCTTGTATCAGCGGGCAATTTTCCAGAACCACCTCATCTTCCGCTAACAAACACGCCGCCAAAATCGGTAATGCCGCATTTTTACTTCCCCTGACAGCAAAATCGCCTTCAATTTTTTTGCCGCCTTGTACGATATAATAGCCCATACCTCTCCCCCCGAAATTAAAATCTTACTCCTATACTATCAACGGACAATTTTTTTAGTGCCTTTCCGATTGACTGCATATTTACAAAAGAATTGGAAACAGGTAATATGAAAAGAAAAGGGAATATTTCGGAGGGTTACTATGAAAAGAAATATTTTGGATATTTGCGGGCTAAAGGTAGGACAAGCAGAAAATAGAGACGCAAAAACGGGAGTGACTGTTGTTTTGGCGGAAAACGGTGCTGTTTGCGGTGTAGACGTACGGGGTGCGGCTCCCGGCACAAGAGAAACCGACCTCTTAAATCCCATCAATTCTGTGGAAAAGGTACATGCCGTTGTACTCTCCGGCGGTTCCGCCTTTGGGCTGGAGTCCGCTTCCGGTGTCATGGATTTTTTAGAGGAGCAGGGCATCGGTTTTGACGTAGGTGTCACAAAAGTACCGATTGTTCCTGCTGCTGTTCTTTTTGATTTGGCAAATGGTGATGCTTTTATCCGCCCCGATAAGGCCATGGGCAGACAGGCTTGTGAAGCCGCCTCCGATACCATATTGAAGGAAGGCGATTATGGTGCAGGTTGTGGTGCTACCGTAGGAAAACTACGAGGTATGGAACACTGCACCAACAGTGGCATCGGCTCTTGGTCTGAAACGACGGAAAATGGCATTTGCGTGGCAGCTTTAATTGCAGTAAACGCTTTTGGTGATGTATATGAAAACGGCAATATTATCGCCGGCACAAAAGATGATTTCGGAAACTTCATCAGTACGGAAGATGGCGTCATTTCCGGGGCTTCATCTCTTGGCTTCGATGGAAAAAACACCACTATTGGCATCATTGCTACCAATGTAAAGCTGACAAAAGCGCAGGCAAAAAAAGTTGCCGGTATGGCCCACGATGGCCTTGCCCGCTGTATTCGCCCAATCCATACTACTTTGGACGGCGACACCCTGTTCTGTCTCTCCACCGGAGAAATGGAACTTCCAACTGCTCCGGTTGATGTAGTGGGTATTCTGGCCGCAAAAGTGACAGAGCAAGCTGTCCTGAGAGCAGTCAAGACAGCAAAGCACTTATAATATCAAAAAAGCCCAAAACAATTATTGTTCGGGCTTTTTCCTTATCTTTCTTTCGTTCTCTGAATGATATAATCCTTAAATTTTTCCACTGCCGGAGGAAGATACCGGTTCAATACATATGCCAAATACACCATACGGCGGGAATAAGGTGTATCAAATTCCAACTTCGTTACACGATAATTTTCCAAAGAAGGGTTATCCGTTACAATCGCTACCCCCTGATTCGCCGCCACCAACCCCGCCATGGAATTCACATCCTCAAACTGACAGAGGATATTGGGCATAATTTGAGCTTTGGTGAACAAATCATCAATAATGCGGCGCATACCGCTTTCCTTTGTATAGCATACCAAAGGATAGGGGCAAATATCCTGAATAGTGACCTTTTCCTTCATTGCCAGAGGATGTCCCTCCGGCACAATCACAATCAAGCTCTGTTCATACACAGGAATAAACTCAACATCTGTTTCGTTTTCTATCATAGAGCAAAAAATCAAATCATACTTTTCCCGCTTCAAGTTATACAAAAGTGTTTTTGTGTTTCCTTCATAACAGGAAAAAGAAATATTCTTATTCTGAGGATCATCCAGAAAGCCGGCAATAATATCCGGCACAAAATTCGTCCCCACAGAAGTCATATACGCAAGACCTACATGGCCGCCGCCCTCCGACACCAAGCGTTCAATCTGATTCCTGCCCAATTCTAACTGCGTCAAAGCGTTCTCGACATAGAACATATAAATCCTGCCATATTTGGTCAGCACTACATTTCTTCCCTGTTTTTCAAAGAGATTCGCACCCAACTCCTTTTCCATGGAGGAAATGGAATGGCTCAATGTGGGCTGCGAAATATTCAGCTTTTCCGCCGCCTTGGTATAATGCTCCAACTCCGCTAAGGTTTTGAAATAATACAACTGATTTAAGTTCATGACGCCCTCCCGAAAACATAAATATAAACTGATACCCTCAGTATAACAAAATCAATAGAAAAAATCTATGGTTTTTCAGTATTTCATATTTTTATTTTAATTTTAGATGATACAGCCTTTGGATTCGTTCATGATCCAAATAGGTATCTATTTCTTCCATCAAAAAGTACTAATCCTCAGACAAACTTTGCTCGTTTTGTATTCTTTGTTTTCCATACTGTTTCTCCTTCCTAATTCTCTTTGACTCTCTGTTTCAGCAAACCATCAGTGCTGAACAAACCAAAATGGTATTATCATGATGATAAGCATGAGGGAAAAACAAATCATTTCCACTATTGCCAACCGATAAACCCAATCGATTTTTTCACAACCTTCTTTCTTTGCTCTATGAGCAGATACAAATGCTATGATTGACAATATCAACCAAAACCAAGCCAATTCTAATATCACAAAAGGCATTAGAAGATCAAAAATCGCAGGTATAAAAGAAAGAGTCATCATAAAACTGTAAATATTCGAATCAAAAAAAATATCGGACAAAAGAATCATGTATAAAATCGCCAACGGAAGCAAAATCAGCACCATGGTCTTGCTTTGTTTATAGTTTTTGTTTTCCATACTGTTTTCTCCTCTGTAAATCGCATTCCTATCGTCGCTTTCAGCATACCATAGGCGGAAAATCCCGTCAAATTTTGCAAAAAAACAACCCACTGCAGATTTTTCAAAAGAAAAACACAGTGGGTCAAATCATTTTTACTGTAAAAACCGTTGTATCAATTCCTCTTCGCTTAAAATGGGCACACCCATTTCCGCCGCTTTTTTATTCTTGGCAGAAGCGGAATGTATATCATTATTGATGAGGAAATCCGTCTTTTTCGTAACGCTTCCCGTTACTTTACCGCCGCCCTGTTCAATGCGTTCTTGCAGTGCTTTTCGGTTTGGAAACCGCTCCAAATCTCCGGTAATAACAAAGGTTAAGCCATTTAGAGGACTCCCCTCCGTTTCTCTTTGTTCCGGCAAATGCAGGCGTAAAAACTGCATGCCGTCCTCCAATAAATGCAGATGCTCCGCCCCACGGAAATAATGGGCAATGCTATGAGCGATAATTTCTCCAAAACCTTCTACTTCCACCAATTCCGCTTCCTCCGCCTGCTTGATGCGTTCCAAATCATAGTCGCAATGGGCACAAAGGAGCTTAGCGTTACGCAAACCAACATGATTGATACCCAAGGCATAGATAAAATTGGGAAGTTCCACATCTTTTGCCTTATCAATAGATGCAATCAGATTTTGATAGGATTTTTCCCCAAACCCTTCCATTTGGCAGATTTCCTTTTCATGCTCAGCCAAACGGAATATATCCGGATAATTTTCTATAAAGCCCCGATCCAGGAATTTTTTCAGCGTTTCCTCGGAGAGCCCTTCTATATTCATGGCATCACGGGAAACAAAATGGCTTAGCGCTTGTATGCGTTGGGCGCGGCAGTTGGGGTTCGTACAATATAAAGCCTCCCCCTCCCGCAGCTTTCGCACTTCTGTTTCTCCGCCGCAAACAAAACAACGGCCGGGAATTTCCAAGCGAGAAACTTCTCCCGTCAGATTTTCTGCAATCTGAGGGATAATCATATTTGCTTTATATACCTTAATTTTATCACCGATATTCAGTTTTAATTCCCTTAGGACGCTTACGTTGTGAACGCTCGCACGACTAACGGTAGACCCTTCCAATTCCACCGGGTCAAATACCGCCACGGGATTCATCAGCCCGGTACGAGAGGTATTCCATTCGATTTGCCGCAACGTAGTTTCCGCCATTTCGTCTGCCCATTTGAAAGCAATAGAATCCTTAGGAAATTTCGCCGTTCTTCCAAGGCTTTCACTATAAGAGATGCTGTCAAAAGTTAAGACCAAACCATCAGAAGCAATATCATTATCCTCAATTTGATTGCGAAACCACTCTACCTCTTCCGCTACCGTTTTTGCCGTTACTCTTTTATGCTCCACAACAGAAAAGCCCATTTCCGCCAACCACGCCATATTTTCCGCCTTACTGTCAGAAAGCACTTTTCCTTCGGCACTCACCAGCGTAAAAGCATAAAACTGTACGTTTCGTTTTGCAGCAATTTCACTGTTCAGCTGACGCACGGTACCGCTGCACAAATTACGGGGATTTTTATAGGTTTCCTCTTCCCCCAACTCCTCATTGATGCGATGAAATTCGCTATATGGAATAACACCCTCTCCCCGCAACACCAATTCTCCTTGAAAAGGAATGGAAAGAGGCAAATTCCGAAACACGCGCACGTTATGGGTCACATCTTCTCCCACCTCGCCATTGCCACGGGTAACAGCTTGCTCCAGCATGCCCTTGTGATATTTCAAAACAATGGTTAATCCGTCCAACTTCCAAGAAAGAATCCCTTCCTTCTCGCCCAGAAAATGCTTCAGTTTTTCTGTTTCTTTCGTTTTATTCAGAGAAAGAATAGGGCTTTCGTGGCGCACCTTTACCAGATTGCTCAATACGGTATAGCCTACCTTTTGAGTAGGGCTATTTGCTAAAACTATTCCCGTTTTTTCTTCTAATGCAGCCAATTCATCATAAAGAGCATCATATTCCTGATTGGAGAGGATTTCTCTATCCTCTTGGTAATAGACCTTAGATGCTTCATTCAGCTTTTTTATCAGTTCCTTGATTCTTTCCCTATCCGTCATATTGTTTCGCTCCTTCGGCTCATTCGCTTACTTTGATGAGTTTGGAAAGTCTTGCCATAAATTTTTTTGTCCCTTTTGCACCAAAGGAAACCTCTACTTCATAATCCGCACCGCCGGGCCGAATGGACACCACTGTTCCGATGCCATATTTCGGTGCCCGCACCTTATCCCCCGTCTGATACTCCGGCACAAAATCTTTCGGTGCGGGTATGGGATTTTTTGCTCCATACACCGCCGCAGGAGGAATAATGTTTTTCCGTCCGCCCATGGGCGCTATTTTTATATTGTTCCGCATTTCGTATTTTTTAGCCAATTCCGAACGAGAACGAGTGGGCATATCCACCAAGTCCGACGGAATTTCCTTCAAAAAGCGGGACGGTGCATTGGCCTGTGTAATGCCATGCTGCATACGGCTTCTTGCATGACTCAAGAACAACTCCTCCTTCGCTCTGGTGATACCCACATAGCAAAGACGGCGTTCTTCCTCTATTTCCTTTTCACCACCGTACATCACGGCACGATAACCCGGGAATATCCCTTCCTCCATGCCAATCATAAACACATAGGGAAATTCCAGACCCTTGGCACTATGTAACGTCATAAGGGCAACAGCATCTTCGGCTGCATCGTAGCTGTCAATGTCTGCCACAAGGGCAACCTCCTCCAAAAAGCCGCCTAAACCGCCTTCCGGGTTGCTCTTATCATATTCTGCCGCTTTATTTACAAATTCATCTATATTCTGGATGCGGCCCAATGCTTCCTCTGTCCCCTCGTCTAAAAGCTGTTGCAAATATCCCGTCCGCTTTACGATGGCGTCCATCAATTCCGCTACGGGCATCTGATCTGCATCTTGCCGCAAATGCTCCAGCAGTTCATAAAAATCCTTCAATTTTGCGGCTCTGGATTTCAACTCCGTAATCTCATCTAACCGCTGTAATGCCCCGTATAGGGAAAGCCCGTGAGCATCAGCAAAAGTCGCCACCTTATCCAAAGAGGTATCCCCGATGCCGCGTTTCGGTACGTTTATAATACGCCGCAGAGCAATGGCATCGGCAGGATTGGCGATTACTTTCAAATAAGAAAGCACATCTCGAATCTCTTTTCTTTCATAGAATCGCACTCCCCCAAAAAGCCGATAGGGAATTCCGTTTTTCACCATAAAATCCTCCACCGCTCTGGACTGGGCGTTCGTGCGGTAAAGCACGGCAAACATATCCATGGTTTTTCCTTGCTTTTCTAATTCCCGAATTTTTTCCGCCACAAAACGAGCTTCATCATGCTCATTATCCGCCTGATAAATATGCAGGATATTCCCGCTTTCGTTTTGTGTCCATAATGTTTTGTCTTTTCTGGTCTGATTATGGTGAATGACCGCATTGGCTGCTTCTAATATTTTCTTCGTGGAACGATAGTTCTGCTCCAGCTTAATGACTGTGGTATTGGGAAAATCTTTTTCAAAATCCAAAATATTATGAATATTGGCTCCCCGCCAGCCATAGATACTCTGGTCATCATCTCCCACTACGCAAAGATTTTTGTATTTTGATGCCAATAAATGGACCAGTTCATACTGGCTGGTATTGGTATCCTGATATTCATCTACCATAATATAACGGAACCGTTCCTGGTATTTTTCCAATACCTCCGGGTGCGTGCGAAACAGCAGAACCGTTTTATAAATCAAATCATCAAAATCCAGTGCATTGCTTTCCTTCAGCCGTCTTTGGTACACCTGATAGACCTGCGCTACACGCACCGCCTTCAAATCATTGGCATCTACCTTCCGGCTATAATCCTCCCAGCTGACCATTTCCTCCTTCAGGCTACTAATAACCGCCATGGCTCCCTTAACAGAAAAATGCCTGTCTGTCGTACTGAAATTTAGCTGTTTGAATACCTCTCTCATCAGCTTCTCTTGATCATCGGCATCATATATCGAAAACTGATTGTCATAGTCCAAATGGTGAATTTCCCGTCGTAAAATACGTACACAGGTAGAATGGAAAGTGCTAATCCAAATATCCTCTGCACCGCTTTCCACCAGCTTATCCACTCTTTCCCGCATCTCCTTCGCCGCTTTATTGGTAAAAGTAATGGCCAATATATTCCATGGTTTTATGCCTTTTTCCAAAAGATGAGCAATTCTCACCGTCAGGGCACCGGTTTTGCCGCTGCCCGCTCCCGCCAAAATCAGCACGGGCCCTTCCGTCTGCAAAACAGCTTTTTTTTGCATATCATTGAGCCGTTCAAATCCAATCATGTTTTTACTCCTGTTCTATATTCTTTTTTCTGTGTATTTCCCGCACTATAACTGCGATTATCATAGAAAATGGCTGATTTGGCAAATATCTCTGCCGAAACCAGCCTTACAACCTTCCATCACAAACGCCGGAAATTATTGATTTCCTTCTTTTTCTCTTTTTTCTTTCACACGGTCAATGGCCAGCTTATAGCCATCAGTACCATAATGCAGGCAACGATTTACCCGACTGATGGTGGCAGTTGATGCCCCTGTTTTTTCCGCAATTTCTACATAGGTGCATTTCTCGTCCAGCATTGCCGCTACTTCCATACGCTGGGCAATGGCCTGAATTTCGTTTACCGTACAAAGGTCTTCAAAGAGCTGATAGCACTCATCAATGGTTTCCATGCTGAGAATGCATTCAAACAGCTTATCCGTTAATTCACTCTTTATCTTTTTATTCATTCGGAACGCCACCCTCTCCTAACATAATCTCTTTATATATTAGCATACTAAAGTGTTAAAGTAAAGAGTTTTTGCCGGGATTTTCTATTCTTTTCCTAAATAAGAAAGCAGCCTTTGCGGATCTGTATTCAAAACCAGCTCCGGCGGAAAGCCGACCTCCTCCAGCAGTGCCTCTACATAAGCAAAATCGCCGATACCTGTATAAAAATGAGCATCACTGCCCACTACCACAGGACGCCCCTCCTCCATACACAGCCGCAAAAGCGTCTTTATATTCTCCCGACTGCCATCACGAAATCCGCCGGGAATCAAAGAAGCATTATTGATTTCCAACAACGTCCCCGTTTCTCCCGCCACGCGAAACAACGCTTCATAATCCATATCATAGCGAGGATCACCGGGATGCCCCAAAATATCCACAAAAGGATTTTCCATCGCCTTTAGGCATGCTGTTGTATTTTCCTTACGGCTACCGGGGGAAATGCAGGGCATATGCAGGCTGGCAATCACCAAATCCATACGCGAAAGAATGGTTTCGTCCATATCCACCTGTCCGTCAAAATCCAATATATTCAGTTCAATCCCTTTGAGCAGCCGCACCCCATGGATCTTATCCGGCAAAACATGGAGATTGGCAAAATAGGCATGGCAAGCGGTATTTTTCATGGCCGGTGCATGATCCGTCAACGCCACCAGCTGCAAACCCTTTTCTGCCGCCCATCGCATATTTTCATCTACAGTGCTGTAAGCATGCCCACTGGCAATGGAGTGGGTATGGGTATCTGCCAATATCTTCATTCTTTATCCCTTTCCTATATATGAAACGAATACTATTTGATGATAATTCCATATCAGTATATCATCTTTCCACAGGAAACTCAAGAATCGTCTCTTTCTCAAAAAGATTTTTTGTCCACTTAATCACCCATTTTGTCTTGTCACATAGTATGTAAAAGAACAAACCAACTCAAAGGAGGCTATCTTATGGGAGCTTTTGAATTTAACCACAATTCTGATTTAAGTGCAAGAAACTGTAATCGTTACAACGACTGTGACTGTGATTGTGTCGGCGGGAATGCGACAGGCAGAGGTGAAACCTGCATTATCGCACAGAAAATTTTCGACCAGTGCCGTATCCAGAAATGTCTGACTTCCGATATTCTGGGACCTGCAAGAGCGGCAAGAAACTCCGCACCCAGCTGCAACGATATGCTGTGCGAAGGGGATATCATTGTTCCTCCCTGCAACGCAGCAGATGTTACCATCCGTGATTTGGAGCTGGATCGTATTGATATCGTCAGAAAAAAACCGAATCCTTTACAGGAAGGTTGTTGGGATCTGGAATTAAGATATGTATTTGACTATACACTGGAATTCCGTCGTGCAGACGGGGGCTTCATCGGTTGTATCGATGCCACAAATATGTATAATCTGCGTGTCACATTGTTTGGCTCCACCGAAGCAGAAGTAACAACGGCAACAGACCTCTATGATTGCTGCGGCAATTCCGAGGGCGGTCCCTTCGCTGTTGCAGAAGGTAAAGCAATCGCTCTGGCAGCAGAACTGCGTTACCCCTGCTGCAATTCCTGCAACTGCGGTTGTGGTTGCGGCTGCAACAACAATGGCAGCAACTGCGGCTGCGGCAATATGGATGCAACCATGGGCGCACCTATCGCTGTAAATGTTACCATCGGTCTGTTTACCATCGTAAAACTGTTCCGTACCGTAAATATGCTGGTAAATTCTCTGGGCAGATGTATGCCTGATGATTGCACCGCTACCGCCAGTGCCGGAGATCCTTGCGGCGATTTCGAAAACATGAGATTCCCTCTGGATATGTTCTCCCCCTCCGCAAGACCCAGATCCTGCTGCGGCTTCGGTCCGATCTTTGGTTCTCCCAACTGCAACAACGGCTCTGTGGGCGGCGCAACAGATGATAATTGTGACTGCGATTGCAACAACAACTGTCACCACAACGGCCACAATAACGGCTGCAGCTGCAAATAATCGCTCTTTCCCATTCACCAAATCCACCTTTTTGTCCCCGACTCTGTCGGGGACTTTTAATATGATAAAAAAAGAGAACTCCAAAAATCGGAATTCTACTGTCTGTTATTCATATGACTTTGAATTGCATTTTACTCTTTTTCTATTTTTACCGCAAAACTCTCGGTAAACTTATGGTAACAGTCCTCACAAAGATCAAAGCTATCTTGCCTGCCGTCTTGACCGGAGAAATATCCCCATGTTTTTTCGCCATGGAAAAAATCCTCTGTTTCCAAGGGGATCTCCCTGCCACAGCCATTGCAGATGACTTTGGAGAGAACTTGCTCTTCCTTCATCGCTACATGATATTCTCTCATTTTCTTCCCCTCACCTTTCTATCACTCTTTTCTGTTTACAGGTATCAGCATAGCATGATTTTGTCGAAAAATCAAAGGGGAAACACTGGTGCTTTTGGCAAAGAAAATATCGATACTCACCGGAATAACGCAGTGCATTGTATCTTCAAAAACATTTTGCAGGGGTTCTGCCGTATGGCACGGACTTTTTTATCCCATAAGGCTCCGGATAGTCTTAAACTCCGCCTCTTGGATTTTATAAATACCGTTATAAGGCTGTTCGATATAATATTTGTTATCCCGTCTATAAATATATATTCGTACCGCTTCGTCTGCATTTTCAAAGGTCACTGCATACAGTTCTACCGCATCAACAGGGTTATCATATCTGCTTTCCTGTTTTGTTTCTCTTCCCTGAAAAACATGATATATTTCTTCCATTGTTTCTGTATCGGAAAATATTTTAGTTTCGTCATATCGCGAAAGAGAAACAACGCTTACGGACGATAAATTCTCTGCATCAGGCAGCCTAATCGTATACAAATTGCTTTTGCCGCACCCTGCAAAACAGCCTAAAATGATACAAAAACATATAAAAAACTTACCAATTCTTTTTTTCAAATTACTCACCTCGTTAAAAAATATCCTCATTTTGTTCAATTATTTTATTATAGCTCGGATTTCATCAAACAGTCAATAGGACGTCCTGTAAAAACGGTTTTTCCCGAAAACTCTTTCTTCCAAAACGGTTGTTTTTCTCCGCAGAAATATGATACAATTCTTTTGTGAAAAAGAAAGGGTGGCATAGCATGGATAAAATAAAAAAAGCGTTATCTGCTTGTTGTATTTGCCCCCGTCACTGCGGTGTTGACAGAACGGCAGGGAAATTCGGCCGGTGTCAAGCACCCTTTCTGCCAAAGGTGGCTTTGGTCAGCGCCCACCATTGGGAGGAACCCCCTATCAGCGGCACAAAAGGCTCGGGAACAATTTTTTTCTCCCATTGCAATCTGGGCTGTATTTTTTGCCAAAATTATCCGATTAGCACAGAAGGATTCGGACAGGAAATCAGTATAGAACGATTGGCGGATATTTTTCTGGAGCAACAGGAGCGAGGCTTTCATAACCTCAATCTGGTTTCGGCCGTGCAGTTTATCCCGCAAGTGGCAACTGCTCTGGAAATTGCAAAAAACAAAGGATTGTCCCTGCCTGTTGTGTATAATTCCAACGGCTATGAAGCTGTGAATGGCTTGCGTATGCTGGAGGGGCTGGTCGATATTTATCTGCCGGATTTCAAATATTGGGACGATGCCCTTGCTTCGACTTATTCTGCCGCACCGCGGTATCGTGAAACCGCCATACAGGCCATTACGGAAATGCGACGGCAAGTAGGACACAATGTGTTTGACGATGCAGGTATTTTGCAAAAAGGCATGATACTCCGCCATCTGGTCCTACCCGGACATTATAAAGACAGTATTCGGATTTTGGATTGGGTACGAGCCGAACTGGGAGAAGAAACCTATATCTCCCTTATGAGTCAATACACCCCCATGCACCGGGCAAAGGAGTATAAAGCACTTTCTCGCAGGCTCACTACATTTGAATACGAGAAGGTTGTGGCACATTTTTTTGCTATCGGTCTGAAAAACGGATTTATGCAGAAACGTTCCTCGGCTACTGCTGAATATACGCCGATTTTTGATTTATCCGGCGTGACGAATGCCGAGAGTTTTCATAAAAGAAAGGAGAACTGATTATGGTAAGAAAAGAGAGAGTAGAAACTAAGGAAAATGTAAGAGGCGGTAACGGCAGTATTGAATTTCACTACATTCTGACAGAGGAGGAATTGATGGGCCATGGCACCATGTATGCCAGAGTCATCATCAAGCCCCACAGCAGCATCGGCTGGCATCAGCATATAGGCAATACAGAGCCCTACTACATCATCAAAGGCGAAGGCACTTTCATCGACAACGACGGCTCAAAAACCACTGTGTACCCAGGTGATGTTTGTACCATTGAAGTAGGCCAGTGGCATTCCATTGAAAACAATACCGACGAGGATATGGAAATGATCGCCTTAATCATCAACGAAAGAGCAAAATAATCCATATAAAAAGCGGGAGATTTCCGAAAAGGAATCTCCCGTTAAATTTTATATGCCACAGCTTCCTGCGTCATCTTCCTCTGCAAGGCTGACCGCCAATGGACGGTATTTCCCGCTTTCCCAACGGGCGTTCTGGCTTTTAATCCAAAGATAGCAAAGGAAAATACCCAATGCACCAAACACAATAGAAGTCAGGCTCACAGGAATGGGCAGGAAGGGCCCGACTATAAAATACCCCAGCAAAACGCCGGCAAAAAAGCCCACCAACGGTAATCCATACATAATCATCACTGCGTTAAAAAAAGCGTTTTCCTGTAACTCCAGTTCCACCCAATCACCAACCTCTGCATCGCAAAGATTTTTTGCCTCAATATCCATATCATTCTCCATCATGCCGGACAAACAAGCTCTGCATTCGCCGCAGGCTTCCCTTCTGACAATATGCACTGTCAAAAGATTCCCTTTCGTTTCTTTGACCAATCCTTTCATACGATAACCGCCTTTCTATCATACCCTTTCGGGAAACCATTCAAAATTTACGATTTGATTATACAACAAATTTGTCGCAAAAAAAAGTGATTTTTTCACAGAACTGCTGTGAATCTATGGCTTTTTTGAAAAAAGCATATTTTTTTTCTGCTCATAATGCCAAAGAAACAGATTTTTGCACAGTGCCCCCAAAGGCACTGCCAGCAATAAGCCCCAAAACCCCAATAGTCTGCCGAATACTGCCAGCGAGAGTAACACCAGCACAGGATGCATTTCAACCCGCCGCCCCACTACCTTTGGCACAAGAAACAGGCTATCGACTTGTTGCAACAGCAGTATCAAAATGGCGGCATACAATGCTTTAATCGGCGTTCCGCTCAGCAATCCCGAAATGGTTGCCAGCACAAAGGCCGTCACTGCCCCGAAATAGGGAACAAGGTTGCAAAGCCCCGAAATAATACCCAAAAGCACAGCATAAGGCAGACCCACTATAAGGAACGCACCCGAAAACAATACTGCCAGTATTGCGGCGTCCAACAGCTGTCCGCCAATATATCCGGAAAACACAGTATAAATTTCATGAAATATACGACGTGCCCCTTTTGTGAACCGCCCGCCAAAGCAGACTACCGAAGCTTCTTTACAAAAATGAAGCAATTTTTCCTTTTCCATCAGGAAATAAAAGGCCACCACTGCCCCGATGAATAAATCCACCAAACTACTGCCAAGATCGGGTAATGTGCCTGCCAAACTTACAATCTTTTGCTCCAGCCACGCCGTAATTTGCGTTGTCCATGCAGAAAGATAGCCTTCTACGTTTTGCAATATGCCAAACTCCGCCAGTTTTATATTCAGTAATACCAATAAATCTCCTGTCTGACGAATATATCCGCTCATTTGGCTCGTTAGCTTTTCTATATCCACTCCGCCGATTTTTATAACTGCCCAACTGCCGGCCAATCCAAAAAACAACAGCACTGCCAAATACGTTAGAATAGTACCCACCTTACGATTTGCGATGCGGTTACGGTGGCGTAAGGAGCAATGCTTTTCATAGTTTTTCTGGAAAAATGCCACTAGCGGTTCCAGCAGCAATGATAGAAACAGAGCCCATAAAAAAGGTGCAAAAACGGCGAGGATTTTCCCCGCCGTATCCAATAAGACATTTTTCGCCTGCGGCAGCCGAAACAGAAGAAAGCCTCCTCCTGCCAATATCAATGCAGTAAGGATTACATGAAAGCCTATCTCCATATAGTTTCGATTCCACGGAAGCCGCATATCCTGCCTTCTTTCTTCAATTTTTCAACCGCTTCAAAACTTCCTTCAGATATTCCCATACACGTATGGTAGAGGAAATAGAAAGCCGTTCCTCCGGCGTATGGACATCATACATATCAGGCCCGAAGGAAATCATATCCAAGTCCTTGATTTTTCTGGAGAATAACCCGCACTCCAATCCTGCATGAATGGCGACTACCTCCGGCTCTCTGCCATAGAACTCCGTATAAGTTTCTTTGAATATCTCCAAAAGCTCTGAATCGGGATGATACTGCCAGCCGGGGTAATCATGTATCCCCTCTGCCGATGCACCGCAAAGCTCTGCCGCCACCTGTATTTTCTGACAAATCAGCTCTTTTCGGCTTTCCACAGAACTGCGCACTGCGTTATCAATAAAAATATGTTCCGGATATGTTTTCAATATACCGATATTACTGGAGCTTTCCACCAATCCTTCCATTTCCTTGCTCATGGTCTGTACGCCATAGGGCAAAAGCAAAAGCAGGGCAATCAGGCGGTTTTTGACCTCCTCCGTCAGTGTCTGAGGAATTTCCTCATTCATCGGCTCCATTGTTATAGTTATACCATTTTCTCTCGAAAGATATTCCTCTTGGAATATTTTTTCCTGCTCCGCCAAAAAGATTTTCACCTTCTCCTGCTCTGCCGGATTGATGTAAAGCACCGCCTCGGCTTCCCGACAGATGGCATTATCCATATTGCCGCCCTCTGCCAGAACCAAATCATACTCCACCTTTTCCCTCAGTGCGTACAATACCCGCCCCAACAAGCGATTGGCACTGGCCCGCTGCAAATGAATATCCGAACCGGAATGACCGCCCTTCAATCCCCGAATAGAAATGGAAAACGCCTGGGCACCGATGGGTCTTTCCTTGCGTTCTACGGGCAGATAAACCCGCACGCGCCGTCCGCCGCAGCAGCTGACCATCAGGCAGCCTTCTTCCTCCGTATCCATATTCAAAAAGCGCTTTCCCTGCAAATCGAAAGCATCAAATTCAGCCGCACCACCCATACCGATTTCTTCTTCTGTTGTAAAAACAGCCTCTATGGGAGGGTGCTCCATGGTTTCACTGTCTAAGACCGCCAACATATATGCCACGGCAATGCCGTTATCTGCCCCTAATGTGGTGCCCTTCGCACGAATAAAGTCACCGTCGATATACAGTTTCAGCGGGTCCTCCAAAAAATTATGTTCCGTGCCTGCGTTTTTTTCGCAAACCATATCAATATGTCCCTGCAAAATAACAGCCGGTGCAGTTTCATACCCCGCCGAACCGGGCTTTTTAACCACTACATTATATTTATCGTCCTGACGGCAGTATAACCCCCTCTCCTTTGCAAAATTCACAATATAATTGCTAATCTGCTCCTCATGGGAACTGCCGTGGGGAATATTACAAATTTTTTCAAAATAATGAAATACTTTATCGCCGCCCAAATGCTCCAAAACACCCATCATAAATTCCTCCTCGCTTGCTTTCTACTCTCCTAATGATATGCATCCGCCTATCTTCTGTCAATCATATTCTCCATAAAATATCAGTTCTATGCGACAGGAAGCAATCGATGCTGCGATTTTACAAATCCTTCCTATGAACAATTTTGCACCAAATCTTTCTTTTCATTTTCCCAACCTTGCTTTTGTATGGAATATTGTTTTTTGGTGTATCCTATGGACGAGGTGATCACATTGCATAAAAAATACGAAAACCTCCGTGATCTATTAGAGCAAAATCCGGAGGCGCGCCATTTCTTTGATACTCTTCCGGACTATGTGCGCCAGAGTATCCAGGAGCGGAGCGACAACATTTGCTTTGACAGGGATTTGCGGGGATACGCCGAAAAATTACTGAGAGGAGACGATTGATATGTTTGGAAAGGAATACCGTGATTTAGCCGATTTATTACTGAACAATGACAGAGCAAAGCATTTCTACAAAGATCTGCCGGAAGAATTGAAGCAAAGCATCTCATTACACGGAGAAGAAATCCGCACCATGAGCGCTCTGCGTCATTTTGCAAAAACCATCGGAAAAACAGAAGAATAAGGGCAAAAAGGGAGACCCTTGATAAACAAGGCATCTCCCTTTTTTATTCTGTATTCCGGAATCAAAGCACACGGTATTCTCCGTTTTCCACATCTACCGTTAAGGTTGTGGCAGGCTGCACTTCATCGGCAATGATTTTTCTTGCCAACAGTGTTTCTACATTCCGTTGTATCAATCGTTTCAATGGTCTTGCGCCAAATGCGGGATCATAGCCCGTTTCTACAATATATTCCTTCGCTCTATCGGTCAATTCGCATTTGAGCTGTTTATCTGCCAGACGGCTATTCAAATCCTGCAAAATCAAATCCACAATATGGGTGATATTTTCCTTCGTCAGGGGTTTATAGAACACAATCTCGTCCAATCGATTCAAAAATTCCGGTCGGAAAGATTGTTTCAATAAGCCCTCCACCGCCGCCCTTGCATCGGAGGTAATTTCTCCGTTGGCATCAATGCCGTCCAACAGATAAGAAGAACCCAAATTGGAAGTCAGTATAATGACTGTATTCTTAAAATCCACAGTTCTGCCTTGGGAATCTGTAATCCGTCCATCGTCCAAAACCTGCAGGAGAATATTGAATACATCAGGGTGGGCTTTTTCCACTTCATCAAACAGTATGACAGAATAAGGTTTCCGCCGGACTGCTTCCGTCAGCTGGCCGCCCTCCTCGTATCCCACATATCCGGGAGGGGCGCCAATGAGTCTGGATACGCTGAATTTTTCCATATATTCGGTCATATCAATGCGAACCATATTCTTTTCATCGTCAAAAAGGCATTCTGCCAATGTTTTCGCTAACTCCGTTTTGCCCACACCCGTAGGACCTAAAAACAGGAAGGAACCAATGGGTCTGTTGGGGCTCTGGATACCAGCACGGCTTCTTAGGATCGCCTCGGAAACCTTCGTCACCGCCTCCTCTTGGCCTACCACTCTTTCGTGCAGAATATCCTCCAGATGCAAGAGCTTTTCTCTCTCGCCCTCCATCAGCTTCGCAACGGGAATACCTGTCCAACGCTCGATGATACGGGCAATTTCCTCCTCTGTCACCTTATCCCGCAAAAGAGTGTTTTTCTCACTGTTTTCCTCGACAAAACGTTCTTTTTCCTCCAATTCCTTTTGCAGTTGAGGCAATTTACCGTATTTCAGTTCTGCTGCCTTATTCAAATCGTATTTCCGCTCCGCCCCTTCGATTTCTGCATTGATATCCTCAATCTGCTCTCTCAATTTTTGCACAACGCCAATGGCATCCTTTTCGTTCTGCCATTTTGCCTGCAAAGCCGCAAAGCTATCCCGCATTTCTGCCAGTTCCTTTTGGATTTCCTGCAAATGCTCCTTGGAGAGCTTATCGTCCTCTTTTTTCAGTGCTGCTTCCTCAATTTCATGCTGAATGATTTTTCTCTGTATCACATCCAACTCCGTGGGCATGGAATCCATTTCCGTCCGAATCATAGCACAGGCCTCGTCCACCAAGTCAATCGCCTTATCCGGCAGGAACCGGTCGGAAATATAGCGATTGGACAGGGTTGCCGCCGCAATAATAGCTTGGTCCTGAATTTTAACCCCGTGATAGACCTCATACCGCTCCTTTAAGCCACGCAGTATGGCAATGGTGTCCTCCACCGTCGGTTCATTGACCAACACCGGCTGAAACCGACGCTCCAAGGCAGGGTCTTTTTCCACATACTGCCGATATTCATTCAATGTAGTGGCACCGATACAGTGCAGTTCCCCTCTTGCCAGCATAGGCTTGAGCAGATTGCCTGCGTCCATGGCGCCTTCGCTTTTGCCTGCCCCTACAATAGTATGCAGTTCGTCGATAAACAGTATGATTTTGCCTTCGCTTTTCTTAACCTCATTCAAAACGGCTTTCAGCCGCTCCTCAAATTCTCCGCGGAATTTTGCACCGGCAATCAAACACCCATATCCAGCGAAAAAATGGTCTTATCCTTTAAGCTGTTGGGTACGTCCTCCTTCACAATACGCTGTGCCAAACCCTCGGCAATGGCAGTTTTGCCTACGCCGGGCTCACCAATCAGAACGGGATTATTCTTGGTTTTTCTGGAAAGAATCCGAATGACATTTCTGATTTCATCATCTCGCCCGATCACAGGATCCAGCTTTTTACTTCTCGCCTTTTCTACCAAATCCGTACCGTATTTTTGCAAGGCATCATAAGTGGCTTCCGGGGAATCGCTGGTGACGCGGGTATTGCCCCTTACCGTCGCCAATATTTTCATGAAGCCCTCCTTTGTGATGGCATACTGCCGGAAAATCTCCTTCAAAACAGCATTAGGGGCATTGACCATCGCCATAAAAATATGCTCCACGGAAACATATTCATCGGTCATATTTTCCGCCAGTCTTTCCGCCGCCGTCAGAGTTTTTTCAATATCGGAGGACATATAAGTTTGCCCACCGGTCACTCTGGGCAGTTTTTTGATTTCATTCTCCACTGCCTGCTGAAGCCCGTTGACATTGACTTCCATCTTTTGCAACAGCTGCGGTATCAAGCCGTCCTCTTGGGATAACAGTGCCGACAGCACATGCTGCTGATCCAGCTGGGGATTTCCGTACTCCACTGCATTGGACTGGGCATTTTGAATGGCCTCCAAAGATTTTTGTGTAAATTTCTGTAAATTCATAACCATTCCACCTTTCTCCTCTATTTTAATGTTGGGAACTTTCTTTGTTATGCACTCATTATATATTGTTAGCACTCGATTGTAAAGAGTGCTAACAATATATTTTCACACAAATTTCCTCTCCAAACTTTGGCACCTTTTGTCTATTTTTTCAAGTCTGTGAATGAAAAAACCGAGAAAAACTCTTTCTTACCAGAGTTTTCCTCGATTTTTACACGCTGTTATTTATTTCGGCACATTTTGGCTCTCACGCAAAATTATGCTCTTTTTGGAACTCTGTCAAGGCCTCCCGCAGGTCATCGCAAGTCAGCATAGAAAGGCGTTGCCGTTCCTCTTTTTCTCTTGCGTAGGTGCCGGAAAATTCTGCCGTTGCAGCCCATTTGGCAAATTTCTCCGCTGTAATCGCCATGGCGTTTTCCAAAAAACGCCGTGCTTCACGCCCGTTGCCAAAGTTCTCATCTTTCACCCGTTCTTGGAAAAAGGGCAACATAATCTCCTCCCAGCCCTTTTCCAATCGGAAGGTCGCCTGATTCGCCAGAGATTCAAAGATATCCAGCATTTCCTCCGCAGTATACGGTGAAAAATGCACCATAAACGTGATGCGGCTGGCAATCCCGGGATTTTCGCTGAGAAATTTTTTCATTTTATTATTCTTCTCGTTGATTTTGCCGCCATAGCCCGCAAATATAATCAGCTTATCATCGCTATGGTCCTCTACTTCCATACATAGCTGTGCCAGTGCCTCTTGGGAGAAATTATCGGTTCTTTCCGTTTCATTATAATTCACCAGCGAATAGGCCTCGTCAATGATAATAATATCGTTTTCCTCAAAAATTTGATGGACACGGTCAGAGGTCTGCCCTACATATTTCGCCTTTAGCTGAGTGCCCGTTACATAGGCGATACGGCTGCCGCCCAAAATACCCTCCTCCGCCATCATTTCCGCAAAAAACAGAGCCGCTGTTGTTTTTGCCGTTCCCGGCGGGCCCACAAAAGCCAATACCTTATGAATGGGCGGCGAAAGCAAGCTATATTCCTCCCGCTTTCTGGCAAACTGATATACTGCCGCCAGCTTATAAAGGGTATGCTTCATCTCCTCCTGCCCGATAACAAGGCGGCAAAGCCGTTGATACGCCTTCGTCTGCTCCGGATTGATGACCACTGACGGGCCATTTTTCGGTCTGACCCCATCACTCTGATGGGCAAGCGCATATTTTCCGTATTCCACATAGCCCCGCAAAAAATCATATTCATAGGGAGAAAGCCGCCGTTCGTATTTATTCCCCTGCTCCAACTCTCCCGCATCGACAATTAGCTCCGCAAAACGAAGCCGATCCCCATTAAAATGAAACATAGCCGGGTCGTTGATAATAATATAATCAAACCCCTGATTTTTGAACACCGCATATATTTTCCGTACTGCCGTTTCCGCATCGGTCTTACTTAATTTGGACACAAAAAGACCGTTTTCATAGGCTTTTTGCTCAATTTCCTGCAATTTCTTATCATTCAAAGCAATCACCTTCCTGTTATTATTATATATTTTATATCAGAAGGTTAAATTATACAAGTTCTTTTATAATAATAATTATCTTTATGGTCTGCCAATCAAAAAGCCCTGATATTTTCAGGGCTTTTGCTTGTTATGATATTGTCGGAATTCTGTTACTGCTTATCAAAAGGCAGCATAAAGCCTTTCCTTTTCTTTCAGCATTGGGACAACGTCAATCTCTCCTTTTATTGATAGGGTTGTGCAGTCACAATATCAATAGTCGCTGTTTTTTCATTCCAAGTAATGCCCATATCTAATAATTTCCCAATATCCCGCAATTTATAGTAGGTATAATCATTGATGGTATAAGCGCTGACGGATTTTGCTTCCCCGTCACAGAACAGTTTTGCCGTGGAAGTAACCGCCGTGGTATCGCTATAATTTCCGGTAGTACGATTTCCTGTTGCCGAATAAGGCACCCCTCGTATCAAATCAATTGCCGCAGTGCTTTGGTTCCAATGGGTATCAAACTGTTTTGTGGTTCCGCTGATGGCATCGGCAATATCCCGCAGCTTAAAATAGGTATAATCATCAATGGTATAAACCTGAAAATCTACCGAAACGCCATCTACCCTTACCTTCGCACGCGCTGCATAGGCTGTTTTTTTCTGCACTGTCGGGGTCTGGTCTGTTTTTGGAGGTTGCTGTGCATTTCCCCCATAGTAATTTCGCAAGGCATCTGCACATCCCTGTCTATTGTTCAACAAATCCCGCAAACTAAAATAGAAACTGCCCTCAACACCGTATTTTTCATTGATTTTCAATTCCTCTGTTATTTCCTTTGCAACGGTATCTTTATAAATCCCCTGTCCAATATAAAGCTTTACGCCACTGCCTTTCACAGCATTGCTCCACCATTTCACCAATGTTTCATAATCCGCAGCAGCAAATCCCCGCTCCCAATAAATCTGAGGGACAATATAATCCAACCAGCCATTATCTATCCATGCCTTAGCATCGCCAAATACGGAATAATAGCCTTCATTCCCCTTTGTAGCAGAACCCAGTGGGTCTGATGTGCTGTTTTTCCAGATGCCTACGGGACTGACACCAAATTCCACAGATGGTTTTTGTGTTTTTATGGTCTGATAGACACGGCGAATCAAATCATTGACATGATTACGCCGCTCCTGTGCCACCTGACCATCTCTATCTTCCCCTTCCGGCAAAGGATAATTGGCAGGATAAAAATAATCGTCAAAATGAATGGCGTCTACATCATAATTCTCCAAAATTTCCGCTACACTATCGCAGATATACTGCTTTACCTCTTCCTTAGCCGGGTTAAAATACATAGCTCCGCCGGAAGTCATAACCCAATCCGGATGTTTTCTCGCCATATGGTTGGCAGAAAGTACAGATAAATCTACTCCCGATGTGGTAATGCGATATGGGTTCATCCATGCGTGAAATTCCATACCCCGTTTATGGGTTTCCTCTATCATAAACGCCATCGGGTCATAGCCGGGATATTTTCCCTGTGTGCCTGTTAATATTTCGCTCCACGGATTCAATTCCGATGGGTAAAAAGCATCTGCTTTGGGGCGTATCTGTACTACCGCTGTATTTATGCCCAATGCCTTTGCTTGATCCAATTTTGTAATAAATTCCGCCTTCTGAGCCTGCACATCATTTTTCACAGAAGGATAGTCTGCACTATACACCGTAGAGATCCAAACTGCCCGCATATCCTCCTTCGCCGCCACATCTGTATCCTGACCCCAAAAACTGCAAAATAATACGCCGCAAAGAACAGCCGCACCCAATTGTTTCATCCATTTCTTCATGATTTTTCTCCTATTCCCTCTTTCTGACTTCATTACCTCTATGTTCCAATTTTAATATAAAACCGACAAAAATAATAGTACAAAAATATTAAAATTTCCAAGAAAAGACATTGCAGAATGATTTTTTTTATATTACCATAGGAAGAAAATTCCGAAACTCTTTCGGAAAATGAAAACAGGAAGGAACGATACCATGAGATACGGTCTGATTGGTGAAAAATTAGGACACAGCTTTTCCAAAATAATCCACGAAAAGCTGGCAGATTACACATATGATTTGATTCCTCTTTCAAAAGAGGAACTCCATGACTTTATGCTTGAAAAAAAATTTACGGCGTTGAATGTGACTATTCCTTACAAAGAAGCCGTACTGCCTTATCTGGACGAAATCGACAGGCATGCCAAGGCCATCGGCGCAGTCAACACCATTGTCAACCGACAAGGACGGTTATACGGGTATAATACCGATTTTTTCGGTTTTCGTTATCTATTGGAACATAACGGTATCGACGTAAGAGGAAAAAAAGTACTGGTGCTGGGCAAAGGTGGTGCGGCAAAGGCGGTGCTGGCTGTTCTGGCAGATTTAGGAGCAGGCGAAACGCATACAGTCTACTACAAAAACGCTCCTGATACCATCACTTACGAAGATTGCTATCGGCATCATACCGATGCCCAAATCATACTGAACACCACTCCTGTCGGTATGTATCCCAGAGCAGACGATTGCCCCATTGACCTCAACTGTTTTCCGAAATTAGAAGGAATTGCTGATGTGGTCTATAATCCTCTGCGGACACAGTTTGTACTGGAGGGAGAAAAGCGAGGAATACCTGCTGCCGGCGGGCTGGAAATGTTGGTGGCACAGGCTAAATTCGCAGCAGAAATTTTTTTGGATACCACCCTGCCCAATGGCTGTATCGAAGAAATCACTCGAGAACTGCAAAGAGAGCGTTCCAATCTGGTATTAATCGGCATGAGCGGATGCGGAAAAAGCACCCTTGGCAAATTGGCGGCAGAGCATCTGCAAAAGCCGTTCGTTGATACAGATGAAGAAATTGTCAAAAAAATCGGTATGCCCATTGCAGAATATTTTGAAAAAGAAGGCGAGACCGCTTTCCGTCAAGTAGAAACAGAAGTGCTTCATGCCCTCTCTACCGAAAATAATCTGGTAATTTCTACCGGCGGCGGCGTGGTGAAAAATCCTCTGAATATTGACCTTCTGAAGCGAAACGGACGTATGATATGGCTGAAGCGAGAGGTGTCGCTATTGGAAAGCGGCAACGGTCGTCCCCTTGCACCTGATGCCGCAGCGGCAGAAAAGCTATACCAAGAACGGCTTCCTCTTTATATCGCAGCAGCAGAGGCCATTGCCGAAAACAACGGCACAACGACAGACGGGCTCTGCCAAATTTTAAGAGCCTACGAAAAACTGCTCCAATAATCCCATCAAAAAAAGACACCGCGTAGCATACGGCTTTACAGCCTATCTACATCAGTGTCTTTTTGTTTGCTTTGTTTCATACCATCCTGCAAGGATTAACTCTGTGCATAGCTTTTCTTAAATACCTTCACATATTTTCGTTCTGTCATTTCACAAACTGCACAGATTTTATCTACAAAGGTGACAACATAAGATTCTTTATAACGGGGCGGAACCAAGGTACATGGCCACATATGCTTTTTGATGGCATCTTCCTCGACTTGATTCAGCTTTGTGATTTTACTCGCATTATCCAACGCCACCCGGGGGTGCCAAGAGGCATGGCCGGAACGGATATATTTTTTCGTCCGCCAATCGTAAAAGTATAAATCATGCAATAAGCCTGCTCTGGCTGCGGAGCGATAATCCCAGCCCATTTTGCGGCAAACCAAAAAGCTGTAATAAGAAACATTCATACTATGTTGTAGTCTGCTCGTTTCGCAATGCTGGCTGTGCAGATCCAACTTCTGCACCATTTCATGATACAGAATTTCCTCCACACACGCCTTGTATTCCGTCAGCAACTGATCTTCTTCGATGTTGTCAAAATCCTTGCGGGAACCGATTGCCTTGTGCATGGGCTCCACATCCTTACGTTTATTTCTTATGATTAGCATACCATAAAAAAAGGACTTTTACAATAAAAACACAGAAATTTCAGTTCGATTCCCACAAATTTTTCTATTTTTATCACTTTTCCTTGGGATTGGCTGCCATTGCTGCCAAAAACGCAAAAAATACTGCCGCTGTGACACCCCCTGCCGCCGCCTTCATGCCTCTGGTAAAAATCCCCAAAAATCCTGTATTATCCACTTCCTTCATCACGCCCTCTGCCAGCCGAAAGCCAAAGCCTGTCAAAGGTACGGTAGCCCCTGCACCGGCAAATTCCTCCAAAGCTTTATAGATACCCAAGCCCCCCAAAATACAGCCAAGGCAAACATATAGCACCAATATCCTGCCGGGCATCAGCTTTGTTTTATCAATTAAAATCTGCCCGACTACACACAGCAGCCCCCCTACTACGAAGGCTTTTAATAAATCCATCATTTCTTTTCCCCCTCCCCTTTGCAGCCCTCAATCACAACACCATGGGCAACGCCGGGAATTGCCATTCCCTGCTGAGAAGAAGTGGGACTCATCAATGCTCCGGTAGGAATAAACAACATCCTCTGAATTTCGCCGGATTTCAGCTTCGGATAGAAATAGGAGCAAAACGTCACAGCGGAACAAGCACAGCCGCTGCCGCCGGCATGGGTATCCTGAGAAGCGTCGTCATAAATCTCAATGCCGCAATCCGTAAAGCGGCTATCCATTTTATATCCATCCTTTTCCATCAGTTCTACCACCAACTGCCGTCCCACAGTGCCTAAATCCCCCGTGGCAATCACGTCATAATCCTCGGGAGTGCGCCCTGTATCCTCAAAATGTGCCAATAACAACGCCGTTGCGGCAGGCGCCATGGCCGCCCCCATGTTATTGGCATCGGTAACACCCATATCTACAACTTTTCCTGTGGTGATTTCCGTAATTTTCGGGCCCTCGCCTTTTCGGGCAAGGACAGTCGCCCCGTCCCCTGTCACCGTCCATGTAGAGGTTGGCGGTCTTTGTGTGCCCAATGGCAAGGGGAAACGAAACTGCTTTTCTGCCGCACAAAAATGACTGGAGGCCCCAGTTAATACATAATTGGCAAAGCCGCCGTCAATGAGCATCGCACCCAAGCTCATGGATTCCCCCATAGTAGAGCAGGCACCGAATAATCCGAAAAAAGGAACGGAAAATCCCTTTATCCCGAAAGTAGAGCCGGTACACTGGTTCAATAAGTCGCCGCAAAGGATATAGTCCATATCCTTCATTTTTAAGCCTGCCTTATCCACCGCCAGATTCATATTTTCCCGCACAAAACGGCTTTCCGCCAGCTCCCATGATTTTTCACCGAAAAATGCGTCCTCTACCGTTCTGTCAAAATATGCACCCAAAGGGCCTTCCGCTTCCTTGGGACCTACCGTAGAGGCCGCAGAAATAATGCTGACCCCTTCCGATAATCGTACCGTTTGTTTCCCGATTCTTTTACCCATTTTCTCACCTACTTTATAAAATAATAAACGACACCCACCAGCATAGAGGTCAGCGTGCCATATACAATAACCGGCCCTGCCACCAAAAACATCTTTGCCGCCATACCAAAAACCAAGCCTTCTTTTTTGAACTCTATGGCGGGAGAAACCACGGAATTGGCAAAGCCTGTAATGGGCACTACCGTCCCTGCCCCACAAACTTTCCCCAGCTTCTCATAAAGCCCCAGTGCTGTCAGCACCGCCGATGCAAAAATCAATGTGATAGATACCAAAAGTGCCGCTTCCTCCTCGGAAAAATCTTTATTCATATAAAGATTCAAAAAAATCTGCCCAATCAGGCAAATCAGCCCGCCGGAAACAAATGCCTTCAAGCAGTTGGTCACAATGGGGCTACTGGGCGAAGCCTTTTTTACCATCTTGTCGTATTCCTGTTGTGCCTTTTGCGAAATATCCAAATTGATTCCTCCTCACAATACATAAAATCCATCCATAAAAAAATAAAACAGCGAGCCTACCACTTTACCCAAAGCAAAGGCGAGCAAAAGCCATGGCAATCCTTTTGTCAACCGTCCCCGCCGCATCAATACCGGCATTACATTCAGCACCTCCGCCAATGCCATTGCCAAAATGCCCACGAAAATACCCACAAAAAGTGCCACACTCCCCGCCAAAATTGTTGATGGCGGCAGGCGATAGTCCACAAACATAGCAGTTGTCCCTATGACACCGCCCAGTACAATAATATCTTCATAAAAACGGATATATTGCTCCGTCTGCGTACGCTTTGCCATACGGGGTACAATGCCGATGGCAGCAATAAAGGCAAAGGTTCCCGCTGCCACCAAAAGCCCCGAAGCAATACTGAAAAAAACCAAAAAAGCCGATTCCATCATTGACTGTCGCCCCTTTTATTCCGCCCCAGAAAATCAATGATACTGGCATTGGTTTCCTTTTCGTAAGTTGTCATTTCTATCTCAATAGGGGTGGGATCTTCTGTCAAAAATATTTTAGAGAAATGGTTGAAGAATATGATGATACCCAGCCCTAAGCCGATACTATACGGTATGGAAAGCAAAGGGGGCATTTCCTTGTTCTCTCTGAAAAAGATGTAATAAATATTTTGAAATATCAGCGGTAATTGGGTATCGGAGTGAAAACACATAATCGTCGTTGCCGCTCCCGTAAATAAAATCAGTGAAACAAAAATCACCTTCAGAACTGTCCAAAGCCGGCTCTTTTTCTCCGGTTTCGGCAAATACTCAATTAGAATATCCGCCTGTCCCACATTAGAAACAACGGCTTCGGGAAATTGCTGATGTAAAATACGAATGACATCCATGACCGAAAGAAGATATGTTTTCTTTCGCTCTTGAGGCACATGAAACACCACCAGCTCTTCCGCCTTCTCCGCAGCCTTTCCGCCTACAAAAACCTCCGCCACATCTTTCAAAGTTACATCTCTATTCCTCACGATTCGGGCTTTCTCCACAGGCTTAATATAAATCTCCATTTTCCTGCCACACCATCCCTTCTCGAAACGCTTTTGGTTAGTATGGCAATTTCCTGCTAAAACATACCGGCAAAGCGGCTGAATTTTGCAATAAAAAAAGACACCTTCTGAACCGATGAAACAGAAGGTTGTCTTTTCGATTTGTTTTATAGCCGAAAGCTCTTAACCAATGGGTCATTGGCAAAAATATCCGCCAAATCCGTACAAGTAATGGCATTTTGCCGACTAACATGCATCGTTACAGTTACGGTGCCATTTGCATTTTTTTCCATTTGAATATGATGAATAAGAATGTTCCGCATTTTCAACTGCATTTTCAAAATATCCAAACCATTGGGGATATCCTCATAAGTGATGGAAAAGGTTTCATAAATAGGTCCGTCCAACTTCTTGAGTGGGCCTTGGCAAAAAATCTGTATCACCAATATCAAGATTGTAGCAAAAACGCCCACCAGATACATACCGGCACCAATGGCCATGCCTATACCTGCCACAGACCATAGCCCTGCCGCCGTTGTCAGCCCTTTGATGGAAATATCCCGTACAAAAATCACACCGGCTCCCAAAAAAGAAATCCCCGTAATGACATTTGCCGCAATACGGGAAGCGTCAAGCCTGATACCCGGCAGATTCAGCACATCATAAAAGCCGTATTTTGAAATAATCATCAACAAAGCAGAACCCAGGGCAACAAGGATATGTGTACGCAAACCGGCTTCCTTCCGCCGACGACTTCTTTCGTAGCCCACAATGCCGCCACACAGACTGGCAACGACCATACGCAACAAAAACTCCAGATTGTCCTCAAAATACAATAAAAACGCGTCCATATCGCTTCCCCCTTTCTTCTCTTCTTAGTATAAGTATATCAGAAATTCGACAAAACGCAACAGCACAATCATAAGCAAAAAAAGAGGCGTATCCGCCTCTTTATCTTACGATCGTATGCAATACAAACTGATCCAAAATCAACACGCCACCCAGAATAAACACATAAACAGAAAACCATTTCAGCTTTCCTTTTTTGATAATATCCACCATAAAACGAATGGCTAAGTAACCGGAAACAGCGGCAGCCACAAAGCCGGCCAACATTGGCACAACCCCGATGGTATCCGCCAGAACCACCTCTCCCGTTATCATATCTTTCACCGTCAGCACCATTGCGCCCAATATGGCAGGAATGGAAAGCAGAAAGGAATATCTCGCCGCATTCTCTCGATTCATTCCTCTGGCTAAGCAGGTACTGATGGTCATGCCGGAACGGGAAACAGCAGGCAATATGGCAATTCCCTGCATAGTACCAACAATCAATGCGTCGAAAATCGACATATTTCGGATTTTCTTCTTTCCGCTATGGCGGCTGTCAGCATACAGCAGAACGAAACCGGTAAAAATAAAGTTGAACCCGATATATTTGCCTCTGCCGAAAATGGCATCAAATGTATCATTAAACAAAAGCGCAATAATCACAGTTGGAATGGTACCCGCAATCAAGAGTACCGTCGTTCTCTGAAAAGGATGACAAATTAACTCCCAAATATCCCTCCAATAATACACAAATACAGCAATCAGGGTTGCCATATGTAACAAAATGGTAAAGGTTTGCGTTGCCTCTTTGATACCGAACAAATTTTGAAACAGTACCAAATGTCCCGAACTGCTGACGGGCAAAAACTCCGTCAAACCCTGTATCAGACCTAAAATAATTCCTTGTATCAGTTCCATATTATAAATCCTCCAATATTTTTCATGATTGGTATTATAGTATCATGGTGCTCGCCCCAAGCCTCGCCGTTTTACGCCCTGCGGGATTCACAGCCTTCAGCTACTCATCACGGGCTTATGCTTCTCACCAACAAAACTCCACCGATTTGCGCCCTGCGGGATTCGCAGCTTTCAGCTGCTCATCACGGGCTTACGCTTCTCACCAACAAAACTCCACCGGCTTACGCCCTGCGGGATTCGCAGCCTTCAGCTGCTCATCACGGGCTTACGCTTCTCACCAACAAAACTCCACCGATTTACGCCCTGCGGGATTCGCAGCCTTCAGCTGCTCATCACGGGCTTACGCCCTATGTGTAGCTGTTCATAAGCAGTCGACTGTATGCAAGCACACATCGACTGCTTATGAACAGCTACCCGCAGGGCTTGATGCTTTTCGTGGACATTATACCCTATCCATTTCCTTCTTGCAATTCTTATTTTTTCCTGATATGATAGAACCTACGGCTTTTCAGCCGCAAATTTACGATTATAACAGATATATTTTTCCCAAGCCGGAAAAATAACTGAAAACACTTTGTCACAGAAAGGAATATCTATGGAACATTTGAAATTTGAAAACATGAATTTATCCCCCGAAATCTGCCAAGCAGTGCAGGATATGGGCTTTGAAGAGGCGACCCCTATCCAATCCCAAGCCATTTCCGTCATTATGGAGGGAAAAGACGTCATTGGGCAATCCCAGACCGGCACGGGAAAAACTGCCGCCTTCGGTATCCCCTGTCTGGAGCGCATTGACCCGGAGGACAGACGCTTGCAGGCACTTATCCTCTGTCCCACAAGAGAATTGGCAATTCAGGTCAGTGAGGAATTTCGCAAGCTATTAAAATATAAGGATAATATCCGTGTTCTGCCTGTTTATGGAGGACAGCCCATCGACAGGCAGATTACCGCACTGAAAAAAGGGGTACAGGTGGTCATCGGCACTCCCGGCCGTGTGATGGACCATATGCGCCGCCGTACCATCAAGGCGGAAACCGTGCAGATGATGATACTGGACGAGGCCGATGAAATGCTGGATATGGGCTTTCGAGAGGATATTGAAACCATTCTCGTTAAAATCCCCGAAAACCATCAAACACTGCTATTTTCCGCCACCCTTTCGCCGGAAATTCTGGATATTACAAAGCGGTTCCAGAAAAATCCCGAATTTATCAAAATTGTGCGGAAGGAACTGACCGTTCCCAACATTGAGCAGTATTATTTTGATGTAAAGGAAAAAACAAAGTTGGACGCCCTCACTCGTATCATTGACGTTTATGACCCTCATTTGGCGATGGTGTTTTGCAATACCAAGAAACGGGTTGATGATTTGGTAGAACTATTGCAGGGACGGGGCTATTTTGCCGAAGGGCTCCACGGCGATTTGAAACAGCCACAACGGGATAAGGTTATGCAAAAATTCCGCAACGGTACCATTGAGCTTCTTGTAGCGACGGACGTGGCCGCCAGAGGGATTGATGTAGATGATATTGACATCGTATTTAATTATGATGTGCCTCAAGATGAGGAATATTACGTTCATCGCATTGGGCGTACCGGTCGTGCCGGAAAAGCCGGAAAGGCCTTTACTTTCTGTGTGGGCAAGGAAATCTATAAGCTGCGGGATATTATGCGCTACACCAAAACGAAAATCATACAGCAAAAGCTCCCGACTCTCAGCGATGTAGAGGAAATGAAGACAAACCTGTTTCTGGAAAGAATCAAGGAAATCATACAAGAAGGCCATTTGACGAAATATATCCATTTGGTTGACCGCTTGATGGAAGAGGATTATACCAGTATTGATATTGCCGCCGCTTTATTGAAAAACCACCTTGCCGATGTAACCACCGATGATTTGGATATTCTGGAGGATATCAACAGCAACGGCACAGAGCTTTACGGCGGCGAAGGCGAAAAAATGGTGCGTTTGTTCATCAATGCCGGAAAGAAAAATAAAATCCGCACGAAGGATATCGTGGGCGCCATTGCCAATGAGGCGGGTGTTCCCGGTAAGGCATTGGGTGCCATTGATTTATTCGACGATTACACCTTTGTGGACGTGCCCTCGGAATTTGTGCGGGACGTATTATACGGCATGAAAAACGCCAAAATCAAGAACAAATAAGTACACATCGAAATTGCCAAAAAGGACAAATTCAAAAAAAAATAACGGAAAGGCTTTCTATTTGCGTAATGTAAATAGAAAGCCTTTTTCCGTTTTTATTTCCTTTCACAAAATCTAAAAAAGAGAGTGTTCTTCATCGGAACACTCCCTATTTATCCTCATTTCATTTCCCCTGCAAAACATCCCTCTCAGTTCTCGGACAAGCCTGTGCGCTGTGCGTATTCCGCCCAGTCTATATTCCAATTTTCAGCATAGGCAGGGTCGTTGCGGTGATCGGGCAGGTCATACCGCTCGTCCAGCCAATTCCCCAGCCAGCGGGAAACCTTAACCGTACCCGTCAGGTTCATATGCCCTTGCTCGTAATAATCCATCTGAGGGTCCAACCCCAGCTGGGCTCTATTTTCTGCCAAATCCAAATCCAGATACATCGCACCGTTTTCCTCCGCAAAGGATTGCAATGCCATGCTTTGCGCATAGCTCCATGCCATTTTCGGCAGATGCAACAGAAGCACGGGAATTTCCTTTTCCTTGCATAATGCAATGGATTTCTCGATATATCCCCTTGCCTCCTCCTGGAAGGCCGGGGCTGCCTCTCCCGTAGGCTCCATAAAATGAGCCTGATATGCCTGAGGCGCATTTTCCCGCAGATAAACATTTCCCTTCTTAAAGGAGTGTTCCAATAAAGGCTCCGGCTCCTCCTCCGCCAAATCAATCTCTTTCCAGCGGTCATGATACCGCATCAGAGGAAATGCATAAGACAACATAGATTGTCTGGGGTCTTCCTCTGTGACCTTTTGCATGATATGCAGTTTCTCCGGGGACATTTTCATGCCGTCCAAACCACGGCGTAAATCCCCTTCCCGTTCCGCATAATCGTACTCCAGAAAAATATTATCGCAAAGCAATACAACCAGAGAAGGGTTCTGATGCCGCAAGGATTCCGACAAAAGCCCGTAGCTGACCACCGGCGCCTGTAAGGCCGATGCCCGTACATAGCCTGTAAAACCATGCTCCTGCCACATCAGCATAGGTGAAACGCCACGCAAAAGCGGACTGCTCCCTACATAAAGCACATCAATGGAGTCCTTCGGCTCACTGTAAAAAGCATGGATTTCGTTAGCCTCGTCATCATGCCGCATCAGCAGATTGGTCGTATGAGAAAACAGCATAGAAAACACTGTGACAAACGCAATACATTTTAACATGATTTTCATACTCAGAACCCCCTATAAATAAAATCAGAGGCATCATACTGCAAGCCGTACATTCCAAACAAAATCAAAGAAAATACAGCGCAAATATAAATCACCCAACGAAAATAGAGGTTTTGTTTTGCCAGTGCTTCCCTGACGGCAATCCCCTTTTCCTGCATCAGGCTGACGGTCAAAAGAACACAACAGGAAAGGAAAAATATCCATAAATCCTTGTGATCCAATCCCAATGTCAATAAGCCACCCTGAAAGAAGATATCCGTATCCCAATTTTCTACCATGGAACGCATCATATAGGCTGATGCACCAACCCCCGGTGCACGGGTAATGATTTTACCCAATGCCACCAGCACCAACGTGCGCAACACCTGAAACAACCGCCAACTAAAGCAATCCATGCGGATACTTAGCTTTTTTGCCAGATTTTGCAGAGGCTGTTCAAATAATATCCCCAGCACAATCAGCGACCCGTTATACACACCAAAAGCGATATACTTCCACTCAGCCCCATGCCAGATACCGATAAGGAAAAAAACAATAAACTGCGGAATCAGCACCGGCAGCAATTTACCCACATAATTGCCCAAAAACTTTCTGCCTTTTTTCCCCAGCTTCATGAAAAACTTGGACAGGGACAGGGGATAAAACACATAATCCCGGAACCATGCACCCAGTGTAATATGCCACCTCCGCCAAAAATCGGGGATACTGGTGGCAAGATAGGGGCGTTCAAAGTTTTTCTCCAGTGTAATGCCGAAAATCTGTGCCGCTCCTGCCGCAATATCGATACCGCCGGAAAAATCGCCGTAAATCTGGATACAATAACCCAAAGCCGCCACTGCCACATAGCAGCCGCCAAAGGTTTCCGGAAAGCCGAAAATCGTATCCACCATCACCGCCACACGGTCGGCAATGACCATTTTTTTGAATGCGCCCCAAAGCATCAGTTGTATGCCGAATTTCATGCGTTCATAGGAGAACTCGTTGGGACGATAAAGCTGTTCCGCCAAGGCATTGAACCGCCCGATAGGCCCCTGTACGATTTGCGGGAAAAAGGAAATGAACAACGCCAGCTTGGCAAAATTCCGCTCCGGCTCAACCTTTTCCCGATAGACATCAATCAAATACCCCATGGACTGGAAGGTATAAAAGGAAATACCCAGAGGGAGCAAAAAGCGAAACAACGGCAGTTCCGTGCCTATGCCCAGTTTGGCAAACAAAAGATTCAAATTCCCCGTCACAAAGGCAGAATATTTCAACACAGCCAGAATACCGAAATTAAACAGTAACGCAGGAATCAGCACCCGCCGCTTTTTTCGTGTGAAATCTGCTTTCCACGCCTTTTTGCCCTCTTTATCCAGCGTTTCTTTCGCTTTGGTAAAGGCTTCTTTATTTTTTGCCGCCATATTGCCCAAACGAACCGTCGCTACATATGTTGTCACCGTTGTCGCCAAAAGATATACAAAAAACTTTCCGCCGGAAATCAAATAAAACACATAATTTGCGACAAAAAGCGTTACCCAACGGCAACGCTTTGGAGTCAGAAAATATGCGGCAACGGCAAATGCCAAAAATATTACAAATCGGAATGATGTAAATGCCATATCCGTTTCACCTAAACTCTCTTAGTCTTCCTGGAGCTTCTGCACCAAGTTCCAGATGGCCTCAACGGAATTGAAATTTTCCGGCACAATATCATCTGCACCGATTTCAATATCGTATTCTTCGCATAATTCCCCCACCAGAGAAACAATATCGAAGGAATCCAGTTCCCCGCCGTCAACCAGCTCTTTATTCCCTTCAAAATCAACATCAGGTCTTAATTCCGTCAAAATTCTCATTAAAGCTTCCATTTTTCATAATCCTTTCTTTTTTATCATTACCGGAGCCATTCTGCCATCAGGCAAAAAGCCCTGTTTTTCATACATTCTCCACGCCGATGGATTATCCTCTCTGACCCAGAGCTGGAATTTTGTCACTTCCGCCCGCTCCAGCGCCAGCCAATCCCTTACCAATGCACTGCCAACACCCTTGCCTTGTCCTACCTTTGGTACGGCAATCTGCCAAAGAACAGATACCTTCTTTTCTCTGCCAAAACGGAGAAAACCCAACAAAATCCCGTTCTCCTTTGCCACAATAACTCGTCCTTCCCGCAAATCCTTTCGCAGGGTTTCGGCATCAGGCAAAGCAGAAGTGTAAGGTTCAAAGCTTTCCTGCATCAAATCTATAATTTCAGGCAAATCCGTTTCGTTCCCAAACAGAATCTCCCTTTGCTCTACGGGTGCATTTTTTGCCGACAAAAACAGCCGCCTTCGCTTAAGATAGGGCTGAAAGCCTATCGCCTGCCATTCCTCCGCCGTGGGAGATACGTCTGCTTTTTCCATAGCTACCTGCTCCAACACCACAGGCTTCGGAAAATCAGGCAGGCGCTGCAGTTTCTTTTCTTTCTCAAGAAAAAAATAGAGGTCTATCTGCTTTTCCCCCTCCACAAAGAAATAACTGCCGCCCGGAAAACGTTGGCAGGTGACTCTTCCTTCCTCTATGAAGGGGAACAGGGTTTGGGTTGATATATAAAAATTTGTCCGCATTCCTCCGGAAATATTTTGGGCAATTTCAGCCGCCCATTTCTCAGGAATTTTGATGTTCTCTATCATAATACTCCTTCAAAGCCAATCTGTCTATCTTTCCGTTCAAAGTCTGGGGCATTTTTTCCATTTTTATCATGACATTGGGGAACATATACTTCGGCACCTTATCCCGCAATTTTTTCAGGATATATGCCTGCTCTGCCTCCCCGCAATAAAACAGCACAATCCGCTGGGTTACTTCATCATATAAGCAAACGCCGTTTTCTATCAAATCAATGGAGTTCACCGCTGTTTCGATTTCGCCCAGTTCAATACGATGACCCATGTGCTTGATTTGATGGTCTTTTCTTGCTAAAAATACAATTTCGCCCCGCTCATTATATTTGGCAATATCCCCTGTTTTATAAATTTTTTCCGGATAATGGGGATTCAGCGGATTTTGTATAAATGCCTCCGCCGTTTTTTCCGGATTGTTATAGTAACCAAGGGCAAGACAACGCCCTCTTACGCAAAGCTCGCCGCTTTCGCCCTGCTGCGCCAATCTGTCGCCGTTCAAAATAAATACATCGGTGTTGCGGCAGCCATAGCCAATGGGCAATGGTTCATCATCAGCAAATTCTCGGTCAACGATATAATAGGTGCAATCCACCGTTGTTTCCGTCGGACCGTAAATATTGGCAAACAATGCATCGGGGTACTTTTCTTTCCACATATTATATTGCTTTGTGGGCATGGCTTCACCACAAAACATAATTTTTCGCAAAGCAGAGGGGCGTATGTTTTCCAAGGCACCCGTATTGGCCACAATGCACAGGGCGGACGGTACCCAATCGATATAATTGATTTGCTTTTCCTCCAAATACGCCAAAAGTTTAATAGGGAAGGAAAACAACATCTTCGGAATAATATCCATCTGCGCCCCTGTTTTCAACACGGCATACAAATCCTTCACAGAGGAATCGAAATAAAAAGGCGCCTGATTGCCGATGATTTCCTGCTCCGTGATATGGAAAGCTTCTGTATACCATTCGGTCAGGTTAATGACAGACTGATGGCTGATAATCACTCCTTTCGGCACACCCGTTGAACCGGAGGTAAACAAGGCATACAGCGGGTCGGTATCGATGGCATTTTGCCTGATTTGCGCCAGCTTTTCCTCTTCCACTTTTGTTTCCAAGATTTCCTCTAAAACAACGATTTCCCCTGTATATTCCAATGCCGATGCCTGTTTTTGGCTTTTTTCATCAATCAAAAGCACGCCGGGCTGTAAGGTATTTAATATGGAAAGGATTCTCTCCTTCGGCATGGTTACATCAATAGGTGTATAAAAATTCCCGCTATACACACAGCCCAAAAACGCCGCCACAGAAAGAGGTGTTTTCTGCATCATCACTGCCATAGGGCAATTCTTCCCACCAAAGCGAAGCAGATAGGTGCCGATTTTTTTTGCTGTCTGCTCCAACTCCAGAAAGGTCAGATTTCCCTCGGCGGAGGAAAATGCTGTTTTTTTCGGCAATCGTTTTGCCATAGCCTCTAAATATTCCAATATATTTCTAACCATGCTTTCCTCCTCGATTCTTTAGGAAAACTCGCTTCTCTCGCAACTTTTTTGAGTATAGCACCTCCCTTTCCTTCCGTCAAGGTAATATACCATATGTCGGCAATTCTATTCCCCCATACGCCAAGAAAGGCTTTCCTACAAGTTATGCCATTCTGCGTTGCCGCACTACCGCCTGTAGTAAGGTAAAGCAGCAGGCACACAAGGACTATGGGCAGAACTCTCCATATCGCCCGCACTGAATTCTTCCTCCGGCCATGGGCATAAAAAATGAAGCTACACACACGGGGATGCATCATAGCTTCATTCATGGTTGTATCATCATTGCTCTGTCTCTCGCATGGTTAGATAAGACTTTGCACCAACAATACCGATATTGACTTACAGCAAGAGTATATCATATTCCCAACATAAAAACAATAGCTTTCTTCCTTCATAAAATTCCATCTTGCCGCCATAAAATATCTCGGGCTTGCTACAAGAGGTATCATTTAATGGTTGTCATTTCCTCATACAGGGCAAAGGACTCTTTATTCACTCCACATTCAGGGCAAGTATAATCCCGGGGCAGATGCTCCCATTCCGTCATTTCGGGGATACCGTTTCTCGGCTCACCCTTTGCTTCATCATAAATATAATCACATACCGCGCATTTGTATTTTTTCACGCATACCACTCCTTTCGCTATAAGAGCAGTATGCCCTTGTTTTGCTGTTTTATCCCATTACAATATATCGGATAAAAAGCTCTCCGCCTCAAAATTTGCACCCAAGTCCAGATATTCGGAAACGGTCTGTCCCAAATCGGCAAATGTTTTACGCACACCTAAATCCACGCCTGCCTTCACCCGTTTACCATAAACCAAAATAGGCACATATTCACGGGAATGGTCAGTACCGGGTGTCGTCGGGTCACAACCATGGTCCGCCGTAATGAACAGAATATCCTCCTCCTTCATTTCCGCTATGATTTCCGGCAATTTGCTATCAAAATACTCCAATGCAGAGGCATAGCCTTCCACATCATTGCGATGGCCGTAAATCATATCCGTATCCACCAGATTGGTGAACAAAATCCCCTCAAATGCTTCCTTTGTATAAAGAATGGTTTTTTCAATGCCATCATGGTTATTGGTAGTGTGGTCTGTGCGGGTCATGCCACGGTGCTCAAAAATATCTTCGATTTTCCCGATTGCCGTCACATTCATGCCTTTTTCTTTCGCTAAGTCCAGAATTGTCACGCCCGTAGGCTCCAGAGAAAAGTCCTTTCTGTTTTTGGTACGGGTAAACGCTCCATTTTTATTGCCGGTAAAAGGACGGGCAATGACACGAGCCACACCATGCTCTCCTGTCAGGATTTTTCTGGCCTTTGTGCAGATTTCATACAGCTTTTCCACAGGAATAATCTCCTCATGAGCGGCAATCTGGAACACGCTGTCGGCAGAGGTATAGACAATGGGATAGCCTGTTTTCATATGCTCCTCCCCCAGCACATTGATGATTTCTGTGCCGGAAGCGGCATAGTTCCCCAGTATTTTCGTACCGATGGCCTCCTCAAAAGCATCTATGACCTCTTTGGGAAAACCGTTTTCTGTATAGGTGGGAAACGGTCTTTTGGTAATGATGCCCGCCATTTCCCAATGGCCCGTAGTGGTATCCTTACCGATGGATTTTTCTGCCATTTTGCCAAAAGCACCTTTGGGTGATTCCACCTTTCCCAAAAGAGCAATTTCCTCCCCTTGGATATTGCCAAGACCCAAGTCGCATAAATGTTTCAGATCCGTTTGGGGTCTTGCTTTTTTGATATTGACCAATGTATTGCTGCCCACATCACCAAAATCTGCCGCATCAGGCAATTCTCCAATTCCCACGCTATCCAGCACGATAATAATTGCTCGTTTCATACCATCATCCTTTCTATCGTTTTTACAGTTTTTCATACTTATGATATGATTCTCAAAATCAAAGGCGGCAAAGGCTCCGGCTTTTCGCCAATGGTGATTGCCTGCTGTATATAGCTTGCCGCACTTTGGCATTTTTGCTCTGTTTGGCTATGAATAACTGCCATCTCCTCACCGGCAGTTATTGCATCGCCCAATCTTTTTTTCATGACGATACCTGCACCAAAATCCAAAGGCTGTTCCTTATAGGCTCTGCCGGCACCGGTTTCTTGTGCCGCACGCCCAATGAGTGCTGTATCCATGTGAGTCAAATAACCGTTTTTTTCCGCTTTTACAGAAAGAACTGCCGGAGAAAGAGGCAATAACGAAAAATCCTCAATAATACCAATATCGCCACCCTGCTGGCGAAGTAATTCCGTAAATTTTTTCAAGCCCTCGCCGTTTTTAATCTGTTCCAGCAAAAGTGCTTTGCCCTCTGCTTCTGTTTTCACTCTGCCTGCCAACAGCAACATATTTGCACCCAAAATGAGAGAAACCTCCAGCAAATCACCGCCGACCTCGCCTTTTAATACATGAATCGCCTCCATTACCTCCAAACTGTTGCCGATATTCATGCCTAAAGGCTGATCCATACCGCTGATGACCGCCGTCACCTTCCGTCCCACATGACGCCCCATTTCAACCATAGTTGTCGCCAGCTTTTCCGCACTTTCCAAGTCTTTCATAAAGGCGCCGCTGCCGCATTTTACGTCCAAAACAATACCATCAGCACCGGCGGCAATTTTTTTCGACATGATGCTTGCCGCAATTAAAGGGATACTATCCACCGTTCCCGTCACATCTCGCAGTGCATAGAGCTTTTTATCTGCCGGCGTCAGGTTTTCCGTCTGACTCATTAATACAATATTGCCGGCTTTGGCAAAACCCAGGGCTTCTTCCTCAGAAACGTCCACCCGAAAGCCGGGGATAGACTCCAGCTTATCAATGGTACCGCCGGAAAAGCCTAATCCTCTGCCGCTCATTTTCACAACGGGCACACCCACTGACGCCACAAGAGGCGCCAACACCAGCGTAGTGGTGTCCGCCACACCGCCGGTGCTATGCTTATCCACCTTAAAGCCCTCTACCGAAGAAAGGTCAAACATTCCGCCGGAATGTGCCATCTCCATGGTCAGGCAGGCAGTTTCCTCTGTATCCATACCCTTCAAAAAAGCCGCCATCAGAAAAGAGGATATCTGATAATCCGGCAGAGAGCCATCGGTCACTCCCTTTACGAAAAATGCAATCTCCTCTTTCGAGAGCTTTCCGCCTTCTCTCTTTTTTATAATCATATCCACAAAATTCACAAAATTCCTCCTTCCATACGGTTCTGCGGGTTTACACAATTTTTTCCTAAGTTCAGTCTATCATAATTGCCGGAAAATAGCGATAGTTTTCGTACTGCATTTCCCAAAGAAAAACGCCGATACATACCCATATCGACGCAAAAGTTTTATTCCGTTTCTTCCTTTAATAAATGTTTTTCAATGATTTCTGCCGCATCTTGCATACAGCCGGGGCAGCTTCTGAGCACAACGCCTGTTTCCACGCCCTTCAGCTCGCTACAATACATGGATTTATTTTTTTCGATAAAGGCCTTTGTCATCGGGCGTAGAGTCGCATAACAATCCAGCTTTGAACCGGGTGCCTCCAAATTGGCATCGGATACCTTCAGCCCCACCAAATACGCCATAGCGGAAACCGCGCCACAAGGACCCATCACCGCCATGCCTTGTCCAAAACATTCTGTGGCACGAAACGCTTCCTTTTCTCCAACACCATACAAATCGCTATACGCACAGGCAACAGCTTGGGCACAATTATAGCCTTTATGATGATTTTCCATTACTTTCTCAAATCTTTCTGTCATAAAATCATTCATCCTTCCCTGATTTTCCATGTTCCCCATATAACATAAAAGGATACCACAGTGGGTATCCTTTTGCGTCGAAATTAAAGGCTGTTTACCAGTCTTGTCAGGGAAGATTTCTTTCTTGCCACTGTGTTCTTGTGGTAGATTCCTTTGATATATGCTCTATCAATAGCAGAAGTTGCGTTTTTCAGAGCTGCGGAAGCAACTTCCTTATCTCCTGCATTTACAGCAACGATAACCTTCTTCATCGCTGTTTTTACCTGAGATTTAATCATTTTATTTCTCAATGTTTTCTTGTTGATGACTTTGATTCTTTTTTTAGCAGATTTAATATTAGCCAATGTAAGTTCCTCCTAAAAATAATAATTCTTCCTGTTTTTCCGATATTGGGGAATATCGCTTTTTCAATTACCATTAACCAATTTGAGGACAAATTCCTCCGACACGGTAAGGGCTTGTTTCTCTCATTTTTGCCCCATGGTTAATTCAACACAATATATTCTACCCGATGAATGGAAATAAGTCAATGAATATATTTCAAAACTGCGGAAAAAATATTCAAAAAAATAGGAAGGGTGTAAACATATGGAACAACAGAAGGAAAATCAACGCCAAAACTCCTTTTCCGTACGAACAGACTTGGCAGTGGAAGCCAGAGAAATGGCAAGGGCAGGGTTAGGCCTTACAAAAGATACCGATGAGCCTGACGGTATAGAGGTCAAAACACAAGAGGAAAAAGACTATAATCTGACCCATGTACGCATCGTTTCGGAGGAAGGCAGTCGGCTGATGGGCAAACCCATGGGGAATTATATCACCATTGAATCGGAAAAGCTCAAGGAAAATGACGTGGAATGTCATGAAAAAATCATTCGCCTTTTGGCAGAAAATATTCGTTCTCTGACAAATCTGAAGGAGGACGACTGTATTCTGGTGGCCGGTCTGGGCAACTGGAATATTACTCCCGATGCCCTGGGGCCTAAGGTGGTTTCCAAAATATTAGTCACTCGCCACCTGCAAGGCACCTTGCCGGAGGAAATTGAGGAAACCGTCCGCCCCGTAGCCGCCGTCAGCCCCGGCGTTATGGGGATTACAGGCATCGAAACAGGAGAAATCCTCAAGGGAATTGTGGACAAAATGCACCCCTCCCTGCTCATTGCCATTGATGCCTTAGCCGCCCGTCGCTCCAACCGCATCAATGCCGCTATACAGATGGCGGATACCGGTGTGGCGCCCGGTGCCGGTGTGGGAAACAAGCGCATGATGCTGGACGAGGAAAGCCTTGGGATTCCCGTGATTGCCATAGGCGTGCCGACAGTCGTAGATGCCGCTACACTGGTCAATGACACCATGGATCGGATACTGGGGGAAATGATACGAGAAACGAAAGAAGGCTCCGCATTTTACGAAACCCTCCGCCATCTGGAGCAGGAAGAAAAATACCAAATGATTACCGATATTCTTGACCCCTACACAGGGAATATGTTCGTTACACCCAAAGAGGTCGATGCCGTCATTGACAGGCTTGCAAACATCATTGCCAACGGCATCAATATCGCCCTGCATCCCGGCATCACCATGGAGGATATCAATAAATACAGCTGACACTGAAAATAAAGCGACAGCGGGCAAGCTCTCCTTAAATATGGCTTAAAAATCATGCAATCCTTTCATATTGCACAGAAAAAATGATAAAACAACAGCGGCGGGGATTTTTCCCTGCCGCCGTTGTTTTTATGGAATATTTCTAAAAATCAATCTTTTTTGTAACCGTATTCTTTAGTTCGTTATGATGGAAATCCAATTCTCATTAGGACGTCTGCCCTCGTATTCATGGCTGTTTGCAGCCTCGATAATCTCAAAGTAATACCATGCCGAAG
>JAFWWO010000015.1 GCA_017523325.1 Anaerotignum sp. | reverse complement strand
GAATTATGACGGAATGCGTAAGGCTATTTCGGATCTGGGCTTTGAATCCCAAGACCATGGCGGACTGGAAAAAGCTAATACCTATGTGGAAAAGAGCACAGGGAAAGTTTACAGCCAGCAGGAATTTGTTGATTTCCTGAAACAGAAATTCCCCCGCTTGCAGGAGCAAAAATAAGTACATGAACTGAAGCAAGAAAGAAGGAAAGCAAAATGGCCAATAAGGATTTACTGAAAAATAAAATCATGGGTGACGCTGAACTGGACAACGTGGCAGGTGGTTCAGTAGCAAGCGACGCTGCTATGAGCCCCCAAAATAAAAAATTAAAAGACTATGCTTCTATGGAGCAAAATGCAAACATACAGACCTTGCCGCAGATGAATCAGGAGGATATGCCCCTGCATAAAATCATCAATGGCACTACTGACAGTCAGCAGCCTGCGGACAAGATTCTTATTGATGGGCAGAAGCTGAATCCATCGGAACCCCAAAAGTATGGTTGGATTTGGTAATGGAAATTTTAGTCTGAAAATGAGTCCTGCTGGCGCTCGGAAAGCGTCAGCAGGACTTTCTTCTATATGACGGGGAAAGCAAAAGGGCGTTTCAAGGAGCGAAGACAATGAAAAAACTTTTATCAGCAAGGAAGAAAAAAGCAATTCTCTATGCCGTGGCAGCAGGCATCTGTGTCAGCGGGGCTGTCCTGCCGCAGCCTGCTGAGGCTGTGGAGCAATTTAATATTGACTGGGACGGTAAAACACTGTTCAACAAAAAATATTACGGTTCCAGCGACTACACACCAAAAAGAGCCTCATTTTTTCAGGAAAATGCGCTCACTTATGATTTAACGAGTGACGTAAAAAGCCGCTTGAACGATGCCTTCCGCTGGTGGGCAGAAATTTTAGGGCCGGGTGCCAATCTTTCTGAGCCTGTGCAATATTTTGTCGGCACGATCGATAAAGCAAATGCCGGCGCAATATCTCTGTCCACAAGGAACGGAAAGTTAACAAGAAATCCTGATCTATTCAAGGAACTTTTCCAGAGCGGTCAAAGGGTTAAGCAATTTAATAATCTGGAAGACGTACCGTATGATTCACCAACCCAAAAAGTACTTACAACGGATGATATGGCCGTTGGTCTGGTGGGCATTGGGCAATATATAGGTACGGGCCCGGAAGGTGACGGCGGCTATGGTTTTATCAGGCCGGATTACTATGCCAGCCCTATGGCGCAAAGCATTCTTGGCGTTGATATTGCAGCGGTTATGTTTCACGAAATCGGTCACAGTTTGGGAATAGGGGCCAGTACAGAAAAATTGTCCATAAACTTTGCGGGGCAGGATTATTCAATATTCTATTTTGACGACTTTGATGAAAAAAATTATGCGGCACATCTTTATGACCAATATGGCAGACAGGCAAAGCCACATGCCGCAATTCTGTCCTCGCAAGGGAGTATTTCCTCTTTGGCGGCATATTTGGAAGAACATCCCGACAAAAAATCGCTGCTCAGTGCGGAAGATGTTTTTGTAGTCGATGCTTCGCAGGAGGCAAGAAACTCCGGCAAGGTTTACGCTTATTTTGCAGGCGAAAATGTTACCGAGGCCTTGGGCGGCAAAACCTTTACGCGGGCTGACGGTCAGCAGATCAGCGGCATTCCCGTAAATTTATGGGAAGGGAGACCGGAGCTCAGTCATCTGGAATTGGCGAGAAGCATGATGAGCCACCAGAATTACAGAAGCTATGTGAATTTTATGGAGGTAGAGCTGGCGGCTCTGCAGGATATGGGCTACACCATTGACCGGAAAAATTTCTATGGGCGCTCGATTTATGCTGACGGCTTGACGCTTACCAATACCCAGGGATATTCTGCGCGAAAAAATGGCGCATACGTTGATGGCTATAATCATTCTACCCTGGGTGTGGGCTTGCATGTTTACGGTTCCCATAACAATATCACCCAGGCCGGCAATATTTTTGCTGACGGTGAAGGCGCTGTGGGTGTCCGTGTTGACGGTATCAATAATACCCTTACGGTGGCAAAAGGTACGGAAATCCATGCGGACGGCAATTATAACGACGGTGTATTGATTGCCTACGGGAAGAATCATAATGTGAATATCGCAGGCACGGTTACGGCCACAGGTAAAAGCGGAAATGCGTTGAGTTTTGATTTCGGCGCAAATGCGCTGGGGTCAAATAGAGAATATCGCGGATCCTTTATGCGCTATGTAAGACAGAACTATGGCAACAAAATTATAGCTGCAAAAAATCTTGGGTTTACGGAAATCAATGACATCAGTGATGCGTGGAGCTTCACCGATTTGGAAAATGGCGACCTGAACGCCCCTATGGTAAATACGGTCAATATCTCCGGGAAGCTCCTTGCCAACTCCGCAAATGGGGGAAATGCGATATATATCGACTCATCGGCTTT
>JAFWWO010000014.1 GCA_017523325.1 Anaerotignum sp. | reverse complement strand
TCCTTATCATATCACAATCGGTATATTTTCTCAACATTTTTTTGCACAGCAATTTATGATGCCTCAGCCTCTTTCTTATCCTTGATTTTGGTAAGGGGTCAAATCCTCATAAGGTATCTGCCCATAAGTCCACTCCATCTGCTTGATTTTGCCATGGGTCAGGGGCTTTAGCCTGCGGTGGATATTGGTATTGAGATTGATCTCCAAAATGAGATTCGCAGGAATGATTTTTCTCAGATATGCTTCCAAAAATTCCTTTTTTTCTTTTATCTGCAACCCCAATGTCAGTTGAAGCCGATACTGCCGGTGCAGACACTTCAGCCAATACATATCCTTTCCGCAACAGCCATCCAGCCAGTCTGACAAATGAAACCATGTATAGGGTCCGTGGTTATTCCAGCGGGATAATACTTCCTGTCGGAGCATTTCTGTTTCCATGTCCTCCGCCATAGGCAGCTTCATCATATTTGCCATACGCAATAAACCGCTTCGGTTTGCCGTTGCAATCCACTGATTTCTGACCAATGTATCCTTGGCAATTCTTTCTTCTTCCAAAATTTTGCCCTCTATTTCTCCCAGCTTTTGAAATTCCTTCAAATCCGCTACGGTTTTAGGCAAATAAATGCTGTATCTGTTCTCCCTCATGCCGTCACCCCGATTTCCCCTAAAATCGGTATTTCATCTGCCTCAAGTATGATATTTCCGTTTTTGCCGTTTATGGTACAGTTCTGTATATCCAAAACACCGTCTGCCTCCAGCGCAGTTGCCTCCAAACGACTGATACGCACTGTCAAATACTCACTTTCTTCCCATCGCTTTCTCTGCTGTGCAAAATAGTCCTCCAGCCGCTTTCTGATATCTTCCATAACAATTTCCTGCACCGCTCCCTCCATCAAGGAAAGGGTCATATTGATATTGCAGCGTACTTCATTGACAGCATCTACCGTCACCTTATGCCCGATAGGTGCAATGCCATAGCCCTCTCCCCGCTTTTGGGGATCGACAATATTCTGGAGTTTCTGTATTTCTGTTTCTGTGGGTTTACGCCAGCCTTGGTCGATGATTACAAGGCGTACCGTGCCGCCTCCGTTCCATACGGGGTATACCTTCACACCGCCCACATTCTGTAAGGCGGTGACTTTTCTGCGGTAATCCGCAATATTTCCGCCAAAAGCATCACCTTCAAAGCTGTCAAAATAGCGTTTGCGCAGCTCCTCATCGCCCTCTTCGTCCTCGCCGTCGGTTCTAAGTTCCTCCAAAACAGCTTCCGCCAATCCATTGATATTGTCCAAAGGCAAAAGATGTCCTAAATATTCATTGCCGCAGGTGCCCGCTGTCTCGCATTCCAGCACATACCGTCCGTCCTTTTCCCGGAACAATACTTTGTAATAGTATTCCTCCAAAAAAAATCTCGTCCCGCTTCTGACAAAATGCTCCTTGCCGTCCTCGCCCAAAAATCTGCCGTAAAAAGTCGCTTTCGTCGCTTCTTTCCGCCGGATTCCTCTTTCCATTGCACGGCGGGTCAAATCCTCGCCGGTAGCAGTATCGGCAAATGTTCTTTCCTCCAGCATATCCAAATCCGCATAAAACGTAGCCGTTTCTGCGGCATTTGGCGCCAGTGCATCAAAAATCAGACTGCCCTGCCGCTTATCTCTTTTGTCGTCAATCTGATTCAGCTTTCGCTCCATCAGCTGTTCATAGCTTTGTCCCATCAAATGTCTACCGTCCTTTCCGCCCGTAATTGTCCAAAGATAGTATGCACCAGAAATTCCGTCACTATGGCATTTTTCTCTCTGGTAAACTGAAAATCCGTCACCGCCGTCACTCTGTCATCGGCCAAAAGGGCCTCCTCGATTCTCCTCTTCAATTCCGGAATCACATAGGTAACATTTTTGCCGAATAAATCCTCCAGTTCAACGCCGTAATTCCAGTCATAAATCAAATATCTGTACCGTTCCGTCTGTAATATTTTCTCCACTGCCTGCTTCATGGCATCCAGCCCGTCTACGGTTCCTCGAACCTGCTTTTGCTCCCGCTGTATTTTCCAAGTCAAGCTGGGCATGGTTTCCTTGCGGATATCCGTCATATCCAACTCCAATTCCTGTATCGGTGTCATCCTATCCCTCCTTTCTCACTCTGCAAAGCACCAGATATTGCTGTCCTCCGGCGGCTTTTATCAGTGCCACCGCCTCGCCTGCCTGTAATTTTCTGCCTCGTTTCATACGGTAAGAGGACCATTTATCACCCTCTCTGTCTGTCCAGATACGGATAGTGCCGGTTTCCTCCCATTCCGAGACCGCCTCTGTCAAAATCAAAAAAGACTCTGTCAGTTCCAATCCCTGCTCCAAACGAATGCGCAAAGGCTCTGCCGCAACCACTGTGCCTATGCAAAAATCCGCTCCTGTATCCATGGCATCAACTGCCAGCTGTTTTATAATTTCCAGCAAATCCGCCCCTCCTTTTATTTATTCCAACGTCTGCCGCCGCTTTCTCTTTCCTCCCAAAGTCGCTTGGTCATCTGCCTCATGAGGGCTTCCACATCAATGGCCGGCTCCGGCTTTTGCACTTCCTGCACGCTTTCCTTTGATGCCGCTTTCCATTGTGTTGAGGGCTCCGCGTTTGGTGCGGCTTTGCTGTTTTCCGTATTATCCTCTACGGGAACGGTTCTATGGCGTTCATGCTCCATATCCCACGCCTCATTTCCCGAAAAAATCCGAAAAATACCCATCTGCCTCTCATTTGGCCTCTGTGCTTCTCTGCGAAAAGCTGTTGTATCGAATATACCTTTTTTTCTCTTTTGTTCTGCCTGCTCCTGTTTCGGTGCTTCGGAAAAACTTCTCTTTTGACCTGTCTGTTGCGCTTCTGTATCTGACTTCCGGGAAAAATACGAACTTTCCGTTTCTTGTTTTTCCCCTGTTTTTGGTTTTTCCTTCCAAAACACCTTCTGCCGCTTTTTTTGCGTTTCCGGAGGGTATTTTACAAATATATCGTCCGGTTCCTTCCAAAGAAGCGGCTTGTTTCTCTCTGCATTTTGCCAGAATCCGATGCCTGTTTCCTTTTCTCCTTGGGGCTCCCGTTGCCGCCAGAACTCTAACAGCCGCCAAAACAGACCTGTCCTTTCTTTTCTTTCCATGCCTTCTCTCCTTTTACACATCATCGGTTTTTTCTGCCGCTTCCAATTCCAGTTCAATCACAGCACAGCAAAACATCTGCTCCGGCGTTGTCATTTCTGCCCATTCTCCGGGGCGTATTCCATATTTCCGGAGGGCATAGCAGGCATAATCCGCCCCATCTATACCCTCCTCAATCAGTTTTTTGCCTGTTCCTTCCAAGCCTTCCGCCGCTGGGCAAACCCGTTGATTTTTTTCACTTCCTCCAGCAGGCGGATATATTCCCCGGGATACAGCATCTCCTTCAATGCCTTTTCCGCACTGGTCACACCATAGCTTTCCCAAAGGGCTTTATCCGTCAGGTCAGGCTTTACAACAGAAATCAGGCATAATGCCGCCCATTTATCCTCGATTCCCTGGGACGCCCTTCGGTATTCCTCCTCGCTGACCGCCTGCAGCTCCCAAAGAATTTCCTTTCCTTCTTCCCGAAAGCAGGGAGAAATGGATACTCTTCTGTTTTCGGGAAAACCATTGTATTCCTTCAAAAAGCTTTTTAAGTCCATGTTTATTCCTCCTCAATGCGAATATCCATACGGGTGATATGCTCGCCGTCCCGAAAAATATGGGTACAGTTTTCGATAAGCGCCATTCTCTGCAAACTGATTTCCGCCAAATCGGGGATTTCCAGCCAAATGGAATTTCCGGCAAGCAACAGCATATCTCCATTTACATTTTCCACAGTCAGCTGTTTGACTACTCTGCATTTTTCTGCCAGTATGCTTTCTGCAATTTCCTTTAACTGGGCGGCATTCAGGGTATAAGGCACTCGCTTATAATACTGTAACCGTCCCCATTTTTTGATTTTATCGTCCTTTTGCACTTCCCAGGCCTTCCGTTCCACTTCTTTCCGTCCTGCATGGTAGAGCCGTACTGCATTGTAGGTATCCTGGCTGATGTCTGTTTTATATGTATAATCGCTGATGCCGCCGTCACAACGCAGAACTGCTCCCACGGCCATTTCTTTTCGTTCTTTTACCGTTAACCGCCCCGCCTGGTCGAACAAAAAGTACTCCTTCCCAACGGCTTTTCCTGCAATCGCCATTGCGGAAAGCACAATATCTAAAAGGGTTTCGCCTTCTTCTATTCTCTGCGGAATTTTCCAACCACTGTCACTGATTGCTCCTGTCTGCAATCCATAATCTGCCGCAATGATTTGCAAGACCTCTTTTGCCGTCTTGTTTTGATAAACATAAGTGCCTTTGTTTCGGGCCAGATAAAACATCTGGTCATAGGCGGTCACGGTAATAATCTGTTCCGAAGTCCGCTCCTTTGTCATGACCCAGCCGGAAAAAACCACCTGTCCGTCCACCCGAAACGTAACGGGGTCCCCTTCTACAAAATTCACAATCCCGTCCCGCACCACAGCAAACTTCAATTTTCCGGCTTTGCCTGCAACACTGGCACTCCATTCCACACCGTCCTGTAAAATCGGTGTTGCATCATATACATTGCTTCCGTGCTGCAATAATAATTGAAACGTCATAGTTCCCCTTCTCCTTTTTTCCTAAAGCTGTAATACCTGTCCGGGATAAATGCGGTTTGGGTCAGCAATGCCGTTTTTCTGTGCCACCTCTCGGTATCTTGTGCCGTCCCCCAGCTCTTTTTTGGCAATGCTCCAAAGGGAATCCCCCTTTTGCACTGTATACGACTTTGCGGGGGTTTTGGATTGACGTTCCTGCCCCTGTTCCAGCAAAACCGCCTGTCCACTGCCACCGTTTTTCACACTGTAACGAATGCTTTTTGCCACACGGTATTCCTTCCAGTTTAATTCCACCCAGAAATCACCCTGTTCACCGCCTTTTTCCGTTACCGTGTAATCCTCCAGCAAAACCGCTATGTTCCCGCAAAAGGTTTCCGTTCCGTCTGCCAATCGGCGATAGACGATGATTTGCACCGGTTTTGCCGCCGCCTTATACTCCCGAAAAAGATTCAAAAAATATTCCGGCTCATGGAAACCGTTCATGGTCTGCACAAAGCTGTACGGTTTGCCGGGGAGCAATATGGTAAAGCGAATTTCCTGTAAGCCTGGTTTTTTCCCTAAATTGATCTCACCGACATTCAAAATATATGTGGTTTTGTTTCGGTTTCCCGTCCGCACTTGAATTTCCGGCGGAGTCACCGGCAAAAGCACCTGTGCCCCTTCTCGGATTAAATAAATACGGTACATTCTTCCGCCTCCCCTCCGTTTATGGCTTCTACCGCCTGCCGTAGTCTTTCGTATTCTCCCGGCAGCAATAGCTTTGCCAAGAGCCGCTCTGCTCCTGCCACGCCGTAGCTGTTTTGTAAAGTCACGTCCTTCAAATCAGGGAAACAAACGCTTTCCGCCAGTACAGCCGCCTCATATCGTGCCTCGTCCTCGCTGCATTTTTTCCAAATCTCCTCGTTTTCTCTCTGGCTCATGGGCCGGATTTGCCAAAGGGTCTGTTCGCCCCCTTCTCCCGGTCTTTCTGTTAACAGCGCCTCCTGTTTTTTTCTGTCTATCTTGTTTTCCTTGTAAAAGCATTCTTGTCCCATATTGACTCCTTTTCCCGCCTCCCACCCTTTTTTCATGACTACTTACACCAGTTCACGAAACTGATCCAGCAATTCCACATCGCCAAATGTAAACTTCATTTCTTCCTCCATGGCAGCATCGTCCACGTCCAGCTTGCCGATAAGCATTTCTTCAATGTTTACATCTTTGAGCAGTACCGTCTGTCGCCCTGTTTTACCCGTAGGGTCTTCGTTTGTCAGCATCAGCTCGAAATAGGTATCTGCCCCTTCCTTCATGTATTTCAGCATTACCTGACGGAATAAACTGGAAACGTAATAAACCGTCATCGTGCCAGTACCTTCCCAGCCTCCGCTTTTATGCTGTTTTGCCGTCAGTCCCAGAATAGGGATTTCTGTTCTTGTTTTTTTCACCTTTGCCTTGATGTTTTTCACCTGCATCAGTTCATGTCTTCTGCCGTCAATGATGGCAAAGCAGGTACCCAATGCACCATTGACGGTGTCTTTTGCTCTCAAATAACCCATTTACCGTCCTCCTCTCAGATTACTTCAACCTTCATATACAGCTTTTCCATGGCGTCCACAGGCTGTACGTTTTCATAAACCACCACGTCCTGTTTTTCCGTGCCTTTTTCCACTCTGATATCCTCTGCCGTAAAATTCTCAATGGCCTCAATGCTTTGCAGCTGTTCGTGATAAGCCAGAATTTCCGCTTTCAGAAGATTTCTGCCGTTGGTATTGTTGTTCTGTTTGCCCAGATAATATCTGCTGAAAATCCCTGCCACATCGTTGGCGATGCTGTCCAGTACACGCACGACTCTGTTGCCGGAAAAATCGCTGTTTTTCTTTTGCTCAAAGGAGGTAAATGTGTTGATATCTCTCAACACACGGATTTCACCGCTTTCCTCGTAAAACAAAAACTGTCCTGCCTGAATACCCTTGATATACTGGCTTTTCTTCAATTTTGCCTCCACTTCATACTCCCCGTCGTAAAGGGCATTGGTCAAACTTTCGTTGACCTCCGCTCCGGCGGTTGCGCCGGCAGTCCAAGGCACCAGTTCCGCCGCTGTACCGACAGATATTACACCTTCGTGGTCAGCCGCCGCATAATCATGCAGTACCGTCACGAATTTCACGCCCTCTTCCTCTCTCATGCGCTTGGTAAAGTTGACAAACAGCTTTTTGGTCACAATGTCACTGCCCTTATAGGCCAGTACATTGAAATCCTCTGCCTCTGCGGCTTCTAAAAACGCTGTGTAACTGTTACCGGTCACTGTTGTTGTGGTGCCTCCTGTCAAATACAGCGCCGCCGTAGCGTGTAATTCTCCCTGCCCGGAAAATGTCACATATGCATTCTCCTTCAGTTCTTCGATGGTCGCTGCCGTCTGGCTATCCACCAGTTCTGTATCCAGATAGGTATGCACATCAAAGCTGCCCGCCTCGTCTACATTTGGTACAATGGCAATAGAAATATCATTTCCTCTTGTACCGCCGTATTGAGCAGTAATGGTCAAATTCTCGTTTGTCACATTTGCCTGAGTGCCGCCATTGAGTCGATATACCTTTGCTTTTTTTGCGTGGAGGAATACCTCACGCAGATCCTTCATTTTTTCATGGGTATAGGGGTATCCGAACAGTGCTTTTGTTTCTGTGCGGAATTCTTCCGCCTCCACCGTCATCATGCCGCTTTTGCCCCAATCCATTTCCATTGCCAGGCAAACTACGCCTCTCTCACCCAGACTGCCCATTGCTCTCGGTCTGGATACAAAATTGATATATGCCCCCGGCAATACCTTGTTCTGCACCAAAAAGGTGCCTCCGCCTAATGCCATATCAGTTCTCCTTTCTTTCTTCCGTTAAATATGCCTGTATTTCTTTTTCCGCTGCTTTTTTCGTGTAAAGCTTGTCCTCCAGTACAGCTCCAATCAAATCAGAGCCATGCCCAAAGGTTTTGCTTTTCATCAGTTGCTCTCTGCTAAATTCCGCTTCTTTCTCCATAGCCCACTGCTCTCCTTCCGTTGTGTTCCAGCCGCATCATCAGTGCATTTTCTTCCTCATCGAATAAAATGTGATATTCATATGCCGCCGTAAACGCCACACCGTATTCTGTTTTTTCATGCTTCATGGAAGAAGCCGCAAATTTTTCCTCATTCCCGATGAGTAATAATACCTCGTAAAGCCCGTCAGCCGCCGCTAGGCTATCTGCCGCCGCCGTTTTGCCTTCTCCGCTGTAATACCGAATCCGAAACATAACCTTTCTGCGGCATCTTCTGCCCAAAAGCCGTTGCTGCTCCACACCGCTGATTTCCACCGTAAAACAGGGGCGTTTTCCCCCTTGGGGGACGGTCTGCCCGTAAACGGGCAAACCAAAGCTTTCCGAAATACTGCAAATTACCGCTCGTCTAATGCTTTCCGTCATGTCCGTCCCCCCGTTATATTGTTTCGTGATGCCTTAAGCCCACTGCATTGTGGGTCAAAAAGCATCGGCTTTTGCCTGCCGCCTGATACCGTCGTTCCTCGCCGTTTTCCTTGCGGATACGCACAACACTTCCCGCCGGTATTTTTCTGTCTGCGGGGTAAAGAAGCACCACATTTTTGTCTGTTTCCGTCAGTAAGCCGTTGGTACTGCTTTCCTCCGCCCTTTCCGTCAAGCGGCAGGGGAAGCCTTCCGAAGCTGTTTCTTTTTGGTGCAAGCATTCGCCCCAAGTCGTTGTTTCCTCTCGGAAGCCTTCCACAAAGCAAGTGTCCCAAAAAAGGCTTTCCACGGCATTTTTCGCCTTTTCAAATGCGTATTTCATGGCATCGCCTCCTTACCAATCCATTTTGCGGAAGCGATCCAACTCCACGGAAAAATATGCCAGCATCTCTTTTTCTTTTGCCTGCATTTCAAAGGCACTTGTAGAAAATGTCACCGCCACATCGCCTTCTTTGATGCTTTTTGCATTTCTGCCGTTGCCTTCCGTACCCATGCCGCTGTCATAGATCCACTTTGCCAGCGAAACACCGACACCCAGCAATGCCTCCGGCAGTGTGTCAATGCCGCAATATGCCTTCATTATGGAAACACTTCTTCCTGCCGCAAATTCCAGAGCTTTCGGTACTTCTTCCCTTTCCGTTTGATAAAGCTTTTTCAGCTCCGTCAGGATTTTTTCCGTCATCCTTCCGCCGCCTTTCTTACAGTTCGCCGTCTACGCTGGCAAGGATACCGTCCATGCCGTTGTCCATAATCCACAGGTCATGATACTTACGGTAATCAATTTTCCAAGCGTTGGCATTCTGGTTTGTCATCGGGTCAAAAATACGGGTCACGTCTGTTTTAGAAACTGCCACAGGTGCATTTTTCAGCATAACAATCCAGTTGATATTTTTCGCATCAGTTTCCGCTTTGAAGCCGCCTTCTGTTTCGCCGGCAGTGGTGCCGTTGAGGAACTCATAGCCTGTTTGGAATCTGGCGGAAGGCACACGGATAATGGAACAACCGTCGATTTCCTTTACCTTCAGCTCCGCACTGCCCTGCTGGAATACACCGCTTTGCAATACGTTTGTGCCGCCCTTTGCCAAATCCAGCATGCCTGCCACCTTGGCACTCATGGCAATTACGATTTCACAGCCGTCGCCCACACGATCTCTGATTTCTGTAATATCGTTCATCAGGGTTTCAAAAACCGTGTCCTTCGCCGGTGTGTAATTCTTCACCTTGCCCGCGTCATTTGCCAGCTTCACAATGGAAGAATAGCGATATGCGTCAATTTCAGGGATAACCTTTGTTCTCTGGAATTCCCCCATGACATTCCCGGCCATAGCCGCAAAGTTTGTTTCATCAACGTCCATAGCGTCCAGCTGGAAGCTGCGGCCTCTGTCCTGTTTCATTTCCATGGCTTCATAGGTCACCGTTACAGCACCTCTTGCGAAACCGTTGTCCCTGTCGTATTTGCCCAGACCGCTCATCTGCATTTTAGGGATTTTCACTGTTGCACCGCCGTTGTACTGTACCTGACCGGCGTTGTCCTCCATCCAGCCTGTGGTAGAGCCCTCTACCATCTGACGATCCAGTTCTTCCATAAACACTTCTGCATATTCCAATGTATTGATATTCATACTGTCTCCTCCTTATCTTCTCAAACCTTTTTTGAAGGCTGCGCTGATTTCATTTTCTTTTTTCTTCTGACCTCTTGTCATACCGGTGCCCTGCATTTTTTCTTCCTTTTCATAAAAAAGATAGGGTGCCTCTGCCTTGATTTGCTCCATGTGCAAACCCTCTAAGCCGGTTTTTTCGTCAAAAACCACTTTATCAAGGTCAACCAAAGCCAGAATCGCTTTTGCATTTCTGCCGCCCGCCTCTAAAATGGCTTTTTCCACAGCGGATTTTTTGCGTGTTTCTTCCAGTTCTGCCGCCAAGTCATTTTTTTCTTCCTCCAGCTGTGCCAAACGACTTTCCATCTCCGCAAAAGCCTCCAAAATTTTATTTTTCGTACTCGGGCTCAATACGCCCATTTTCTCTAACATTTCCGGTGTCATTTTCAAATCTCCTTCCCTTTCTTTCTTCCTCCAGCTGAATCATCTCTGCGTTGACATCTTCCACAAAAGGATGTTTGCCCAGCAAAGTCTTTTCGCTGACAATCCCCTGAGATTGCTGAATAATCTGCATAATTTCCACATCATCAGTAATGCTGCTGGTATTCAGTGTAATCCGGATATTGCGCCAATCCCAATCCGTGTAATTTCTGCGATTCCAGTCTTCCACAGCAAAGCGGAAAAACTCCTTCATCGCCCGCTTGATTTCCGGCACGATGCTGTTGATTTTCAGGTAAAACATGGCATATTGAAATTTCAATGAAACCCCGCTGGGTGCTCTGCCCCAGCTGTCACTGTCCGTATCTACCCCCATGCCGAAGTGAAAAATATCTTTCCGCAGCGCCTTCATCCAAGCCAATCTGCCCTCCATGGGCAGCTCCACCTGCTTCGCCTCTACCTTGCCGCTGCTGTCGCTGATTTGCACCGCTTTGTTAATTTGCAGTTTTTTCGCCACAGCGCCGGCAGTTTCTCCGCCGTAACCTTGGATAACCCAATAAAGGTCGACCAAATCCAGCAAATTGTTGGTGCCTTCACTGCTGATGTAATCATAGGCATCAATCAACCCCTTCACCATCTGTAAATCAGTCATTTCTTTGTCGTTGTTCCGCAAAGGAATGAAAGGCGGCCTGCCCCAGCCGTGGGGGATTGTTTTTTGCTCCTCGCCGTCCAGCAGCTCTGTCACTGTCCAGTGGGGGCATTGGCTGTCCTTCTGAAATTCTCCCTCGCCGTTTTCCGTGTAATAGGTCACCGTGTCCGGGGTCCACCATTCTACACGCCTGTGGCTTTTTTCCTTGCCGCCATCCAGTATTTTGTAAGTGTAATAACGGATCACCTCTTTGATCTCCTGCTGGTATACCTCGTCATAAACCACAATCAGCTCTTCTGCCGGCACAACACAGTAATGAAAGGCTCCCTCTTCATCATAATAAATGTGCAGATATTCCACGCCCTTGTTTGCCGCCCCGACAATCCAGCGAAACAGCGTTCCGTTGAATTTTTCGTCTGTCAGCGTTTCCAAGGCCTCCTGAAAGGCAGACACATTCTGCCCCTTTACGGTAACCGTCGGTTCTCTTCCCACCAGATACGCCGCCTTCTGGGTCACCAGCGTATGGTGAAAAGGATTGATGCAATGGTGGTTGCTGCGGTTGGGGTTAAAAAACATCTGCATAGACTCCTCCTCACCGTTTTTCCCTGTTTCGGAAACAGGGCTTCGACGAAAATCCTTTTTCAGAATGTCATGGTTCCCCTGGTAATACTGCTCGCCTTCCTCCATTCTTTTTTTCTTTTCGCTGCTCTTGTCCTCCTGCAAGAGTTCCCGCAGGATACGGCTTTGGTTTAGCCCATTCCCTGCCGCCAGCCTTGCCTTGAGCAGCTCCATCTCTGTAATAAACAAATCCCTTTTCCTCCTTATCTGATTCTCACATACCGCATATCATTTTCTCTGCTGTATCGTACCGCATCAATGGCATGATTTTCTCTGTCAGGAAAAACTGCTTTCCAGCCATCTCTCCCGTCAGCTTCATATTCATATCCATAAAATTCTCTTGCCGTTTCCGGACAACGCTTCGGGTCGATGATGATTTCCTCTAAATCCTGTAACCATTTGATGCCGTAATAGACACTGTCCGGCCCTTTTTTCGCCCCCACAGCCCGAATCCCCAATCCCTGCATTTCTGCGATGGATTTTGGTTCTGCGCTGTCGCAGATGACTTCTCTTTTTTTCGGATTTTCCTTTTCGATCTCCTCTGCCAGCCTGCGGTTGCTCATGCCTCTGGCCCGCAATTCAAAGAAAATATATAGGCGCCGTCTGGTCTTGTCGTAGTGGTTCACCGTGTAATGCAGTGGGTCTACAGCGTACCCCCAGTCCAAGCCTCGGCTGATGTGATCAAATCGGGCAATTTCTTCCGGGGTAATCTCCCGAAAGGTCAAGTTGCGAAACACCTCGCCGCCGCCTCCCGTGACCTCTCCCATGTATTCATGCCTGTACGTTTCGGGATGCTTTTTGCGTATGTATGCTGCTTCTGCCAAAAACTGACTGCCCAGCCATTCCTGCGGCATATCCAGATAGGTGCTGCGGTGAACGAATCGGTCCTCACGGGTTTCTGTGGCCTCTTGATTGACCCAACTTCTGGCATATTTTGGCGGATTATAGGAATAAAACACACGAAACTCCGTTCCGCCGCGCATCAAGCTTTGGTTTATGGAGCGTATCTCCCGCATGCCGAAGAATTCGTCTGTCTCCTCATACCAGATGTATTTTGCATATCCTTGTTGAAGCTTAATAGATTTCAATTTTCTGGGGTCATCGCAGCCGCGAAAAAGTATTTTCTGTCCGGTGCTTTTGCGTATCATCTCCGGCGGGGACACCTTCCTTTCCCATTCATCCTCTATTCCCAGAGCACGAATGGCCCATGCCACCTGTTCAAATACGCTGTCCTTCAGGTTGTTTGCCACCTTCCGTAATACCACCGCATTGGCATTCCTGTCCTCCAATATCCCCAGAACAATTTCAATGGAGATAAATGAGGATTTTCCACTGCCTCTGCCGCCCTTCATCCAGTAATGGGTGTGGCGACCTTCCCGAATGTCCCGATGTATCTCGTAAAACCCTTTTCCGATGCAATCTGTCAGTCTGATTTCCTTGACCTTCATGGAATATCATCTACAATCACAATACGGCTTTCCTCCTCTTTTCCCGACTCCTTTTCAAAAAGGCTGACTCGCTTGCCCAATAGCTCTGCCGCCTTCATGCGGGTTTTGGTATCCGTACCTTCTTCATCCCGCATCAAGTCAGTCAAAAAACTGAGGATTTCCTTTTTCTCCGCCACAGTACCGTCATCCTCTTCGCCGCTTTTTATTCTTTCAATGCACGCCAGGATTTTTTCTTGTTTTATGGTTTCTTTCCAGTCATTCCTGTTGGCATAGCCTGCTTTTTTCCATGCTTGTGCCGGAGGAAGACCTTCTGCGCAGAAACGGCAAAACGCCATCTGCTTCTCCGTCAATTTTTTCCCCGTTGCCACACTCTGCATCCCTCCTTCTTTTTTTCCCACTGCCCCTTGACTCTACCTCTGTTTTTCTCTCATCGAGTCTCAATCTGCACCGCCTAGCATTTTCCAATAAAAAAACTGCTAAAAAAGCCTGATTTATTGAGACATTTCTTAGCAGAAACATTTTTCCTGTATTGAGTTGATACTTCTTTTCAAAATCCAAACCCGTTACTGTCCATACCAATAAAAATCCAATCTTCCTCTGAAAAAGCCGAATGAGCCCCGCATTACATCATTCTCATCTATAAATCAATACTCTGCATAATACAATCATCCGACGCCTTATGCACATCTACATCATATAATGTTGCCATCATCTTCTGAGCAAGCCATATATTTTCATCTTCATAACGCATCTCAATACCCACCATCACAAACCTTGAATCTCAATAGGACAATCAGGAACACCGGCTCAGCCGATGGTCTGCTCTGCCCCCAGAAGGGGTTCTTACCTGCCACGCCTGCTGGCGTATGAAAATCCGCCAAGTGCACTGCCATTACTGACTAGCCGCTTTCATGCGGCTTTCTTATTTGGTTTTGCCCAATGAAAAAAGCACCTGTTTTTTCAACAAGTGCTTTATGCAGCTAATATTTTAATATTTAGTCAATTCTTTCAAAAATCATTGTTGCTTGAATCTTATCTCCTCCGAGAAATCCCTTTGATCCGGAAGATGTAGTTGTAATTGTATGAAGACGATAGCCTTTTTCGGCTTGTTTATTTATTTCGTTTTGCAAATTTGTAAGACTTGCAACTCCGGAACCTGTTCCAAGAAACTTTTCGGTAAGTACCACCTGCAATACGATATACTTCTCGTCGTCATTTCCAGCCGCTCTGCCTGCAACATTATCCCACGCCATAGCAATCCTCCATAAATAAATTATAAATGTTAAAAATAGGTTATCTCCCTAAAATTCATTATAAACTTGTATCTTCCGTTGTCAATAAATATCTATTTTATCCAAACACTTCTTTCAATCTTTTTATATCCGCCTTGGTCTATATCTTCAGATAGCGTTTTTCAGATATCTTTGTCCTTTTTCCCTCTGCTCTCAGCGAAAGATAAATGAATCCTTGCGGTACATCAGCCATTCATCAAGCGGCAATGCTTTTACCTTAAAAACAGAAATAGCAGAGCTGATTACCATTTGCATCGTAAGTATACGCAGTTACTTTTTCATCCGTAAGAGTACTGCCGGTATTTGTAAATTTGACTTTTGTCTCCAAAAGGCGGTTCATTCCGTCGTATTTGAAGGACGTTTCCCCCGTAGGGTCGGTCATTGCAGTGATGTTGCCCACGTCGTCATAGGTATAGGCAGTCACTGTACGGCTGTTTCCGCCGCCGTCGGTGGTGACACTTGCCATGTTGCCCAGCGGGTCGTAGGTGTACTCTATTTTGCCGCCTTCGGCATTGGTTTTTGCACGCACACGCCCAAGCCCGTCATAAACGAACTCTGTCGAATGTCCATTGCCGTCTGTCATTGTCGTTTGGTTGCCCACCAAATCATAGGCATACAGCTTGGCATGGTGCAGTTGGTCGGTTTCTTTGACTACACGATCCATGCAGTCGTATTCAAAATAGGTTTTTTATTCATACGATTGGTCACGGAGGTCATGTTTCCGTTTTCATCGTAAGTATAGGACGTGGGATTGAAGCTGTTGTCCTCTTCCAAAATCAAATTGCCCGTTTCATCGTAGGTAAAGGCGGTGACTGCACCCAGCTTATCCTTTTGGGAAACCATGCGTTGCATTTCGTTATACACATTGCTTACCTGTCCGCCCAGTGCATCTGTCACTGTCAGCAGGAAGTAATTTTTGTCATACGCATATTTCGTTGCATTGCCCTCTCTATCGGTATAACTGCGTATATTACCTACGCCGTCGTAGGTATACGATCCCGTATGTCCCAAACCATCGGTAACGGTTTTGCGGCGGTTTAAGCCATCGTATGTATTGCTCCGTACCCTATCCCCGTTGACGGATACCTCCGATACATTGCCCATACCGTCATACGCATAGCCGATTTTCACGCCTTCTGCGTTTTGTACGGTTTTGGTGCAGTTCAAACCGTCGTAGGCATAATGAGTCTGATAGCCCATCGGATCTGTCACGTAGACCGGCATATCATTTCGGTTATATTCATATCGCATCATACCGCCGTCGGCATAAGTCACAGTTTCCACCTGATCATTGGCAGTATAGGTATATACCGTTTCGTTTTTCTTCGGATCAACCGCCGTCAAAAGATTGCCGTTGGCATCATATGTGTAAGCAGTGATATTGCCCCGCTCATCCGTTTCGGATAGTAAACGTCCCAGTTTATCATAGGCATATGCTCTTTTTGTGGTATCAGCATTGATCTACTCTATCTTTCTTCCCAAAACATCGTAAGCATACTTTGTTACATTATCTTCCCAATGGCTCTCGCACTGTCAAGGAACTCCTTTATGCAATGCAACTTTACGCCATAGTCTTCCAGTGCCTGAAGAGACGTCGCCGCATCCGCAGCATTCCGCCCGAAACGGGAAAGCGAGTAGACGATGACGTAGTCTATCTTCTCACCGCCCTTTATCGCCTGCAGCATCTCCATGAACTGCGGCCTGCCCGTGATGCTTTTTCCCGACTTGCCTTCGTCGATATAGTGGCGGATATTCGTCAGCTTTTCCTGTCTTGCGTACCTCTCTAAAAAAGCCTTTTGATTCACTATGCTGTTGCTCTCGCCGCTGTCCCTGTCCTCATCACCAACTGAAAGGCGGGAGTATAGCGCGGTGATCTTGTTGTACTGTGTCATGGCGTTATCCTCCTTTGCGTCCATAAACAATTCCTTACAGTTGATAGTATGCACCCCATCTTGCGCTGCCATACTCAACCCCCTGGCGATATTTCTTTGCATTCTTGCCTTTTGCATAAACTAAAAGCCGTATCACTACGGC
>JAFWWO010000013.1 GCA_017523325.1 Anaerotignum sp. | reverse complement strand
GGATAATTTTATCCTTTTTTCTGCATGGAAAAATAACAGAACATATAAAGCACATCATTGCGGCATTGGAACGCGCCGCTTTGGTGTGCTTTTTTGTATGAATGGAGGTGGTGCGTATTGATTGCCCTCTTCCATTCCCCTCGGGACGACCTGAAGGGAGCAAATGAACCGACAAATGAAGGAAAAAATATGAAAGAGAGGTGTTTTCTGATATGAAACACAAAACAAGCAAATTATGGAGTATTTTTCTTGCCCTTGTGATGGTATTGGGACTTGCCCCTGCCATGAGCATATCGGCACAGGCGGCGGAGAACACCGACGTCAAGGCGATTCAGCTTGTGGATCACAGTGGCGAAACTCCTGTTGCGACATACATCGAGGGCGGCAAAGGCGGAAGCACCGAGGGCGGCATTTGGTTCGGCAACTACCCACAGAATGAATTGGCCGACGTCACTGGCTTGACAGAGGACGTGGATTACATTTCTGCAAACAGCAAGGAATTCAGTATTGACCCCATCAAATGGCGGGTGCTGAAAAATGCCGACGGCAAGCTGTTCCTGTTGTCGGATGTGTGTTTAGACTTGCAGCCGTTCCACGAGAATAGCTCACATAGAACATGGTGGAGCTGCACCCTGCGCACATGGCTGAACGATATTGGCCCTTTTCGCTTTTTGGGCAGTGCCTTTATCGCAGAAGAACGGGCGGCGATCGCGGATACTATCACAACGAGCGAAAATATGTTTGGGGAGAAGGTATTCCTGCTATCCGTTGATGAGGCAACGACAGAGGACTACGGCTTTGCGACGGATCCCGATGCGACGGACGACGAAAGCGGCCGCGTTTCCGACGAGCTGACGGATTATGTAAGCGACCTATACACTAGCATGTCATACACAGGCGACCATACCTGGTGGCTCCGTACCTCCGGCAGATATGGCAATCTTGCACTTTATGTGAACGCTGACGGCCACGTGTCTAAGTATGGTGGCTCTGTGAACCGCGCTTACACAGCTGTGCGCCCCGCTTTGAATATTGATCTGAACTCTGTCCTCTTCACATCTGCCGCCGCAGGCGGCAAGAACGGAACCGTTGGCAAACTCTCGGCGATCGACAAAAACACGACAAACGAATGGAAGCTGACACTTTTGGACGAAGACAGACAGCTTGCAGTGACAGATGATGAGGTCAGCGGTACACCCGGCGGCACGGTGACGCTGAACTACACCGGTGCGACGGTCAAGACCGACGAAGCGCCCAACGAATACATCTCCGCCATTCTGACAGACAAAAATGACAACCTGCTTTACTACGGCAGGCTGACCCAGCCGGACGAAACCGACGGCGAGGTGGACGTAAAAATCCCCGTCGCCCTTGCGGAGGGGACCTACACCCTCAAACTCTTTTCCGAGCAGTACAATGGCGATTATAAAACCGACTACGCCAGCGAATTTGACGACGTGACCCTGAATGTGGAGGTTACCACCGTCACTTTCGACCCTAACGGCGGCAGCGTAACGCCTACAAGCGATACAACGGGAGAGGACGGCAGACTGGAAAAATTGCCTATACCCACTCGTATCGGCAGTTACAGCTTTGAGGGTTGGTATACGGAGCTGAATGGCGGCGAGAAGGTGGACACAAGCTATATCTTTGAGAAAGATACTACGATTTATGCCCATTGGAAGAATACGGGTGGCAGTGGAGGCAGCGTAATTACAAAATATACACTGACTTACAACACCAACGGCGGAAATACCATCACGGCGACAAGACACGATAAAAATGCAACGGTAAACCTGACCGTGACGCCTACCCGTGAGGGCTACGATTTTACAGGCTGGTATGCCGATAAAGAACTGAAAAATGCTGTCACATCTGTGAAGATGGACGGAAATAAGACCGTTTATGCAGGCTGGAAAGCGGCAGGAGCGGAGGTTGATACGCCCGTAGAGGAAATTCCTCTGCTTGTAGTTACAATCAACAGCACAGCATATCTCCTCAACGGAAAGCCCATGACGATGGATTCCGCACCGTTCATCGACGGAAATAACCGCATTATGCTTCCCGTGAGAGTGATTGCAAACGCTTTGGACATCACCAACGATAACATTAAGTGGGATAGTGCAACAAAAACCGCTTATTTCACAAGAGAGGATGGAAAAATTGTTTCCTGTACGGTAAATTCCAATGTGATTCAGATTGGTGACGAGAAAGTGACCATCGACACCGCTCCTGTTATCAGAAACAGCAGAATTTACCTGCCTATGAGAGCCTTGTTCAACGCATTTGATGTTCCCGATGAAAATATTCTTTGGGATGCGGTGGCTCGCACTGTAACAGTAACGAAAAAAGACTAAAATATAAAAAGTGAAACCAAAAATCAAAATGGCGGGCGAAAGCCCGCTGTTTTGTTTTTGCAAAAAACAGTGGGGTTTTGCGAAAAATGGAAAAAAGCTGTAAGAATGGGAAAAACCTTGTGTTTTGGGCGCAGAAATGTTAAGATATAACGATGGATAAGGTGTTTCGGAAAAAGGAACCCGCTTTGAACAAGGAGGAACAGCCATGAACGTTGTAATCGTTGGGGACGGCAAGGTCGGTGGAACCATCGCCAGACAGCTTTCCGGAGAAGGACATGACATCATCGTGATTGATAATAATGCAGCCGTACTGACGAATGCGGTCAACACCATGGATATCATCAGTGTAGAGGGCAACGGCGCCAGTGTTGCTGTGCAAAAGCGGGCGGGGGTGCCCCATGCGGATTTATTGATTGCCGCCACCTCTGCCGATGAGGTGAATATGCTGGCGTGTCTGGTGGGAAAGAAACTGGGCGCCCGGCATACCATTGCCAGGGTGCGGAATCCGGAGTATTTGGAGCAGATTACTATGCTCAAGGACGAGCTGGGGCTGAGCATGACGGTAAATCCGGAAATGGCGGCGGCGGAGGAAATCTCTCGTTTGCTGCGGTTTCCTTCTGCCTTAAAAATAGAGCCCTTTGCCAGAGGCAAGGTGGAGTTGGTGGAGCTGAAAATACCGGAGCATAGCGTGCTCAACGGAATGCCTCTTTGGGCGATTTATAAAGAATTTCAGGTGAAGGTTTTGGTCTGTGCCGTGCAAAGAGAGGGGAATGTTTATATCCCCGGCGGTGATTTTGTGCTGCAGGCGGGGGATAAAATCAATGTCACGGCGCCCCATCTGGAAATTGCTAATTTTTTCCGCACCATCGGGATTTTCCGTAACAGCGTGAAGTCTGTTATGATTATCGGCGGCGGCAGAATGGCGTATTACTTGGCGAAGGAAATGCTTTCACTGCGGGTACGGGTGAAAATCATCGAAATGGATATGAAACGATGCGAATATCTTTGCGAAATGCTGCCGGAAGCGGTGGTCATTCATGGCGACGGTACGGATAAGGAACTTTTGTACGAGGAAGGGCTGGAAAAAACCGATGCATTGGTGGCATTAACGGGTATGGACGAGGAAAATATCGTCGTTTCACTCTATGCAAAGGCGAAAAAAGTATCGAAAGTTATCGCAAAAATCAACCGTATTTCTTTTGATGAAATTTTGGATAATTTGGATATTGATGGCTTTATATCACCGAAAACCATAGCGGCAAATAATATTGTGCGTTATGTGCGTGCTATGAAAAACTCTGTGGGCAGCAGTAATGTGGAAACGCTGCATAGACTTATCAATGATCGGGTAGAGGCTCTGGAGTTTAAGGTGAGAGAAGCATCCCCCGTGGTGGGAGTTCCCTTGAAAAACCTGAAAACAAAGGACGGGCTTTTGGTGGCGACCATTATCCGGAAAACAAAAGTCATTATTCCCGGAGGGAATGACTCTATTGAGATTGGCGACAGTGTCATTATTGTCACCACCAATAAGCGACTGACGGATTTGAAGGATATTTTGAAATAACAGTGCGGATTGGATGAAGAATTATGAATTATAAGATGATTGCCTATATTTTGGGCGGCGTACTGCGTGTGGAAGGGCTTTTGCTGTTGCTGCCTACGGGAATCGCTATTTATTACGGAGAAGATGTTGCGCTGCGGGCATTTTTGATTACCGTGGCGGCCTGTCTTCTGGTTGGCTTTGCGGCAAAATGGAAGGAGCCGGAGGATAAACGGATTTATGGCAGAGAGGGCTTTGTGGTAGTTGCCCTTTCTTGGATTGCCATGTCTTTTTTTGGTGCTTTTCCCTTTTATTTCAGCGGGGTCATACAGGGTGCGGTAAATTGCTTTTTTGAAACGGTTTCCGGCTTTACCACCACCGGTGCTACCATATTGCAAGATATCGAGATATTGCCCAGAAGCATTCTCTTTTGGCGCAGCTTTACCCATTGGATCGGTGGCATGGGGATACTGGTATTTATGCTTGCCATTATGCCCATGGGCGATGACCGCTCTATGTATCTGATGAAGGCAGAGGCGCCGGGACCTATGGTTTCCAAATTGGTGCCAAAGGTAAAGTCCACGGCGAAGCTGCTATACGGCATTTATATTATTTTGACACTGCTGGAAATGATTATGCTGTTTTTTGCCGGCATGCCGTTGTTCGATAGCGTGGTCAATGCCTTTTCTACGGCGGGGACAGGCGGCTTTTCCATCAGAAATGCCAGTATTGCCGCCTATGACAGTCGGTATTTTGAGTATGTCATTACGGTGTTTATGCTGCTGTTCAGCGTCAATTTTAACTTGTATTATCTGCTGTTCATACGGGATTTTAAGAATGTACTGCGCAACGAGGAGTTCCGGTATTTTCTGGCCATTGTGGGCTTTACCACATTGTTGATTACCATTAACATCTGGCATTTATATCCTACGCTGGAGGAAGCCTTTCGTCGTGCTGCCTTTCAGGTGGTTTCCATTGTCAGCACCACCGGCTTTGTCACTGCCAATTATGATTTATGGCCGGAATTTTCCAAAACCATTATATTCTGCCTGACCACATTGGGCGCCTGCGGCGGCTCTACGGGGGGCGGCATTAAAATTTCCCGTTTTATTATTCTGGTAAAAATAGCGGCCAGAGAGATTAAGCATATCGTCCACCCCCGTTCTGTCAACCTCATTAAGCTGGACGGGTATAAAATCGAGGAAAATGTCATTCGAGGGGTAACGGGGTATATCATCATTTATTTCCTGCTGCTTTTTGGGTCTTTTCTGTTGGTATCCATGAATAATTTTGGCTTTACCACATCCTTTACGGCGGTAGTGACCTGTTTGAGCAATGTAGGGCCGGGTTTTGCGTTGGTAGGCCCTATTGAAAACCTGTTCTTTTTGTCTGCCTTTTCCAAGCTGGTGCTTTGTATGGATATGCTTTTGGGCAGGCTGGAGATATTCCCGATTATTATGCTTTTTGCTCCGTCTATCTGGCGGAAAAGCTATATGTGATATTCTCAAAATAATAAAGCAGCCCATATGGAATATAGGCTGCTTTTTGAAAAGGAGAGAGGGAAAATTATGGTTTTGTGTAAGTATTCCCTTGTAAAAATATGTAAGAAGGGTTGCCTGCGGCCTTATGGGGTAAGCACCGCAGGCGGGGAAGTAAAAGGGGGCGTCCTTTAACTTCTCTTACAGTATAGAGGATAAATATGTCTAATTTGTGAATAGAACCTTAAGGCTAGCTTAAGAGTTCTTACGAAAAACCGATGGGAGGAGTAAAAATGCCGCAATTTATAGAGAAGGAAGAGAAAAAAGCGCCGCAGAAAAAAGAAATGCTGCTGGCATTGGCAGTAGTAGTCTTTTTGGCCGTAGGAACGCTGTTGAAAAAGGCGGAGATACCGATGGGTGCGATTCTCTGCTGGATTTTGGCGGCAATTTTTGCGCTGATTTGGGTGTTCGGCGGGAAAGGGAAGAAAATCTCAAAAGAGTAGGAGAGGTTTTGACTTCCGTCGCAAGACTATGATATACTACTGCAAATGTTCTCTGTTATGAGATGCGGGAACAAAGGCGGGGCAATCCGCCCCATTTTCCATTTGCGGAAATTCCAATCAAGGAGGGAGAGCATGTCTAAGGACAGGCAGAAACATATACGAAATTTTTGCATTGTGGCACATATTGACCATGGCAAATCTACATTGGCGGATCGGCTGATTCAAAAAACAGGACTGCTGACTGATAGGGAAATGCAGGAGCAGGTTTTGGATAATATGGATTTGGAACGGGAGCGTGGGATTACCATAAAATCCCAGGCGGTGCGGCTGATTTACCATGCCAAGGACGGAGAGGAATATGAGTATAACCTCATTGATACGCCGGGACACGTAGACTTTAATTACGAGGTTTCCCGCAGCTTGGCGGCCTGCGAGGGTGCGGTGCTGATTGTAGATGCGGCCCAGGGCATTGAGGCCCAGACATTGGCAAACGTGTATCTGGCGCTGGATAATAATTTGGAGATTTTGCCGGTTATCAATAAAATCGACCTGCCCAGTGCCAATCCTGCATGGGCAAAGCAGGAGATTGAGGATATCATCGGAATTCCTGCGGAGGACGCACCGGAAATTTCCGCAAAAAACGGCATCAATATTGAGGACGTACTGGAACGGATTATTACGGATATTCCTGCACCCTCCGGCGATGCAGATGCACCGCTGAAGGCGTTGATATTCGATTCTGTGTATGACCAGTACCGAGGAGTCATTGTTTTGATGCGGGTATTTGACGGCAGAATTCGTAAGGGCAGTAAGGTCAAAATGATGGCCACGGGAAAGGAATTTGACGTGGTAGAGGTGGGTATTTTTGGTCCGGGGCGGTTTTTGCCTGTGGAGGAACTCACTGCCGGTATGGTAGGCTATTTTACCGCCAGCATTAAGACCGTTTCCGATACCCGCGTGGGGGATACGGTGACAGATGCCGCAAATCCCACAAAGGAAGCCCTGCCCGGCTATAAAAAGGTCAATCCCATGGTGTATTGCGGCGTATTTCCTGCCGATGGTGCGAAATACCCTGATTTGCGGGACGCTTTGGAAAAGCTGCAGCTCAACGATGCGGCATTGTTCTTCGAGCCGGAAACTTCAGTGGCATTGGGCTTTGGCTTCCGTTGTGGTTTTTTGGGTCTGTTGCATTTGGAAATTGTGCAGGAAAGATTGGAACGGGAATATAATCTGGATTTGGTGACAACGGCGCCCAGTGTTATTTATAAGGTGTATCTGACAGACGGCACCGGCTTTGATTTATCCAACCCCAGCGATATGCCTGACCCTGCCCGTATTTTGAAAATGGAAGAACCCATTGTGAAGGCGGAGATTATGCTCCCGAAGGAATATATCGGCTCTATTATGGAGCTGTGTCAACAGCGCAGAGGCGTGTATATCAGTATGGAATATCTGGATGAAACCCGAGCCATGCTGATTTATGAAATACCTTTGAATGAGATTATTTATGATTTTTTTGATGTTTTGAAATCCAGAAGCCGTGGCTATGCCTCTTTCGATTATTCCCTCATCGGATATCGGGAGAGTGAATTGGTCAAGCTGGATATTCTGGTCAACAGAGAGCCGGTGGATGCATTGTCCTTTATTGTGCATAAGGATTCTGCGGTGGAACGGGGGCGAAAAATGTGCGAAAAGCTGAAAAAGGAAATCCCCAGACATTTGTTTGAAATTCCCATTCAGGCGGCAATCGGCAGTAAAATCATCGCCAGAGAAACCATCAGTGCCTTGCGTAAGGACGTATTGGCGAAATGCTACGGCGGTGACATCAGCCGTAAGAAAAAGCTGTTGGAAAAACAGAAAGAAGGCAAAAAACGGATGCGGCAGATTGGCAGTGTAGAAGTGCCGCAGCAGGCGTTTATGAGTGTATTGAAATTAGAGGAAGAATAAACCGACAAAAGAGCAGTATGGAAAGTGTCCATACTGCTTTTTCTATGGCTGTTGCGGCAGTAATTTTAAGCGGCGGTAGAGGGAAATGGCTGCAATCAGAGAAATGCAGTCTACCGTAGGCTGTACCCACATACAGCCGTAAAGAGGCATCAGCCCATCCAGCAAAAAGAGCAGAGGAATGTCCAGTATGCCTTTTCGTAAAATAGAAACAATCAAAGCCTCCCGCACCTGTCCCATGGCTTGGAATTGTATAATCATGGGGTAGCAGATGGCCATAAAAGGCATGGCGGTCACCATACGGCGGAGGAAACTGCTGCTGTATGCGATGGTTTGGGCATCGGCAATAAACAGGGCGGATAGTTGAGGGGCAAAGCCTTCGTATATCAGCAGACAGAGCATGGCAAAACCGAAGGAAATGCCGCAGCCCAGCCGGAATACCTGTTTTCGCCGCACATGATTTCCTGCGCCGTAATAGTAGGCCAAAAGAGGAAGCAGCCCGCCGGAAACGCCGATGGAGAAATAAAGAGGCAGCTGGTCCAGTTTTTTGACAATGCCCAAGGCGGCGACGGCCTCTGTGGGGTATTTTGCTACAAAATTTGCCTGTGCCGCCACTGCCACAACCGTCAAGCCGTATTGCAGGGCGGAGGGAAAGCCGATGGCAAGTATGGATTTCAGATAAATAGCCGTGTGTTGCAGATAGACGGGACGGATTTGCAGGATAGCGCCTTCCTTTTGCTGCCGCAGGTACAGCAGGAAATATGCCACGGAAACGAAATTAGAAAGTGCCGTTGCAACCCCTGCGCCCACAACACCCATGCCAAGAAAACGAGGCAGTATAAAAATAGGGTCAAGGGCGATGTTCAAAATGCCGCCCAAAGAAACGCCGAAGGAGGCCTCTGCCCCACGGCCTTCTGCCCGAATGAGGTTTGCCAAAAGGGTATTCCCTATGACAAAGGGGCCTCCCAAAACCACGGCCCATCGGGCGTAAGCATAGGCATAGGGATAGGTTTCCGCCGTTGCACCGCAAAGGGATAAAATCTTCGGGGCGAGCAGCAGAAAAACCAGGGAAAATAATAACGCACAAATGAGCCCCGGCCAAAAGGAGATGGCGCTGATTTCTTTTGCGTCCTGTGGCTTCTGTTTTCCCAGTTTTTGTGCAATCAGGCTGGCACCGCCCACGCCAAACAGATTGGAAACGGCTGTCAGCATCACAAAGGACGGATAGACGACGGTGATGGCGGCGGTTTGCTGTGGGTGGTTTAACATACCGACAAAATAGGTGTCTGCCAGACTATATACCAATGCAATCATTTGGCTGATGACGGCAGGAAACACCTGCTTAAAAACCGCTTGCGGTACGGGAAGCTGTTGGAATAGATAAGTTCTGTTGTTGGAGTCCATATTTTTGGTATCCTTTCCTGCGGATTTTGCTGTCACTGCCCATAACGATACGCCTGAAAAATATTTTTTGCAAGGCACATCATAGATATGCAACAGAGGCTTTTTTCTTGACAGAAAATAGAAAAACGGATATAGTGAGGCAAATAGAGAGGAACCCTTTTTCCTCTTTTTGCATATTGTGAGAAAGGAGAAAAGCATGAGAATCGGTTCAGGCTATGATGTGCATAAATTAGTAGAAAATAGAGAGTTGATATTAGGCGGTGTCAAAATCCCCTATGAAAAAGGACTTTTGGGCCACTCTGATGCAGATGTGCTCCTCCATGCCCTTATGGACGCCCTTTTGGGGGCAGCGGCATTGGGGGATATCGGCAGGCATTTTCCCGATAATGACCCTGCTTATCAGGGAGCTGACAGCCAAAAATTATTATCTGCCGTTGGGGGGTTGATTTTTGAAAAAGGATATTGTATAATGAACGTCGACGCTACGGTCATTGCACAAAAACCAAAGCTGGCACCCTATATGGAGCAGATGCGGCAAAATATCGCATCGGTGCTGAAGATTGATGTGGATCAGGTCAATGTAAAGGCCACCACGGAAGAGGGCTTGGGCTTTACCGGTGCGGGAGAGGGCATCGCCGCTTCGGCAGTCTGCCTTCTGGAAAAGAAATAAGCAAAAAGTAATGATGGAAAAGAGTAATCCTTTTTTTCACCTGCCAGAGAATAGCGGCCTTGGTGAAAGGTGGTGAGATTTGAGCCGATGGAGCCCATGGGTTCGTCTGTCACTACCTTAAGATACATGGGTGGGAGCCGCTTACAGGATGAGGGGGATGAAGTGCCTTCCTGAACTGAACGGGCGAACGCAAACATCAGTAGCCCGTATCCGCTGACAGCGTTATCGTCATTGAGGGGGGCGGCATTGTGCCGTCTAAGTAAAGTGGAACCGCGGATAACTCCGTCTTTGCAGTGATGTAAAGGCGGATTTTTATTTGCAAAAAAACGATACGGTAAGGAGGTGAGCCGATGGCTTCGGGAGATAGAAACAGATATGGCAAAAGGGAGCCGATTGGCAGCCTTTTACAAAGGAATACACCGACCAAAATACGCAGGAAAGTGTGTAGAAAGCCCTCTGTTTGACAGTAGGGCGGAAACAACGGAAAGAATTGAAATAGAAAAGCATATGGCTTGACAGCGATGTATCATGCGTATAATTTTGGAGGGATTTGATATGTTACAGGAATCAATCAGTGTCATTAAAGAGAAGGATCCGGCGATAAAAAGTACCGTTGAGGTGCTGTTGTATCCCAGTTTTTGGGCAGTCATCAACCATCGTATTGCCCATAGCTTATATAAAAAGAAACGGTTTTTTCTGGCAAGACTCATTTCACAGGCGTCCCGCTTTTTGACAGGAATTGAAATTCACCCCGGCGCCCAAATCGGCAGACGGTTTTTCATTGACCATGGCATGGGTATAGTTATCGGAGAAACGGCAGAAATTGGGGATAATGTTATGCTGTACCACGGCGTCACATTAGGCGGTACAGGGAAGGATAAAAATAAACGCCACCCTACCGTGGAGGATAATGTTATGATTGGGGCAGGTACCATTGTATTGGGCCCTGTGACCATTGGGAAGAATACCAAAATCGGTGCCGGCTCTGTGGTAACGCAGGATATTCCTCAGAATGTAACGGCAGTGGGCTCACCGGTAATGATTGTGCGAAAAGACGGCGTGCGTATTCCGCCGGTGGCGCCGGAGCAGATGACGGGGCATCAAAAGAGAAGAGCCATTTAATCGGCGAAAAAATTTTGGAAATAGAGGCAGTTTGGGAAAAATTGTGGTATGCTTATAGATAGAGTTGCGATAAAAAATAGAAACAACGGAAAAAGAAAGGTGGGAATTCCATGAAGGTATATAATACACTGACAAGAAAAAAAGAAGAGTTTGTTCCGATGGAAGAGGGCAAGGTAAAGATGTATGTCTGCGGGCCGACGGTATATGACTATATCCATATCGGCAATGCCAGACCCTATGTAGTGTTTGATACGGTGAGAAGATATTTGGAATACAAGGGTTACGAAGTGACCTATGTGCAGAATTTTACAGATGTAGACGATAAAATCATCAATCGTGCCAATAAGGAAAACAGCTCCATGCAGGAGATTTCCGATAGATATATCGAGGAGGCCTTCCGCGATGCCGATGGGCTGAATGTACGTCGGGCAACGATACACCCCCGCGTGACGCAGGAGATGGATGGCATTGTGGAAATGATACAGACTTTGGTGGATAAAGGTTTTGCCTATGCGGATAACGGTACAGTGTATTACAACACCAAAATGTTCCCGGAATACGGAAAACTGTCCAGAAAAAATCTGGACGAATTGATTGCCGGCGGCAGCGAACGTGTTGCCGTTGATGATGCAAAGAAAAACCCGACGGACTTCGTGCTGTGGAAGCCCAAAAAGGAAGGTGAGCCCAGCTGGTCCTCCCCTTGGGGTGACGGCAGACCCGGCTGGCATATTGAATGCTCCGTTATGGCAAGACACCATTTGGGTGAAACCATTGATATTCATGCCGGCGGCGAGGACTTGATTTTCCCTCACCATGAAAATGAGATTGCCCAGTCCGAGGCGGCAAATGGCAAGCCTTTTGCCAGATATTGGCTGCATAACGGCTTTATTACGGTGGATAATGAGAAAATGTCCAAATCTTTGGGAAATTTCTTTACGGTAAGGGATATTGCGGCACAATTCCCTTATGAAGTGATTCGTTTCTTTATTTTGAACGGTCATTACAGAAGCCCCATTAACTTCAGCCGTGAATTGATGCAGGCTTGCCAGAATGGTCTGGAGCGTATCAAAAATGCCAGAAAAGAACTGGATTTCTATATCAAAAATGCCCAAGATACAAAAATGACAGCGGAGGAAAAGACCCGGTCTGCGGAGTTGGGAAATTATAAAGCACAGTTCGAGGAAGCCATGGACGATGATTTTAATACAGCCGATGCGGTTTCCGTGATTTATGAATTGGTGCGTTTTTCCAATATTGCAGTAAAGGCAGGCGTTTCCAAGGAATATGCCCTGATGATTCAGGATATGTTGGATCATCTTTGCGGTGTTTTGGGTATTGCAGAAGTGCAGGAGGATACGGTTTCCGATGAGGACGTGGCAAAAATCGAAGCCCTGATTGCCCAAAGAACAGAAGCGAAACAGGCAAAGGATTTTGCCAAAGCAGACGCCATTCGTGATGAATTGGCGGCTATGGGCGTTACCATTAAGGATACCCGTCAGGGTGTGCAGTGGTCTAAAGAGTAAGCCATGGATACAACGGGACTGGATTTGATTTGCGGCGGCAAGGGGGAGTTTCATCCAAAGGAATACTCCTCCCTTGCCTTGGCATACATAGGCGATGCAGTGTTTGAGGTGCTGGTGCGGCTGACGGTGATGAGCGATGGCAATGCACCCGTCAATAAGCTGCATAAAAAAGCGAGAGATGTGGTCAATGCGAAGGCGCAGGCAGAGATGTATCGCCGTATCTGCAATCGGCTGACGGAGGAGGAAGAGGCTGTATTTCGCCGTGGGCGGAATGCAAAATCCTTTACGGTGCCGAAAAATGCCGATTTGATGGATTATCGCCACGCCACAGGGCTGGAAGCCCTTTTTGGTTACCTTTATTTGAAGGGCGAAAAAGAGCGGGCAGTGGAACTGTTCCGGCTGGGAATGGCGGAGAAATTGGACAAGGATTAACGAGAAAAGCCGAAGGGTACCACCCCTCGGCTTTATGGCGTATGAGGAATCAGCTGATGGGAGGCGTTCTTTTTGGAAAGAAAACAGACACAGCAGGAATGGAACGAAAACCAGCTGGAGGGTAGAAATGCCGTGCTGGAAGTGCTGCGTAGCGGCAGGGATATGGAAAAGCTGTTGGTGCAAAAAGGTAATGTGGAAGGGACGATTAAGCGTATCGTGGCACAGGCGGCGGAAAAAGGCGTAGTCATTCAGGAGGTCAGCCGGCAGAAGCTGGACGAGCTTTCTCAGACAAAAAACCATCAGGGTGTCATTGCCTTGGTTTCCGCTCACGATTATGTGGAGGTGGAGGATATTCTGGCGGCGGCACGCCAAAAAGGTGAGGACCCTTTTGTTCTGCTGTTGGACGGCATTACGGATCCCCATAATTTAGGGGCGATTTTGCGGACGGCGGAATGTGCCGGCGTCCATGGCGTGATTGTACCGAAACGGCGTTCCGTGGGGCTTAATGCCACTGTGGGGAAAACCTCCGCCGGGGCTATTGAATATATGCCCGTAGCGCGGGTCACGAATATTGTCAAAACCATTGAATTGCTGAAAAAAGAAGGGCTTTGGATCGCCTGCGCCGATATGGACGGTCTGGATCATTTTGATACGAATTTGAAAGGACCCATCGGATTGGTCATCGGCAGTGAAGGCAGTGGGGTCAGCCGTCTGGTACGGGAAAATTGCGATTTTACTGCCGCTATCCCTATGTATGGCAAAATTTCTTCCCTGAATGCCTCTGTGGCGGCGGCGTTATTGATGTATGAGGTGGTCAGACAGAGAAATTTCGGCAAGGATTGATGCTTTGCAAAAACAGTCGGTTTATGGTATCCTTTTGCTATAAGCGAAAGGAGGGGAAGGCTGTTGTCAAAGGAATTTTTGCTGGTGGACGGGTATAATATTATCCACGCCTGGGACGAGTTGAAGGAGTTGGCAGAGGAAGTCAGTCTGGAAAGCGCAAGACAGCGGCTGATGGATATTCTCTCCAATTATAAGGGCGTAAAGAAAGCCACGGTGATATTGGTGTTTGACGGATATTTGGTCAAGGGCAATATCGGCACGGTGTATGAATATAATAATATTTTTGTGGTGTATACCAAGGAGGCGGAAACCGCCGACCATTATATAGAACGGGTAGTCACCTCTCTGCCGAAGCACTACCGTGTTCGCGTAGCAACGGGGGACGGTTTGGAACAGCTGATTATTTATGGGCAGGGGGCAATCCGTATGACGGCAAGAGAACTGTTTTATGAGATACGAGGCGTGGAAAAGGACTTGCGGGAGCGTTTTATTGAAAATAGACCGCCCAAAAATAATTTATTGTCGGAGCAATTGGATGCGGAGGCCCTCGAATGGCTGGAGGCTATGCGGCGGAAAAAATAATAGGAATGCGGAGATTTTTATGGCAGAAGATACGAAAGAGCGAAAATATGAACATTTCAAAGATGAAAAGCTGGTGCAAATGGCGCAGGAGGGAGACGATAGCGCACAGGATTATTTGCTGGATAAATATAAATCTCTGGTGCGGGCAAAATCCAGAGCCTATTTCCTCATTGGTGCCGATAGCGAGGATATTATACAGGAAGGTATGATTGGCCTATATAAAGCCGTGCGGGATTTTAATGCGGAGCGGAGTGCCTCTTTTCGCAGCTTTGCAGAGCTTTGTGTGAATCGGCAGATGATTACTGCCATCAAAGCTGCCACAAGGCAGAAACACCAGCCGTTAAATTCCTATGTTTCCCTGAATAGACCGGTTTTTGAGGAAGAATCGGAGCAGACCTATATGGATTTTTTACAGGGAGAAGCGGAACAGTTCCTGAATCCGGAGGTGTTGTTCATCGGGCAGGAAAATAAGCATTTTCTGGAGAAACAGATGGTGGAAAAGCTCAGTATGTTTGAAACCAGAGTGTTGATGCTGTATTTGCAGGGCAGAAGCTATTTCGAGATTGCCCATACCCTGCAAAAACCGGAAAAATCCATTGATAATGCCCTGCAAAGGGTCAAGAAAAAGCTGGAGCAGTTTTTGGAAGAAAAAAATCTTGACGGAACAGAAAGTATGTGATACCATATAAAAGCTGACGGTTGCCGTCAGGTTTTTGCTGCTATGGCTCAGTAGGTAGAGCGTCGCCTTGGTAAGGCGGAGGTCACGGGTTCAAATCCCGTTAGCAGCTTGCGATTAGCCCTGAAAATTCAGGGCTTTTTTATTTTCGGTCTGCCCAAAGGAGTTTTGTGGGAAGCATTTTCAAAATTTTGCTTTACATCTTACTTCCTTTGTGGTAGTATGGTAAAAACTGAATGAACAAACAAAAATGAAAGAGGCTGCAAATATGAATCAGAATCATGTTTTCGCAACTGCATACTTTTATTTTTACCGTGTTTTCAAAGATTCAAAGTGAATTTTGCTGTTAGAAAAGACGGTTTGTTTTGATGGTTTTTTCTTTTGGAAGGCTGATAGACTTCGCAGTGAAATTCGCTGCGGAGTCTTTCTTTTTTTCATCGGAAAGCACACAGCAGATGCGAAGGACATTTTTTTGAAGGAGGAAATGAAAATGGTCGTAGTATTGAAACCCAACACAAAACAGGAACAGATTGAAAATTTGAAGGCATGGCTGGAGAGCATGGATATTGCTACCCATATTTCCCAAGGTCTGAATCATACCATTATCGGTTTGGTGGGAGATACCTCTGCGGTGGATATGGATTTGATTCGCGCGCTGGATATTGTGGAAAACGTACAGCGTATCCAGGAGCCCTTCAAAAATGCCAACCGTAAATTCCATAATCAGGATTTGGTGGTAGATGTGGGCGGTGTGAAAATCGGCGGCGGGAATTTCCAGATTATCGCCGGCCCTTGCTCTGTGGAGAGCGAGGAGCAGGTTTGCTATATTGCAGAATGTGTGAAAAAATCCGGTGCAGGGCTGCTTCGAGGTGGTGCTTTTAAGCCCAGAACCTCGCCCTATTCCTTCCAGGGCTTGCAGGGGGACGGCTTAAAGCTGCTTTTGGAAGCCAAGGAAAAGACAGGACTGCCCATTGTTTCCGAAATCATGAACGCCCTTCATATCCCTATGTTCGCAGATGTGGACGTCATTCAGGTAGGGGCGAGAAATATGCAGAATTTTGAGCTGTTAAAGGAATTGGGAAAACTGCAAAAGCCCATTCTGCTGAAAAGAGGTCTGGCCAACACCATCGATGAACTGCTGATGAGCGCAGAATATATTATGGCAGGCGGCAATGAAAACGTGATACTTTGCGAAAGAGGGATTCGTACCTTTGAAACCAGAACGAGAAATACGTTGGACCTTTCTGCAATCCCTGTATTAAAGAAGCTGACCCACTTACCCATTATTGTAGACCCCAGCCATGCCATGGGATACTCCCATCTGGTGAAGCCTATGGCTATGGCGGCTACCGTTGCCGGTGCGGACGGCTTGATGATTGAGGTGCATAATAATCCGGCGAAGGCTTTGTGCGACGGCCCTCAATCTTTGACACCGGAGGCTTTTGACGATGTGGCAAAGCAGATTTTCAAGCTGCGGCCCTTTGCCTGCACGTATAACGAGGATTGAGTTGGCGATAAGGGGTGAGAGAGTATGAAAGTTGGCGTAGTGGGCTTGGGGCTCATTGGGGGTTCCATGGCGAAGGCGGTAAAGAAAAGAACAGACCATGAGGTCGTTGGTTGGGATATTTCTCAGACCATTCGATACAGTGCCCTTCTGATGGAAGCAGTAGACGGTTTTATGGAAGAAGGCAGTCCCAAGGATTGCGATGTGGTGATTATTGCATTGTATCCCCAAATGACAGTGGATTATATCAAAGACCATTGTAAAGAATTCAAAAAAGGCGCTGTTGTGGTGGATTGCACCGGTGTAAAACGGGCAATTTGCCGGCAGGTGCAGGGCGTAGCGGCGGAAAACGGATTTTTCTTTGTGGGTGCCCACCCCATGGCAGGGGTAGAGCGTTCCGGCTTTACCTATTCCAGTGAGGATATGTTTGAGGGTACGACTCTTATCGTTACGCCCTATACAGGAACGGATATCGGTATGATGAACGTCTTAAGTATGTTTTTTAAAAAGCTGGGTTTTGCCAGATTGCAGGTGACAACGGACGAGGAGCATGACCAAATGATTGCCTTCACCTCCCAGTTGGCCCATGTGGTATCCAGCGCCTATATTAAGGGAGAACTTTCCCCTAATTTCAAGGGCTTTTCCGGCGGCAGCTTCCATGATATGACCCGTGTGGCAAAGCTCAATGAAACCATGTGGACGGAATTATTCTTGGATAATGGGGATTATCTTGCACAGGAAATTGATGGGCTGATTGCCAGAATGCAGGCATACAGCGATGCCATTAAGGCAAAAGATGGGGAAACGTTGAAACGGCTTTTGAGGGACGGCAAGGAAAAACGGATTGCTGTGGACGAAATCAAGGATTTTGAATAAGGTTGTGAAATCATGAGAGAAGTAATTGTGCAGACCTCCACGGAATATGCCGTTCTCATTGGACGAGGTCTGTTGGAGCAGGCGGGAGCAGAAATTGCAAAGCGTATTCGACCCTGCAAAGCGGCAGTCATTACGGATAGCACTGTGGCGGAATTATATGCAGAAAAAGTAGAGAAATCCCTGCAAAAAGCGGGCTTTTCCTGTTGTCGGTTTGTATTTCCCGCCGGAGAAGGCTCGAAAAATATCCATACCCTTTCCGAAATGCTGGAATTTCTGGCGGAGGAGGAAATGACAAGACAGGATATCATTGTGGCATTGGGCGGCGGCGTTGTCGGCGATATGGCGGGCTTTGGCGCGGCGGTTTATCAGCGGGGGATTCGCTTTGTGCAGATTCCCACTACGTTTTTGGCGGCGGTGGATTCCTCTGTGGGCGGCAAAACCGCCATTGACCTGAAAGCGGGCAAAAATATGGCGGGGGCTTTTTATCAACCCCATCTGGTGCTTTGCGATGTAGAAACCATGCAAACATTACCCCGTAAATACTTTGCCGATGGCATTGCGGAAACGCTGAAATATGGCGTCATTGGTGATGCAAAGCTTTTTGCACAGGCAGCCTCCGGTAAGTTTTGCGAGAATTTGGAGGGAATCATCGAAACCTGCGTCAAAATGAAGCGGGATATTGTGGTGGAGGACGAATTTGATACAGGCAGACGCCAGTTGCTCAATCTGGGTCACACTTTGGGCCATGCCATTGAAAAAAGAAGTGATTTTACCATTACTCATGGTCATGCCGTTGCCATAGGGCTATATTTGATAGCAAAGGCGGCGGAGCAACGGGGGATTGCCCAAGCGGGACTGGCAGGGCAAATCAAAGAAGCCTTGGAGCAAAACGGCTTGCCCACAGAAACCGCATATACCGCCGAAGAAATTATGGCAGGCATTTTGCGGGATAAAAAGCGGCGGGGCGGCGAAATTGTCTTTGTTTTCCCCGTGAAAATCGGATATTGTGAATTGATTTCCATTCCTGTGGAAGATGTGCAGAAGCTGGTGGAAGAAGTGTTGGAAAAAAAGGTGGAACCCATATGAATATCAAAATCTCAAAAGGAAGTCTGAATGGACGCGTGCGTATCGTATCTTCCAAGTCTGACGGACATCGGGCGTTATTGGCGGCGGCATTGGCGGAGGAAGAAACCCTGCTTTTTATAGAAGGCTGGTCGGCAGATATGGAGGCAACAGCCCGCTGTTTGACCGCTTTGGGTGCGGATATTACAAAAGAGCCTTCGGGTATATTGATTACTCCGATTCCGAGAGGGAAAACAGGCGAAAGCATATTGGATTGCGGCGAAAGCGGCTCTACACTGCGGTTTTTGCTCCCTGTGGCGGGGGCTTTGGGGCGGCATGCATTGTTTGAAGGCGGCGGCAGATTGCCGGAACGCCCCATTGAGGTGTTGCTGGAGCAAATGGAACAGCATGGCTGTTATGTGTCGGATAAAAAACTGCCCGTTGAGCTGGAGGGACAGTTGCAAAGCGGCACATATACCCTGCCGGGCAATATCAGCTCTCAATTTATTACAGGATTGCTGTTTGCCTTGCCTCTGTTGGAAGGGGATAGCCAGATTATATTAACAACGCCGTTGGAATCCAAAGGGTATATTGATATGACCCTGAAAATGCTGAAAACCTTTGGTATTGTAGTGGAGGAGATGGAAGCAGGCTATAAAATCGGCGGGGGGCAGACCTACCGCTCCCCCCGTATGCTGGCGGCAGAGGGGGATTGGTCCAATGGGGCCTTTTGGCTGACGGCAGGCGCCATACGCGGCAGTATTACCTGTCAGGGGCTGGATATCCATTCTCCCCAAGGGGACAAAGCCATACTTCCTATATTAGAAGCCTTTGGTGCGGAAACTAAAGTGGTTGCCAATGAGGTGACAGTAACGGCAAAGGAATTAAAAGGCTGTCGGATTGATGCGGCACAGATTCCTGATTTGGTGCCCATACTTTGCGTGGCGGCGGCTGCGGCAGAGGGACGAACGGAAATCTATCATGCAGGTCGACTGCGTATCAAAGAAAGCGATAGATTGGCGGCAATGGCGGATTGTCTGCAAAAAATCGGCGTGAAGGTGGAGGAACAGCCGGAAGGCATCATCATTACCGGTGGTTGTCGGGTGCCGGAAAATGAAGTGCGTATCCGAACCTATGGGGACCATCGTATTGTCATGGCAATGGCCATAGCGGCGGTATCCCTTGGGGTCGATTTGGTTTTGGAAGGCGCAGAAGCGGTGGAGAAATCCTATCCTTCCTTCTTTGCGGAATTTACGAAGTTGGGAGGTGTGGCAGATGTCCTCTAGTTTTGGCGAGAAAGTGAAAATCACCATATTTGGGCAATCCCATTCGGAGGGGATTGGCGTGGTCATAGACGGCTTGCCTGTGGGAGAACCCATTGATATGGAAGAAATACAGAAATTCATGAAACGGCGGGCGCCGGGCAGAAATGCCTATTCCACCCCCAGAAAAGAGGAAGATATGCCCCGTATCCTTTCCGGTCTGTTTGAGGGAAAGACTTGTGGCGCACCCCTTTGTGCAGTCATTGAAAATACCAATACCCGTTCAAAGGATTATGATAAGCTGAAGGATTTGCCTCGCCCCGGCCATGGGGATTATACAGCGTGGGTGAAGTATCAGGGGGCGAATGATTACCGTGGCGGCGGGCATTTTTCCGGCAGGCTGACGGCGCCCCTCTGCTTTGCGGGTGCGGTTTGTATGCAGATTTTAGAGCGAAAAGGCATTCATGTGGGAGCTCATATCCTTTCTATCAAAGGGGTGGAGGATACTCCTTTCCATGGGGTGCAAATACAGGCGGAAGAACTGGAAAAAATTGCCCAAAAGGAATTTCCTGTGCAAAATGATAGGGCAGGAGAGGCCATGCAAGCGGCAATTTTAGCGGCCAAGGAGAAGTTGGACTCTGTGGGCGGCATCATCGAATGTGCCGTAGTGGGTCTGCCTGTGGGTGTGGGTGAACCCATGTTTGACGGCCTGGAAAGCCGATTGGCGGCGGCGGTATTTGCGATTCCTGCCGTAAAAGGCGTGGAATTTGGTGAAGGTTTTGGCGTGGCGGCATTATTCGGTTCGGAGAATAATGATAGCTTTTATTATGAAGCCGATGGCAGGGTTTGTACCAAAACGAACCATCACGGCGGCAGTTTGGGCGGTATTTCCAGCGGCATGCCTTTGCTTTTGCGGGCGGCCTTTAAGCCCACGCCCTCCATCGGGCAGGAACAGGAAACAGTCAGTTTAGAGAAGCGGCAAAAGGAAACGCTGGCAGTCGGCGGGCGGCATGACCCTTGTATCGTCCCTAGGGCGGTGCCTTGCGTGGAGGCGGCGGTGGCCGTCACTTTGTTGGACTTGTTGTGTAGAATGGAGCGATAAGAAAGAAGGCGGAGCAATGGACTTAAATCATTTGAGAGAACGGGTCAATGAAATCGATGAAAAAATCGTTGGGCTTTTTGTGGAAAGAATGCAAACGGCGGCACAGATTGCCGGAGCAAAGGCGGAACAAAACCTGCCTGTGCTGGATATGCGCAGGGAACAGGCTGTATTACAGCGGGTAATGGAGTTGGCGGGAGAGGAGTTTGAGCTTTACGCCAATAAGCTCTATCAGACGATGTTTGATGTCAGCAGAAGCTATCAGGCGGGGCTTTTGACTAAGGATAGCCCCCTTTCTCTGGCGATTCGGGAGCATATCCAAAACCCTTTGCTGGAGTTTCCGAAAAAAGCCGTGGTGGCGTGTCAGGGAGTAGAGGGTTCCTATGCGGATAAGGCCTGCGGCAGGCTGTTTGCCATGCCCAGCACCATGTATTTCAGTAATTTTGAAAGTGTGTTTCATGCGGTGGAAACGGGGCTTTGCAAATACGGTGTTTTGCCTGTGGAAAACAGCTCCGCCGGCTCAGTGACAGAGGTATATGATTTGATGGTACGCCATAAGTTTTATATCGTCAAAAGCCTGAAACTCCATGTTGCCCATGCACTGCTGGCAAAACAGGGGGTAAAGCCGGAGGAGATTAAAGAAGTCATTTCCCATGAACAGGCATTACAGCAATGCAGCCATTTCCTGAAATCTCTGCCCGGCGTGAAGATAACCGTGTTTGAAAATACAGCGGCTGCGGCAAAATATGTGGCGGAAAGCGAACGGCGGGATATTGCGGCACTTTCCTCCCCGGATTGTGCCAAGCTGTACGGATTGGCTGTATTGCAGCAGGACGTGCAGAATAATGCTAACAATTATACTCGTTTTATCTGCATCACGAAGGATATGGAGATTTATGCCGGTTCCGATAGAATCAGCCTGATGCTTTCTCTCGAGCATCGTCCCGGTTCTCTGCATGAGATGATCGGGAAAATTGCCTGCCGCGGGCTGAATTTATCCAAGCTGGAAAGCAGACCTATCCCCGGTAAGGATTTTGAGTTCCGTTTTTATTTTGATTTGGAGGGCTCGGTTTTCTCTCCGGAAATTTTGACGGTATTGAAGGATATGGAGCAGGCGGCGGATACCTTTTCCTTCTTAGGCTGTTATGCGGAAGGATAAAGGGGGGGATAAGTGTGAAGCTATTGGTGGTCAATGGTCCTAATTTGAATCTGCTGGGCATACGAGAAAAAGAAATCTACGGTCCACAGACCTATGATGATTTGGTGGCATTGCTGGAGCAAACCTTTCGAGAGCAGGGGATAGAAGGGGAAATTTATCAGTCCAACCACGAAGGGGCATTGGTAGACCGTATCCAACAGGCGTACTTTGACGGTACGGCGGGTATCGTCATCAACCCTGCCGCCTATACCCATACCAGTGTAGCCATATTGGACGCCCTGAAGGCGGTGCATTTGCCGGCGGTGGAGGTGCATATTTCCGATGTTAGGGAAAGAGAGGCGTTTCGGCAAATTTCCTATGCGGGAAAGGCCTGTATCAAAACCATTATGGGCAAGGGCTTTCAAGGCTATGTGGAGGCGATTTGCTTTTTGAAAGAATATTTGAACGGATAAACATATCTGTGGAAGAAAGACCCGAAAAATGGGTCTTTTTTTGTTGTGGTGGAGAGTGGAGAGTGTCGAAAAGGCGAAAAAAATTGTTTTTTTATGGAGAGTGGAGGACACTCTCCTTTTTTTATGGAGAAACCCTTGAAATATCAAGGATTTTTATCAAAAAAAATATATAAAAAAATGAATTTTGGGGTTGTTTTTTCGTGTTGGTTATATTACAATATGGTTAGAAGTGGCGGAAAGTGGTAGTAAATGGAGGAAAATCTCCGTTTATTTCGGAAAATGGCGAAAGGTGGTGACAACGAGATGTTTCTGGGACAATATCAACATTCCATAGATGCAAAGGGACGTTTGATTGTACCTGCAAAATTCCGAGAGGATTTGGGGGAACGTTTCGTTGTGACAAAAGGCTTGGATAACTGCCTGTTTGCCTATCCGCAGGAAGAATGGAAGGTTTTTGAAGAAAAACTGAAGCAGCTGCCGCTGACCAATACGGGAGCCAGAAAATTTGTCCGCTTTTTCTTTGCAGGTGCGGTGGAATGCGAGCTGGATAATCAGGGGCGCATTATGGTGCCGCCCCATTTGCGGGAATATGCGGGGCTCAAGAAGGACATTGTTTCCATCGGCGTGAATAACCGCATTGAAATCTGGAATAAAGACAGTTGGCGGGATTATGCCGATGAGGAGGATTACATCAGCAACGAGCTTGCCTTTGAAATGGAAAATTTGGGTATCTGATGCCAAGGGGCGAAAGATATGCCGGAAGGAGAGAGGTTCGTGGAATTCCATCATATTTCCGTGCTCTTAAAGGAGTGCATCGAAAATCTGAATATCAGACCCGATGGGATTTATGTGGACGGCACCATGGGCGGCGGCGGCCACTCTCTGGAAATTGTGAAGCAATTGCAGGGCGGAAGGCTCATAGCCATTGACCAGGACCCCAATGCCCACGAAGCGGCCGGGAAACGGCTGGCGGCTTATGGGGATAAGGTCACCTTTGTAAGAGATAATTTCGGGAATATCGCCTCCATTTTGGACAGGCTTGGCATAGAAAAAATAGACGGTATGTTGTTGGATATCGGCGTTTCTTCCCATCAGCTGGATGAGGCGGAGCGGGGCTTTTCCTATCAACAGGACGCGCCGTTGGATATGCGAATGAATCCGGACAAGGCCTTTAGCGCCTATCAGGTGGTGAACGAATACAGCGAGGAAGAATTGAATCGCGTGATATTTACCTACGGTGAGGAACGCTGGGCAAAGCGTATCGCCCAATTTATTGTGGCAGAGCGGGCAAATAAGCCCATTGCCACCACCGGAGAGCTGGTGGAAATCATCAAAAAAGCGGTGCCAAAGGGCGCCAGAAAAGATGGCCCTCATCCGGCAAAACGGACATTTCAGGCAATTCGTATTGAAGTGAACGGAGAGTTAGATGTTCTGCAAAAGGCCATTGATGACGTAAGCATCAGGCTGACAAAGGGCGGCAGGCTTTGCATCATCACATTCCATTCCCTGGAGGATAGAATTGTGAAGGAAGCCTTTCGCAAGCAGGAAAATCCATGTATATGCCCGCCCCAATTTCCTGTATGTGTTTGTGGGAAAAAGCCTTTGGGCAGGGTGGTTACCAGAAAACCTATTTTGCCCGGTCGAGAAGAATTAGAGCATAATCCCCGCTCCAGAAGCGCAAAATTGCGGGTGCTGGAGGGTCTTGGGGAATCAGAATAAAAAAAGCAAGGAACAGGAGGGGGACAATGGCACAATATCCGGAAAGAAACCGCATGAACGAGCGGTCTTATTATACATATGGCAGTGTGGCGCATGAATTGCAGCCGGATTATACGCCGTACCGTATTCGGGAGGAAGAAGAGGAACGGCGTAAGGCGGCGGCTCGCATTGCCAAGGCAGAAGCGAGGGAGGAGAAGGTTTCCTCTGCAAAAATGATACTTGTGGCAGTGTTCCTGTTTTTGGGCTGCCTTGCTTTTATGGGTATGCATGTGGTTGTGGCAAATGAAGAAGTTTCTTTGCGCAGACAAAAAAGCCAGCTGGCGGATATGCGTTCTGCCAATGCCATTTTGGAGGCGGAACTGACAGAACAGCTGGATATGGATTATATCAAGCAGGAGGCCATAGAACGTTTGGGTATGGCTGAACCCCAAGGGTACCAGATTGTGTATATTGATGTGCCGAAGCAAAGCTATACGGTGCAGTATGGAGCAGATGATGTAAAGGAAAAAGCGTCCTTGTTGGGGAAGCTGGCTAGTATTTGGAAAAAGGGCTGATGTAAAATGAAAAAAAAGGTAAGAAGAATAAAAGCAAAGGAAAAATTTGCTTTTATTCTTTTTGTGTTTCTTGCGGTGTTGTGCATACTGATGAGTCGGGTTATTTATCTGAAAATTGCCCATGGCGCCGAATATGAGGTAGCGGCAAAAAATCAGCAGATCAATCGGTATGATACGACGGTGGCGGCAAACAGGGGGAGTATTTTGGATCGGAATGAGCAGGTGCTGGCAGTTTCCACTGCGGTGTTTAATGTGGTGCTGGATCCTTTGCAGTTGGCAGATGTGAAAGAGGAACAGCAGGAAAAAACCCTCACCACGTTATGCGAATATTTTCCGGAGCTGAAATATGAAGATTTGAAGTATCATATTACAAAGAACCCGGAAACGGGGAAAATCAATACGCCCAACCACTGGAAATATTTGGTGAAGGGAATCGAGCGTTCTTTGAAAGAGGAATTAGAGGAGAAAAACCTGAAGGGCGTGTATTATGAACAGACCAGTAAGCGTTCTTATCCGTTGAAAAGCCTTGCCTGCCATTTGATTGGTTTTGTCCGTGGGGATGCAAATTGGGGCTTGGAAGGCTATTATAACGAAACAATGACAGGCATTCCCGGCCGTTCCTTTATACTGTATCAAGGTGCGGATAGTGTGACCTATCAGGATTATGGGGCGCAGGACGGGAATACGATTGTCACTACACTGGATTACACCATACAGCAGTATGCGGAGGAAGTGGTGCAGGAAACCATGACCCAGTGGCCCTCTCAAAACGTGGCGGCCATTGTCATGAACCCGAACACCGGGGAGATTTATGCCATGGCGGCGGCGGATCGGTTTGATTTGAATGAGCCGGATCAGCCTTTGCAGATGGAAGGCAGTGAATCCTTCCGGGAAAGATGGGAAGGCATGACCGATGAAGAAAAAAGTGAGTATCTGAATAGTATGTGGAAGAATTTCTGCATCGCCGATACCTATGAACCGGGCTCTATTTATAAGCCCTTGGTGGTAGCGGCGGCTATGGAGGAAGGCTTGATTACACCCTCTTCTTCTTTTTATTGCGGCGGGAAGCTAAACGTTGCCGGACAGGAGATTCGCTGTCATTTGCGAAGCGGGCACGGTGCGTTGAATATACAGGAAATCATGGCACAATCCTGCAATCCCGGTGTTATTCAAATTGCCCAGAAGTTGGGGGCGGAAAAATTCTATCAATATCAGCGCGATTTTGGCTTTGGCCAGCGCACAGGCATTGACCTGCCCGGTGAAGTCAGTGCGGCAGGGCTGATGCACGCACTTTCCGGCATCGGGCCGACGGAGTTGGCAACAATGTCATTCGGCCAGACCTTTAACTGTACCTCTATCCAGATGGCAACAGCCTTTTCCGCCTTAATCAACGGTGGAAATCTGGTGCGGCCTTATTTGGTTTCCCAAGTGATAGATGCACAGGGAGCAGTCATTCAAGAAAACGGTACGGAGGTTGTCCGCAAGGTCATTTCCCGGAAAACATCGGATTACGTCCGTACAGCATTGAAGGCAACGGTAGACCATGGTACGGCAAAGAAATTGCAAATCCCCGGTTATTCCATCGGCTGTAAAACGGGAACGGGCGAACAGGGCTCCCGTGCCAGAAATGACCTCTGGACCATGACCCATTTGGCTTATTTCCCTGCGGAAAATCCCCAGTATCTTGTGTTTTGTATCATTCATATCCCCGATACTTATCAGGACGGGGTGCAGACCACAGCACCTATGACCAAAAAACTCATGGAAGATATCATACGATATAAAAATCTGGAGCCGACAGAGTCTGCGGAAAAGGCAGCCTCCCTGACCTCCGGAAAAGCGGTGCAAATGCCGGATTACATCGGAAGCAGTACCTATTATGTGACCCAAGACTTGGAGGGTAAGGGCTTAAGCTATAAGGTGGTAGGCTCGGGCAATACCATTACCAATCAGGTGCCTAAGGGCGGTACGAAGATTGACGCAGGCAGTGAGGTCATATTGTATGTGACAAAAGCCGAAGGAGACAGCGGAACCGTAAAGGTGCCCAACGTGGTAGGCAAAACCTATGCCGATGCCGCAAAACAGCTGGATGATATGGGCTTTGAGGTGGTATTTGAAGGCAAGCCGGAGGGCGTGGTTGTCGCACAAGAGCCGAAATACGGCCTTTCCGTGAAGGAGGGTGCAGAAGTGACCATTCGGCTGGAGCCGGAAAAGAAGGCGCAAACAACAGAAACGACGGAAACCACTGAAACCGCTGAAACCACGCAATAGGATTGTCATAGAGGAAAACGCATACACCCCTTGTCTTTTCAATATATTGGAATATAGAGGAAAAGACAGGGGTGTTTTTATGAGAACAAAACCAACCATTGGTGCCAAAAAGCGGCTGCTGGTCTTTCTTTTTTGCGCCATGTTCGGATATTTGCTTTTGGCGGGGCGGCTGGTGTTTATCGAATTTGTGCGGGCGGAAAAATGGCAGGAATTGGCTTACGAACAGCAGACCCGTGACCGATTGATTACGCCGAAGCGAGGCACTATATTGGATCGAAACGGGGAGGGTATCGCCCTGACAGAAACGGTCAATGCCGTCAGTGTCATTCCCGTTCAGGTGAAGGAGAAGGAGAAAACGGCGGCATTTTTGGCGGATACGTTGGATTTGGAATATGATGACGTGCTGGAAAAAGTACAGCAAAAGGTGGCTTTGGTACGCATTAAGACAAAGGTGGATACGGAAACGGCCCGTCTGGTGCGTAAGGCTGAGCTGCCGGGGGTAGAGGTGGACGAGGACGTTCGTCGGATATACCCCTATTCGGAAATGGCGGCACAGGTTATCGGCTTTGTGGGTAAGGATAACCAGGGAATTATCGGTCTGGAGGCGAAATATGACGATTTGCTGGAGGGAAAACAGGGAAAAATATTGACCCTGACCGATTCCCGTGGGAATGAGGTAGATAGCGAACAGGAGCGCATTCCGCCGGAGGATGGCAAAAATCTTGTCACTACGTTAGATGTGGTGATGCAGCAATATGCGGAGCAGACCATTGCCAAGGCGGTGGAAACAAAGGGTGCAAAACGGGGCGTCATCATTATTTTGAACCCCCAAAACGGAGAGATTTACGCTATGGCAAATTATCCCTTTTTTGACCTGAATGAGCCCTTCACCATACAGGACGAAACCCTTGCCGCCCAATGGGACAGCTTTTCCCAGGAGGAGAAGAACGATTTGCTCAATAAAATGTGGCGTAATACTGCCATCAATGATACCTATGAGCCGGGCAGCACATTCAAAATCATCACTTCCTCGGCGGGGTTGGAGGAGGGCGTGGTAACGCCGGAAAGCAGCTTTTATTGCCGCGGGTTTCATATTGCCGGGGACAGACAAATCAAATGCTGGCGGTATCCCCGTACCCATGGGGCGGAAACCTTTGTGGAGGGTGTGCAAAACTCCTGTAACCCTGTTTTTATGGAGGTAGGGGAACGCCTTGGGGCGGAAACCTTTTTGGAGTATATGAAAAAATTCGGATTTGCCCAAAAAACCGGTGTGGATTTGGCGGGGGAGGCCGTGGGCATCATACATAAGCTGGATAATATCGGTCCTGTGGAGTTGGCTACCATGAGTTTTGGGCAATCCTTTCAGATTACACCGTTACAGCTGTTGCGGGCGGCCTCTGCCATTGTCAATGGTGGACATTTGATTACGCCTCATTTTGCAAAGGGCATCGCCGATGAAAACGGTACGATGATAGAAACCTTCCAATATGAAGACGGAGAGCAGATTATATCGGCGCAGACTTCGGAAACCATGAAGAAAATACTGGAAAGCGTGGTTTCGGAGGGTACGGGGAATAAAGCATATCTGCCGGGGTACCGCATCGGCGGGAAAACGGCTACCTCCGAAAAATTGCCCCGCAGAAGCGGGAAATACATTGCTTCTTTTATGTCCTTTGCGCCGGCAGAGAACCCGCAGGTGATGGCATTGGTGCTGATTGATGAGCCCCAAGGGGTGTATTACGGCGGTACGGTGGCAGGGCCTGTCATGCAGGAGCTGTTGAAAAATATACTGCCTTATCTGGGTATCGAGCCTGTTTATAACGAAAAAGAGCAGGAGGAGGCCGCAAAGGAGCAGGCGGAGGTGCCTGATGTAAAGGGAATGAGCCCGGCTGAGGCGAAAAATGCCCTGCAAAAGCCGGGACTGACGGCAGAACTCAGGGGAGAAGGGGAAACTGTCCTCAGACAATTGCCGCCGGCGGGAGAAACGGTGC
>JAFWWO010000001.1 GCA_017523325.1 Anaerotignum sp. | reverse complement strand
TTTTTTGAAAAGTGCTTTTCGGCCGGCTTGTTTGGCTGCGGCGCGGGCCTCATCTGAGGTGGCGGAAACGGCTTTGGCTGCTTTCATATCCACCGTTTGCAGGGTTTTGCCGTTGAGGGCGAGGGTGATTTTCCCGATGCTCTGTCCCTCGGCAACAGGAGCCTCAATGCTTTCCGGACAATCCACACTGACCTTTAGTGCGGAAATATCCGCACCTATGGGCAGGGTATGATAGACATCACCGGCAGGTGCCACGGAAACGGTATCCAGCGTAGTGGTTTTCTTTTTATAGGTTTCCGTAACTTGGACAGTTTTGGTATAATCTGCTGCGGAAAGCAGCTTTACCGTTTCATAGTGGGAAAAGCCATAATCGAATAAAGCCGCAGTATCTGTATAATGCTCGGCACCTTTGCATTTGAATACAACGGCAATCAGCTCCGTATGATCCTTTTTTGCATAGGTCACCAGCGTGTTGAGGGCTTCACTGGTAAAACCCGTTTTGCCGCCTATGGCATATTCGTAATAGTATAGTGAGTTTTTGTTCAGCATTTGGTGCTGTCCGTGGAGATACCTGGTTTCCGTCTGCTTATTGGTAGGAGGGATTTCGTAATAGGTTTCGCTCATGATGGCACGATATTCCTTGTGGGTGAGCAGTTCCTTTGCAATCAATGCCATATCATAGGCGGTGGTATAGTGATTTTCGTCAAAAAGCCCATTGGCATTGACAAAATTAGTACCCTGACAGCCCAACTCCTTTGCCCGATTGGTCATGTGTCGGGCGAAGGCCTCCATAGAGCCGTCCACATATTCTGCAATGCCGTTAGATGCTTCATTGGCAGAACGCAGTATGATTGCCCGCAAAACCTGCTCCAGCGTCAGGGTTTCGCCCTCCTGAATGGCGATATGGGCACTGCCCCGCTCAATGCTGTAAATGGCGTCGTGGGAGAAAGTCAGGGTATCCGTCAGACTGCCTTTTTCCAATGCCAGCAAAATAGTCATCAGTTTTGTGATACTGGCGGGGTATTCCTTTTTATGGATATCTTTTTCGTATAATACCTCTCCGGTGGCGGCATCCATCAATATTGCTGCATCTGCCGCAAGGGTAAGCCCTTCGGCGGGAGTTTCAACGGTATCCGCCGGGTTTGTCGGCTCCCCGAAGGCTGTGAAGCAGGGGAGCAAAAAAGAAATGATTGCTATAAAGGAAAAGAATGTTTTTTTCATAGTTTTCTCCTAATTGATTGGTTTGAAAAATAGAAATATATATGGTACAATGTCTGCAAGTGTCAGCTTGCAGTACCATATCCTTGCAAATGAAAATGTCAGTAAAACCGCTGCTTTCTTTTGCAAAAATATGGTAGAATACGATTATAGATGGAATTTACAAAAAAGTGAAAAATGGTCACTGTTACAAATTATACCAGAGATATGGGCAAAGAAAAAGAGGTTTTCATGAAAGTTGTATGGAAAAATTTGGATAAGGATATGACGAAAAACCGCATTCGGCTATTTTTAGTGATCGCGTTTTTCCTTTTGAGTGGGATGTTATATAGCCGCAGCTTTTACGGCGGAAGTCTTGCTATGGGCAGGCAAAGTGATGCAGAGACCCTTACGGCAGAGGGGTTTGATGATATGCCTGTCCAAATCAATATCAATCAGGCAGAGGAGCGGGAATTGACCCGCTTGCCCGGTGTAGGGGAAAAGCTGGCGAAAAGCATTGTGGAATATCGCAGAGAAAATGGGGATTTTCAAGAGATTGCGGATATTATGCAGGTATCCGGCATTGGAGAGAAAAGCTTTGAAGAAATGAAGGATATGATTACGGTACAATAAATAGGAGGCAAAAGTATGGCGTATCAGATTTTGGTGGTGGACGATGAAAAACTGATTGTAAAGGGCATTAAGTTCTCTTTGGAGCAGGACGGCATGGAGGTGACCCCTGCCTATGACGGGGAGGAGGCATTACAATATATCAAAGAGCAGACCTTTGATTTGGTGGTGCTGGATGTGATGTTGCCAAAAATGGACGGCTTGGAAGTTTGCCAGCAGGTACGGGAGTTTTCTCAGGTGCCCATCATTATGGTAACGGCAAAGGGCGAGGATATGGATAAAATTATGGGGCTGGAATACGGCGCCGATGATTACATCACCAAACCCTTTAATATATTGGAGTTGAAGGCCAGAATCAAGGCGATTTTGCGTCGGAGTGTGAGAAAGGCACCGGCGGAAAATACAGCAAAAAATGTACTGAAAGTAAGAGATTTAGAGCTTTCCTTTGATAGCAGAAGGGTATTTATCAGCGGGAAAGAGGTTAATCTGACGGCGAAGGAATTTGACCTGCTGGAGCTTTTGATGGAAAACCCCGGAAAGGTATATAGCAGAGAAAAACTGCTGGATACGGTATGGGGCTATGATTATCCGGGAGATGTACGCACGGTGGATGTCCATGTACGCCGCCTGCGGGAGAAGATAGAGGCAAATCCCAGTGAACCGAAATATATCTTTACAAAATGGGGAGTTGGTTACTATTTTAACTAAAGAAAAGAAGCAGGGAAAAACCCGTTTTATCAGTCTGCGCTGGCTATTGCTGTTTGCTTATGCCATTACCGGTATTATCCCTTTGCTTTTGATGACCGGTATCATGCTCCGTTCTGTACAGGATTATTTTGAGGAGGAGAGGAAAAAGGAACTGCTTCGTCAGGCCAATGTCATTTCCGGACAGTTGACCTCCTCTGATTATCTCTTTGACGGGCAGGAGCATACGGATATGGAGGAATTGATTTTAGAGGCCAGCCAAAACAATGATTTTCGTGTGTTGGTGCTGGATTCTTCCTGTATGGTGGTATATGACACAGGCTATGAAGATGTGGGTAAAACATTTCTTCTGCCGGAAGTGGTAGAAGCATTGGAAAATAAGGACACTGCCAGAAAACAGAAAAACGGCGCTATTTATGCGGCGGCCTCTATTATGGGGGCGAATAAAACCCGTGCAGGCGTGGTGCTGATTGCCGACGGATTGGCAGATGTGCAGGATACCATTGGCAATGTTGGGCGGAAGGCCTCTATTTTGCTGTTGGCGATTATTCTATTTGTGCTGGCAGTGATGTTTGTAAGTTCTAAGGTGTTTACAGAGCCTGTAAAAAGCATGATTCGTGTTATACAGAAAATGTCTGAGGGGCATTTTGAACAGCGGGCAGTGATTAAAACCGGCATACATAATGAAATTGTGGATTTGGCCATTGCCTGTAATCAAATGGCAGACCAGTTGGAAAAGGTGGAATCCAGCAGGCAGCAGTTTGTTTCCAACGTATCCCATGAATTGAAAACCCCTTTGAGTTCTGTTAAGGTATTGAGTGAATCCATATTGCTGCAGGAAGATGTGCCGAAGGAAATGTATGTGGAATTTCTCCATGATATCAATTCCGAGGTGGACCGTATGACGGCTATCATCAATGACCTCTTGACATTGGTTAAGCTGGATCAAAAGGAGATTCCGCTGAATTTCCAAGAAGTGGATCTCAATGCCATGATGGCGGATATCATCAAACGGCTACAGCCCTTGGCGGCGGCAAAGGAAATTTCCTTACAATGGGAAGAATTGAAGGAAGTATCGGCAGATGCTGATGAAATGAAGCTCTCTCTGGCCATTTCCAATCTGGTGGATAATGCTGTGAAATATACGCCGGAGGGGGGCGAGGTGAAGGTGACGCTGGATGCGGACCATCAGCATGCCTTTATCAGCGTGACGGATACGGGTATCGGTATTCCCGAGGAGGAAGTGAACCGTATTTTCGAGCGGTTTTATCGCGTGGATAAAACGAGAGACAGAGAAACCGGCGGCACGGGGCTGGGGCTTTCCATTACCCATGCCACCATTATGATGCATAACGGCAGTATAAAAGTAAACAGCAAAGAGGAAGAGGGCACCACTATTTTGGTGCGGATTCCTTTGCGCCAAAACGTATGAAACGGTACGATGAGATGTGCGATTGAAGAAAAGGCAATGGAGGCGGGATTTTTATGGCAAACAGAAAAAAAGGCCTGAGAGGTGCCATAGTTGGGCTTCTGGTATTGATTCTGCTGATTCCTTGTTCCGTTTTGCTTTATGATAGAGTAAAAGTACCGACGGAAACAAAAGTGGAATGTTATTATATGATGAGCGATGGGAAAATGAAACCCATTGAGCGAAAGCTAAAGGGCCGAGAGCAGGACGCAGTTTTGCTGGAGGCATTGTCACAGCTGAAAAACGGGCAGCCTTCTGATGGTGTGGAGCCTTCTGTTCCGGAGGGTGTGGAGTTTCTTTCTGCCCGCATGGAGGGGGATACTGCCTTTGTGGATATTTCCGATGGATATGGGAAGCTGAAGGGAATACAGGAGGTCATTTGTCGTTCCTCCATTGTATGGACACTGACCTCTTTGGATTTTGTGGAGAATGTAGAGCTTACGGCGGAGGGGCAGCCCCTGCGAAACAGCGCCGGGGAAGAATATGGCCCCATGAGCCGACAAAATGTATGGATTGATTCGGAGATTTCCGCTCAAACTACGGAATATGCCATTTTGCGGCTATATTTTGCCGATCAGAATGTTACGGATTTGGCTATGGAGGAACGGGTGGTAGAGGTAAATGCCAATCAGGCCAGAGAAAAAACTATTTTGGAACAGCTGATTGCGGGACCTATGGAAAAGGGGCATCATGCAACGATGCCTGCGGATACAAAGATTTTAGACGCCACCACTACCGCAGACGGCACCTGTTATGTGAATTTGAGTCAGGAATTTGTGACGAAGCAAAGCGGCAATCCGGCAGAGGAATTATTGACGGTCTATTCCGTTGTCAATTCCCTTTGCGAATTGGATCATGTGGATAAGGTACAGTTTCTCATCAATGGGGAGAAGCTGGAAGAGTACAAAGGTGTGCTGGATTTCAAAACGCCGTTTACGGCAATAGGTGATCTGAAATCAGCGGCTTTGCAGCCGAGGTGAGGAATGAAACGGCCGGTTGTTTGGGCGACAGCGTTCACGATGTGTGGTATTTATGGGAGGCTAGGCATGTCAGAAATGATATGTCTGGTCTCTTTTACTTTTATCCTCATTAAAATTTTGCAATGTGTGACAACAGAAAAAGAACCAAGATATTTCCTTTTTCTGTTGTTCGCCCTGCTGGGCTTTTTGCTGGCCGGCAGAAGCGGAGCGGCACTGGAAGGGGAAATGGTTTTACAAGGCGATGTCACCGGGAAAGGCATTGTGAGAGAAATCGGCGAAACCTCCGGCGGAAACCAAAAGCTGACCTTACGGGGTGATTTAGAGAATGGGTTGGGTGAAAAGGCAGCCAATCAGAAGATATATGTGATTTGGACGGGGAAGGAACGGTTTGCCGTTGGAGATGTGGTGGCTCTGCAGGGAGAGTTGACGCCATTTTACAGACAAAAATATCCCGGCGGATATGACGAAAGGTTATATCTGACCACAAGAGGCTTTGATTGCAAGATATATCCCGATGAACTGCAAAAGGCAGGAGAAGTCCTTTCGCCCACATTGATTTTGGCGAAGGCAAGAGGGAAACTGCAAGAAACACTGGACGGCATACTGCCGGCGGAGGAAAGCGGCATCATGAAAGCCATGTTGACCGGAGAGAGGGAGGATATTCCGCCGGAATTGCGGGAGCTGTATACAAAAGCAGGGATTACCCATATCCTTTGCATTTCCGGCTTACATATGTCCATGTTGGCGTTATATGTCTCCTTTTTCGTGGGAAAATTACTGAAAAGAAGCCGCAGAACCGGGGCGGCAGTAACCATGGCAGCGGCGCTGGGCTTTTTGGCATTTGCCGGTGCAACGCCCTCCTCTGTTCGGGCGGTTACTATGATTTGCGTTGTCATGCTGGGGCGGCTTTTATACCGCACCCATGACCGATTGAACAATATTGCTGTTGCGGCACTGGGTTTGCTGTTGGTACAGCCTTTGTATCTTTGGCATATCGGCTTTCAGCTTTCCTTTTTAACCGTAACGGGACTTTGCGTAGCGGCAGAGCAGAGGGAGAAGGAAAAACAGGGGAAAGGCATTTTGGTCAAGGGAAAGGACGCCCTCTTGTTTTCTCTTTATGCCTCTTTGTTTAGCTTTCCTGTGGTGGCGTATCATTTCTATTGGATTTCCTTTGCGGGCATACTGGCTAATCTGGTGGTTTTGCCTTTGAGCGGATTTCTGCTGGGATTTGGGATAATCAGTGCTTTATTGGGACTGCTCTTTCAGCCGGCAGGCGTATTTGCGGCAGGCAGTGTTTATGCCGTTTTACGGATATTCAAAGCAATCTGTCTTTTGCTGACCAAACTGCCTTTTGCCTATGTTTTAGTGGGCAGACCGTCCTTATTTGTAATATTGCTTTATTACCTGCTTTTGCTCTGGATACTTACCCAAGGCAGGAAACGCTATGGCTACATTGGTGCGGCGGTGCTTTGTGCCTTGCTGTGGTGCGGTATTTTTGAAAATCAGCTGTTTCGCAAGGAGAATACTGTGGCGTTTTTGGACGTGGGGCAAGGCGATGCGGCCGTGGTGTCGACCTATGATAAAAAGACGTATTTGATTGACGGCGGTGGTGTTTACGGTAAGGAATTTGGCGAAAACGTCGGCGTTACAGTGATTTTGCCCTATTTGGAATATCTGGGCGTAGAAGAGTTAGACGGTGTCTTTCTTTCTCATCCCGACCGGGATCATATGCTGGGGCTTTTGGAGGTCATAGACCAAATCCCTGCGAAAGCATTGTTTTTTTCCGATTATCCCTTTGTGTGCACAGAGAAGTTAAATTTTATAAAAGAAATAGTGGAGAAAAACCATATTCCGCTGTATACTGTGAAAGAAGGGGACAAGTCCTCCGATGGGGTATGGGAATGCTTGTATCCTATGGAGGGAGTGGTCATCGGTGATGGAGATGAAAACCACGGCTCTATGGTTTTGCGGTATGCTTACGGCGGAACGAAGGTGCTTTTTACAGGGGATATTGACGGATGGGATGAATGGCTGTTGACGGAGGACGGCATTGATGTTGCGGCTGATGTGCTGAAGGTATCCCATCACGGCTCCGGCTATTCCTCTCAGGATTATTTTTTGAAGGCAGTTCGTCCCACGGCGGCGGTCATTTCTTGCGGGCGGAATAATCTTTACGGCCATCCCCATAAGCAAGCCTTGGAACGCATACAAACCGTAACGGAAGAAATTTATCGTACCGATGAGGCGGGAAGCGTGCTGTTACGCCTTTCGCCCTGTGGTACATGGCATATAGAAACTGTGGCGGAAAGGAAACCGTTTTATGAAAGAATTAAAGAAACAATGGAAAAATCATGAGTTTGCTCGGTGCTATCTGTTTTTCGGCGAGGAAACCTATTTGATGAGAAATTACGAGGCCGCCCTGATGCAGGAAATCCTTCCGGCAGGGGCGGAAATGATGAATCACGATAGTTTTACGGAAAAGCAGGCTACGGCTACGGCGATTATGGACGCTGCCGAAACATTGCCTTTTTTGAATGAAAAACGGTTGGTGACCGTCAGAAACAGTGATTTTTTCCAAAAGGCGGGCAGAAAAGAGGAAGGGGAAAAATTGAAGGAGTTTCTGGCGGATTTGCCGGAGACAGTCTGCCTGTTGTTTTTGGAGGAAAAGGTAGAGAAAAATAACGGTCTTTATAAAGCCGTAGTCAAATATGGACAAGCGGTGGAGTTTAAGAGGCTGACGGAAAAGGAATTGGCGGCTTGGATGAAGAAAAGCTGTAAAGCAGAGGGGCTTGAAATGTCGGAGGCCGTGGCTGGGCTGTTTTTGCAGACGGTGGATCACGATATGGAAACCATGGAAAAGGAGATGCAAAAGCTTATCGCCTATAAGGAAAAAGGCGGCACTGTGACGGCGGAGGATATTCGGGCGGTCTGTACCGTTTCTCTGGAGGCGAAGGTGTTTGATTTGGTACGGGCTGTGGCGGAGAAAAAGCCGGAAAAAGCGGTGGGTATCTATCGCAATCTGATTTTACTGAAGGAATCGCCCTATATGGTGCTTTCCTTAATCACAAGGCAGTTTCGGCTGATTTTGGAAACGTTACTGCTTTCCCAAGGAGGACTGCCCAATGAGAGCATTGCCGCCAAGCTGGAGATTCGGGATTTTGCCGTGCGGGAATATTTGCGGCAGAGCAAGCGGTTTTCTTCGGAGGTCTGGAAAAATGCCCTCAGAGATTGTCTGGATACGGATTTGGATATCAAAGCCGGAAAGGTAGGGGAAGAAGCGGCGGTGGAGTTGCTGATTATGAAGTACAGCAGTTTGGAATTGGGCTAAGAAAAGAGGCGGATTGTCGCAGGATGACAAGAATGCGATGGTCTGCTTTTTTGGTTTTTGGGATTTGCCCGTGTATGATATACGTCGAATAGTGGCGACACGGAACACATGGCAAGACGGAAAAAAGATGCAAATGGAAAGAAGCCAAGTGTGATTCATAAGGCATAAATATAGAGGCAGATGTCAAAGTGCCTGGAGCCGAAGCTCGTCTCTCATATAAAAACCATCTGCCTCTTAAAGACAATATACCACAGCAAGAGCAAAAAGACAATGACAAAAACATTACAAATTTTGATGTGGAAGAGCGAAATTCTCCATCAAACAGCAGGAATACGAAGAACTTCTGGAGGAGAACGAGCATTTGAAAGCGGCAAATGAAGCATTGCGGCAGCAATTTGAAATGACGAAAGGGGCAGCATTTGACTCGGTGAGTGCAAAAAGAGCAGGCTGAAAAAGCAAAAATAGGGATACCAACGGGTATCCCTATTATCTGATGATATGATTGTTGATTTTCATTTTCCCGCCTTCGTAGGCTTTTTCGTCCCCATCGGCAAATGTAGAGCGGCGTATGGTGGTTTTGCCGTATTTCAGCCGCAGAGTATCCATAGCGGCATCGGCTTTTTTCTGCTTGCTCCAATCCTGATCCAGCAGAGAAAGCTGGACACAGCCCTCCTCGCACAGCCTTCCGGCACGAATCCCCAGCAGGCGGAGGGGTTCTTTTTTCCAAACCTCATCAAATATACTTTTTGCCGTTTCATAGACGGCGTTGGTGCAGTCAATGGCATTGAGCAACCGGCGTTGGTGGGAATAGGTCTGAAAATCAGAGGAACGCAGTACAACGGCAATTTCCCGGGCACAATATTTATGGCACCGCAGCCGCATGGAAACCGTTTCCGAAAGAGCCAGCAATACTTTATAGGCACTTTCTTTGTCCGTTATGTCATAGGGCGTGGTGGTGCTGTTGCCGATGCTTTTTACCTCCTCCGCTTCCTCCGCTTTTGCCACGGGGGAATCGTCCAGCCCGTTGGCAAAGGCGTGGAGCATTTTGCCAAAGCTTTTGAACTCCTTTTCCAATAATGCCTGCGGATAAGCTGCCAGCTCGCCTATGGTATGAATCCCCATTTTATGCAGGCGGGGAACGGTTCTTCTGCCTACCATGAAAAGCTCCCCAACGGGCAGAGGCCATAGCTTTTGCGGGATTTCTTCGGGGAAAAGCGTCATCAATTTATCCGGCTTTTCCAGTTCCCCTGCCATTTTTGCCAAAAGCTTATTGGAACTGACGCCGATATTGACGGTAAAGCCCAATTCATGGCGGATTCGTTGGCGGATTTTTTCAGCCGTTTCCAAAGGCGGCCCCAAAAGTCGCTCCATGCCCGTATAATCGAGAAAGCCTTCGTCAATGCTAAATTGTTCGATGCGGTCGGAATAATCGGAAAGCAGGCGAAACATTTCTTGGGAGGAACGGGAGTACAAGGGGAAGTCCGGCGGGATACAGACCAAATCAGGGCATTTTTGCAATGCCATACCCACAGGCTCTCCAGTGGTGACGCCGTATTTTTTCGCCGGTGTGCTTTTTGCCAATATAATTCCCCGTCGGCTTTCGCTATCCCCGCCGACAGCGGAGGGGATGGTACGCAAATCAAGGGTTTCGCCGTTTTTCAAGCGTTCTACGGCGCTCCAGCTTAAAAATGCACTATTCACATCAATATGAAAAATGGTACGGTGCATGGTATTCCTCCTTTCCGAACATACTTTCTCATCTCATTATAGCATACGAGAGGGTTTGTTTCAATAAAAGAAAGGGGAATTTGATAACCGTTGCATGAACGACAGAAATTCTTTATAATAATCAGAAATGAGCAAGGCGGGTGAAAATATGAAAGGGCATATAGCAAAATGGATAGGAGCGGGTATCGTATTAGGGGCTTTTTTCTATTGGCAGAATAATGGGCTGATGCTGACCTCTATGACATATCGGGGGGATGTACCAAAAGCCTTTGACGGATATAAGATTTTACAAGTGGCAGATTTGCAGAATAAGGTATTCTTCCCCAAGCAGAAAGCCTTACTGCGCAAAATCCAAAAGGCAAATCCGGATATCATCGTGATAACGGGGGATTTATTGGACAGAAACCGCACCGATGTAGAAAGTGCTATGGAATTGATACGGGCGGCAGTGAAAATTGCACCGATATACTTCGTTTCCGGAAATCACGAGCATCAATCCGGACAGTGGGAGATCTTGGCCGAGGCAATGACACAGGCCGGTGTTACCATTTTGGAAAACGGTAAATCCGTCATTGCAAGAAACGGCGAAACCATTACCCTGTTGGGCTTGGCGGATAAAAAGGTAAACCCCTATTGTCAGCAGGTGCTGCATACCTTGCTGGCGGACCGGGAGAGCGAACTTTCCATATTGCTTTCCCACCGTCCGGAGCTGTTTGAGATGTATGCAGAGGAGGGCGTTGATTTGGTGTTTACCGGTCATGCCCATGGCGGGCAGATTCGCCTGCCTTTTATGGGCGGATTATTCGCACCTCATCAGGGCTTTTTCCCCCGGTATACGGAGGGAATGTTTGAAAAGGACGGTACGGTAATGGTGGTGAGCCGAGGGCTTGGCAACAGTACATTCCCGCTGCGTCTCTTTAACCGTCCGGAACTGGTGGCAGTAACACTGCGAACGGAGCGGGAAAGAAAGTAGGGCTATACAGAAAGGACTATTTCGTGGTATCCTTATAAAAGAGTATGAGTAAATACAGAAAGGAAGAATGGATATGAACCCTATCGTAACATTTGAAATGCAGGACGGCAGCATCATGAAAGCGGAGTTGTATCCCGAAATCGCACCTAATACGGTCAATAACTTTATTTCTCTGGTGAAAAAAGGCTTTTATGACGGTAAAATTTTCCATCGTGTCATTCGTGGTTTTATGATTCAGGGCGGTTGCCCCGAAGGCACCGGTATGGGTGGCCCCGGCTACACCATCAAAGGGGAGTTTTCCTATAATGGCTTCAAAAATGATCTGAAGCATACACCCGGTGTGCTTTCTATGGCACGAGCGATGCACCCTGACAGTGCCGGCTCTCAATTTTTCATCATGCACGAAACTTCTCCCCATCTGGATGGGCAGTATGCTGCTTTCGGCAAGGTGACGGAGGGTATGGACGTGGTAAACCGCATCGCCGAAACCCAAACGGCCCAGATGGATCGTCCCGTTGTGCCGCAGGTGATGGCAAAGGTAACGGTGGATACTTTCGGCGTGGAATATCCTGAACCGGAAAAAGCATAATTTTTTGAAAATTGTAAAAAAACTGCTTGCAATGTACCGGTATTTGTGGTAGTATAATCAAGCAGTTTGTTTTGCGGATGTGGCGGAACTGGCAGACGCACCAGACTCAAAATCTGGCGGTAGTGATACCGTGTGGGTTCGAGTCCCACCATCCGCACTGAAGATCCTTGATTTTTCAAGGGTCTTTTTTCATTTTCAGCACTTTTTCATTTTCAGCCTTTTTTTCATGAAAATGGCAAAATGGCATATTTTAAGACCGAAAAAATGCAGAAAAAGAAGGCTATGGGAAATATGGAAAAAGAGGAGAAATATTTTGTGCAGAATGGCTGATTTTTTATGAGAAAAAACATGAATTTGCTGAAAAACAAACGACAGATTGACATAGAAACCGAGGTGAGATTATAATTTAAGTAAATGGTTGAAACGGGTTTCAAAAATAACAAGGAGGTCTTCCATGATGATTAGTATCAGAGAAGTGGCAAGGCGAGCCGGCGTTTCTCCATCGACGGTTTCTCGGGTGATGAACGGAACTGCAAACGTAGATCCCATCAAAAGAGAGCGGGTTTTGGCGGTGATTCATGAAACCGGCTTTGCGCCCAATGAGCTTGCCCGTGCATTATTCAAAAAATCCTCCAAAATCATCGGCGTCATAGTGCCGAATATTGAAAATGCGTTTTTTGGGGAATTGGCAAGAGTGATTGAGGAAGAGGCTTATCAGAATCAATATCGCATTTTGCTGTGCAATTCCCTGAACGATACAAAAAAGGAAATTTTGAATATCCAGACATTAAATCGCTTGCATGCCGACGGCATTATTATTATGACCAATAGTGAGAACCTTGCGGCGCAAATCGGGAATTGCCAAATCCCCTTTGTGATACTTGACCGTAAAATAGAAGGGCTCGATGAAATTGCTTTTATCGAGGCGGATCATTATAAAGGCGGCAGAATGGCGATGGAGCATTTGATGGACTGCGGCTGTAAACAGATTGTTTGTATAAGAGGGCCGCAGAAGTATTCCAGCGGTCAGCAGAGGTTTTTGGGATATTGCGATGTTTGCAAAGAGCATGGCTTGCAGGCCCAATGGTTGGATTGCGATTATGATTACGAAGAAGGGCTGACGGCAGCAGAGGCACTTCTTGCACAATATCCCGATGTAGATGGAATTTTGGCCTGTAACGATATGGTGGCCATAGCGGTGTATAAAATTTTACAAAGCAGGGGATACCGTGTGCCGGAGGATATTCAGCTGATGGGATTTGATAATATCCGTTTCAGCAGGCTGTTTACACCGGAGTTTTCCACTATTGTACAGCCGATTAAAGAAATGGGTGCATTAGCAGTACAAATCATACTGAAATATGTGCAGGAGGAGTCTTTTGAGAAAGAAAATCTTTTTGACGTTTCTTTGATACAGCGGCAGACAACCCGCCGGAAAGCAGAAGCAAACGAAAAACAGTAATCAGCAGGGAGGTTGCTTTGACATGAAAAAACAGGGCATTCTAAATAGTGACATTTCCAGAGTGTTGTCCTATATGGGGCATACAGATACCATTTGTATCGGTGATTGCGGGTTGCCCATTCCCGATGAAGTGGAGCGAATTGACCTTGCGTTGGCCTTTGGTGAGCCTACTTTTATGCGTACACTGGAAGTTATCGCAGGTGATATGAAGGTGGAGAAAATCATATTGGCGGAGGAAATCAAGGCACATAACCCGCAGGTATTGGAAGAAATCAAGACATTTTTTGCCGGAGAAGAAATAGAAGTGGAATTTATTTCTCATACCCTACTGAAGGATAGAACCCGCAGTTGTAAAGCGGTCATTCGCACAGGAGAAACTACGCCCTATGCCAATATAATCCTTCAGGCAGGCTGTATATTTGCATAAAATCGAAACAAAAACAGACTGAAAGGGGGAAGTAAACGTGAATATTGAAATGAAAGGAATCGATAAATCCTTTGGGTCCAATCAGGTGCTGAAGAATGCGGGATTTTTATTGAAGGACGGCGAAATCCATGCCCTGATGGGCGAAAACGGTGCGGGAAAATCGACGTTGATGAAAATTTTGACCGGTGTATATACAAAAGATGCCGGTACGATTTGGGTGGACGGCAAAGAGGTTTCTTTCAAAAATCCCCAAGAGGCGGAAAAAGCCGGAATCGTCTTTATTTATCAGGAATTGAATGTTCTTTTTGACCTGACGGTGGAGGAAAACCTTTTTATCGGCAAGGAGCTGACGAAAGGCTTCGGTATTTGCAATAAGAAGGCCATGCGGGCAAAAGCCCGGGAAATGATGGACAAGCTGGGTGTAAAAATTCCCGTGACAGCAACGATGTCTGATTTATCTGTAGGCCAGCAGCAGATGGTAGAGATTTGTAAGGCTTTGATGGCGGATGCCAAGGTGATTATCATGGACGAGCCTACTGCGGCGTTGACGGTCAGTGAAACACGGGTGCTGTTCGATGTCATTCGCAATCTGCAGGCAAAAGGCGTTTCCATTGTCTATATTTCCCACCGTATGGAGGAGATTTTTGAACTGTGCGACCGTATTACAGTCCTGCGGGACGGGGAATATGTAGGTACGGAAAATATTCAGGATATTGATTTGGACCATGTGGTACAGATGATGATTGGCCGTGCCATCGGGGAGCGGTTTCCGAAGCGTAATGTGACGGTGGGCGATGAAGTGCTGCGGGTGGAAGGCCTCAGCAGCGGTAAGTTGTTCCACGATGTATCTTTTGATGTAAAAGCAGGCGAGGTGGTCGGTGTTTCCGGCTTAATGGGCGCAGGTCGAACAGAGATTATGAATGCCATTTTTGGCAATATCCATCTGGATAGCGGCAAGATTTTTATGAACGGCAAAGAAGTGAAAATCAAAAATCCCAGACAGGCCATTGCCGCCGGCATCGGCTTTATTACGGAGGATAGGAAAACGGAAGGCTTGCTTTTGGAAAAGAGCATCGCCGAGAACATAGAGATTACCAATTTGCCGAAGGTCGCAAACGGATTTGTTTTGAATAAACCGAAGCAGAGAGCCGTTGTGAAAAAAGGTATTGAGGATTTTCATATCAAATGCTTTGGGCCCGACCATGAGTGTAATAATTTGAGCGGCGGGAATCAGCAAAAGGTCGTATTGGCAAAATGGATTTATACGGAGCCCAAGCTGTTGATTTTGGACGAGCCTACCCGCGGGGTGGATATCGGTGCAAAAAAGGAAATCTATACCATTATCAATGAAATGACGGCAAAAGGTGTGGCTGTGATTATGGTATCTTCGGAATTGCCGGAGGTACTGGGCATGAGCGACAGAATTGTAGTTGTCCACGAAGGAAGGGTGACCGGAATACTGAATGCGGCAGAGGCCGATCAGGCAAAGGTGATGACATTAGCTACGGGGGGAAGTTTATAATGGAAAAAACAAAAAAAGGCTGGGGCCATTATTTCAGTGAATATGCGGCGTTTATTGCATTGTTGCTGTTGGCGGTTGTGCTGTGTTGTATCAGCAAAGAATTCAGAGATGTCGGCAACCTTTTGAACCTGATGCGCCAGGCGACATTCAATGGGCTGATTGCCTTCGGTATGACCTGCGTGATATTATCTGATGGTATTGACCTGTCTGTGGGCTCTACATTTGCATTGAGCGCCATTATTGCGGCAGAAATGATTGTGTCCGGACTGCCGGCAGGCTTGGCGATTTGTGCCGCTTTGGTGGTAGGTACGGCGTTGGGTGCAGTCAGTGGTGTTTTGGTGACAAAAGGACGGTTGCAGCCCTTTATCGCTACCCTGATTACCATGACGGCGTATCGAGGATTTGCATTGATTATTACAGACGGCAAGCCTATTTCCAAGTTGGCGTCCAGCATTGAAAGCGAATTTGGTGCAGCATTGTTTGCAGGGCTCGGAAAAGGCGCTTTGAAGTTAGGGTTTATAAGAGTTCCTGTGCCCGTTATCATTTTTCTGGTATCTTTGGCGGTTTTCTGGTTTATGCTGACCAAAACTACTTTCGGCAGAAAAATTTATGCAACGGGCAGTAATATCAAATGTGCCAATCTGGTCGGCGTGAATACCACAAAAACGAAAATTATTGTATATGCCATTTCCGGTTTTATGGCGGCTCTTGCAGGATTGATTATGATTTCCCGTGTCAATTCCGCACAAGCAACCTTGGGGCAGGGGTATGAATTGGATGCCATTGCGGCGGTTGCCCTGGGCGGCACCAGTATGAGTGGTGGGCGAGGTAAAATCCTGGGGACATTTGCCGGTGTGCTGATTATTGCCGTATTGAATAACGGTATGAATATTATGGGTATCAATACCTATTACCAATCAGTTGTAAAAGCGGTGGTGATTTTGATTGCCGTATTGGCAGACCATAAGAGATAAGACGGTTTGAAGAGTATTTACAGTTTATTTCGTTATATAAACGGCGGCGACGGGGAACATCGCATCAGTCCGTTTGTATATAGACAAAAAAGAAAATGAAAAAAATGGAGGATGATAGTATGAAAAAATTGTTGGCAATGATTGTTTGTGTGGGCATGATGGCGACAGCTTTAGTAGGCTGCGGCGGCACCACAGACGGTGGTGGAGATACTGCTGCAACAGACGGTGCGATTGGTTTGTCTGTTTCCACACAGAACAACCCCTTCTTTGTAACACTGGTAGAAGGTGCACAAGCGGCGGCGCAAGATGCAGGCGTTGGCTTGACGGTAGTAGATGCCGGCGATGATGTGACAAAGCAGGTAAGTGATATTGAAGACCTGCTGTCCAAAAATATCAGCGTATTGATTATCAACCCCGTAGACTCTGATGCAGTTTCCGGCGTGGTGCAGAATGCTTTGGACGCAGGCGTAAAAGTAATTGCGGTTGACCGTATTGTAAATGGCGTAGATGTAGATTGTACCATCGCTTCCGATAACGTGCTTGGTGCGGAAATGGCTACACAGTATATCGTAGATACACTGGGCGAAGGCGTAAAGGTAGCAGAATTGCAAGGTATTCCCGGTGCTTCCGCAGCCATCGACCGTGGTGAAGGCTTCCACAGTATTGCAGACAGCAAGTTGACAGTTGTAGCAAGCCAGACAGCAAACTTTGACCGTACAGAAGGTATGTCTGTAATGGAAAATATGCTGCAGGCAAACCCTGATATTCAGGCTGTATTTGCTGCAAATGATGAAATGGCTCTGGGTGCAGCAGAGGCTATTGCAGCAGCCGGCAAAGAAATTATGGTAGTTGGTTTCGATGCAACAGATGATGCAGTTGTAGCCATCAAGGAAGGCAGAATGGCAGCAACCATCGCACAACAGCCTTTCATGCTTGGCGAATCTTCCGTACAGAACGCTGTAAAACTGATGAACGGCGAAGAAGTGGTAGCAAATATTCCCGTTGAAGTGGCATTGGTTACCGCTGAAAATGCAGAATGATTTTTGTAAATGAGGGAACCTGATGAAGGTGTTGAATATTGGCTCCATGAACTTGGATTATGTGTATGAAGTAGACCATATTGTCCTGCCCGGCGAAACAGAGGCCTCTGTGCGGCTGAATGTATTTTTAGGCGGGAAGGGCATGAATCAGTCTATGGCGTTGGCAAAGGCCGGTGTGGACGTTTATCACGGCGGTATGATTGGCGAAGATGGACAGCCTTTTTTAGATGCCTGCAAGGCATACGGTGTCAACGCAGAGTATATCAAGATAATCGAAGGGAAAACGGGCCATGCGATTATCCAGGTGGACAAAAATGCCCAAAATTCAATATTGCTCTATGGCGGCGCCAATCAAAGATTGACGGAGGAATATGTAGATGAGGTGCTGCGTCATTTTGGGCAGGGGGATTTCCTGCTGCTGCAAAATGAGGTGAATCAGCTGGCATATATCGTCGATCGGGCGTATGAAAAGGGCATACAGGTAGCATTAAATCCTTCTCCCTTTGATGAGAAGCTACGTACAGTGGATTTGAAGAAGGTAAGTATTTTTTTGGTAAACGAAGTGGAGGGCGGTCAAATCACAGGGTTGGAAAAGCCTGATGATGTGCTGGCAAAAATGAGAGAAATGTTCCCCGAAGCAAAGATCGTGCTGACACTTGGTAAGGATGGTGCAATGTATGCGGAAGGAGATGTGACTTATTTTCAGCCTGTTTTTGCTGTCAAGGCGGTGGATACCACTGCGGCGGGAGATACCTTTACCGGGTATTTTCTGGCGGGCTTGATGGAGGGAATGGACATTCCCGATATTTTGAAAATGAGTGCAAAAGCATCCGCAATTGCAGTGACAAGAAATGGTGCAGTCCAGTCCATTCCCATGCGGGAAGAGGTAATGGCTGCCTTAAAGGAAGAGCAATAAAAATATGAGCCGGTACATAAGCCGGCAGAAAGCACCCCCTGTGTAGGCAAGACCTATGCGGGGGGTGTTGTGCTTTGTATATGGGTGATAAATGGCATTTTCGCCGAAGCAAATGGATGGTCATTCCGGTTTTTGACGGAAAGTTGAGAGTTTTTTAGGAATGTGGTAAACTAATAAAAATAGGAGAAAAAGATAATCAAAATGGAGCGAAAGATATGAATGAAAAAGCATTGCATACATTGGAGTTTGATAAAATCATAGAAAAGCTGACAGGCTATGCCGTTTCTCCTATGGCAAAGGAACGGGCGGCGGCGTTGCAGCCCTCGTCAGCTCTCAGTGATATTGCCATTTGGCAGCAGGAAACGACAGAGGCAGTCAGTATGGTGCTGCGTAAAGGCGGCCCGTCTTTTGGAGGCTTTCGGGAAATTCGTCCTCAGCTGAAGCGGGCGGCTATGGCAGGTATGCTTTCCGTTGGCGAATTGATGACCATGGGCGAGTTTTTGTACGTTTGCCGAAAAATAAAAAATTACGCCAAGCGGGAAAATGCCGCCGAAGTCTATGAACGTCTGGATGAATACTTTGATTTAATCGTGCCGCTGGATACGTTGGAGAATGAAATCAGCCGTTGTATTCTTTCGGAAACGGAAATTGCTGATAATGCCAGCGCCGGCTTACGGAGCGTGCGTAAGGAAATCAAAATTTCCAACGATAGAGTGAAGGATCATTTGAACAGTATCATTTCCTCCTCAGCGTATCGGAATATGCTGCAGGATTTTGTGATTACCATTCGTAACGATAGATATTGCGTGCCGGTCAAGAGTGAATACAGAAATACATTCCCAGGTATGATACACGACCAATCCAATACGGGCTCTACGCTGTTTATGGAGCCTTTGAGCGTCATTCAGCTGAACAATAAAATTAAGGAATTGCAGGCCAAGGAAAAGGAAGAAATCGAAAAAATATTGCGGATGCTCTCCGAAATGGTGACGTCCAATGCCGTTTCCATAGAGGCCAATCTGGAGCTTTTAACTCAGCTGGATTTTATATTTGCAAAGGCGGCGCTGTCCCTTTCTATGGACGGCACGCAGCCCTTATTCAATACAGAGGGATACGTCAATATCCAAAAGGCCCGACATCCCCTTTTGGACACCAAAACCGTAGTGCCTATTGATATTTATTTAGGGAAGGAATTTACTACTTTACTGATTACGGGGCCCAATACCGGCGGCAAAACCGTTGCGCTGAAAACACTGGGGCTGTTTTCTCTGATGGGGCAGGCGGGTCTGCATATTCCCGCCTTTGACCATTCTCAGCTGGCGGTTTTTGACCGGGTTTTTGCAGATATTGGTGATGAGCAGAGCATCGAACAGAGTTTGAGTACCTTTTCCGCCCATATGACCAATATTGTGAAAATTATGGAGGAGGTCACGGATCATTCGCTGGTACTGTTTGACGAATTGGGAGCAGGCACAGACCCGACGGAGGGTGCGGCATTGGCCATTGCCATTATTCAGGCGTTGCGGGAGCGGCAGATTCGCACAGCTGTGACCACCCATTACAGTGAACTAAAGGTATTTGCCCTTTCTACGGAGGGTGTGGAAAATGCCTGCTGTGAATTTAGTGTGGAAACCTTAAGACCGACCTATCGCCTGCTAATTGGGATTCCGGGAAAGAGCAATGCCTTTGCCATTTCCAGACGATTGGGCTTACAGGAGTATATTTTGGAGAGTGCCCAAGAATTTATCAGCCAGGACGAGGCCAGATTTGAAGATGTGATTACAGATTTGGAAATCAGCAAAAAATCCGTGGTTTTTGAACAGGAGCGAGCGGAGCAATATCGCAAAGAGGCAGAAGCCCTGAAGCTGGAGGTAGAGCGGCAAAAGCAAAAGACCCAAGAGCAAAAGGAAAAAATACTGCAAAAGGCCAGAGAAGAAGCCAAGCAGCTTTATGCCAAGGCCAAGGAAGAAGCAGACAGCATCATCAAAGAAATGAACCGACAGGCGAAGGAGGCCAACAGCCGCCAGAAAATGCTGGATAATCGGGCGAAACTGAATGAAAAGCTCTCTTCTATGCAGGAGGATTTCCTGAAATCCAGAAAAATGAAACCGACCCATAAAGCGCCGGAGAAATTGCAGGCAGGGGATCGGGTATATGTTATCTCTTTCGATCAGAAGGGCGTTGCCCTGACGGCACCGGATAGAAATAAAGAGGTTATGGTACAAATGGGCGTCATGAAAATAAAGGTGCCTTTGGCAGAACTGATGTTGGACGATACGCCTTTGCCCAAGGAGAAGAAAAAACAGACGATGCCCAAGGCAAAAACGGCAAAAAGCCAATTTATTTCAGCGGAAATTGATTGCAGAGGGCAGTTGGTTGATGAAGCGCTGGCAAATATCGACAAATATATTGACGATGCCTATTTATCCGGCTTGAAGCAGATTGTGATTATCCACGGAAAGGGAACAGGGGCGTTGCGGGCTGCTGTGCAAAGCTATTTGCGGACGAATCCCCATGTAAAAAGCCATCGTCCCGGTGCCTATGGAGAAGGCGAGGCCGGTGTGACTGTGGTGGAACTGAAGTAAGAAAAGGCGGTGAAACGATGGGTGAGAAACAGAGAATATTGATCGTTGATGACGATAAGCATATTGCGGAATTGATTTCTCTTTATCTGGAAAAAGAAGGATACGAAACCAAGGAGGTCTATGACGGCAGGGAGGCGGTGCAGGCGGAAAAAGCATATCAGCCTCATTTGGTTTTGCTCGATTTGATGCTGCCGGGATTGGACGGGTATCAGGTTTGCACAGAGGTGCGCAAGGAAAGCCGTGTGCCCATCATTATGCTGACGGCAAAGGGGGAAACCTTCGATAAGGTTCTGGGGCTGGAGCTGGGGGCGGATGATTATATCGTAAAGCCCTTCGAGCCTAAGGAGATGGTTGCACGGGTGAAGGCGGTTTTACGCAGATTTGAGCCTATGCATGAGTCAGATGAAAATATATTGCGCTTTCCCAATTTGGAGATCAATATTTCCAATTATTCCGTTACTTATTATGGCAAAAGCTTGGAGTTTCCGCCGAAGGAATTTGAATTGCTGTATTATCTGGCGCAGCACCCCAATCGGGTGTTTACCAGAGAACAGCTGCTGGACCGCATTTGGGGCTATGAATATGTGGGCGATACCAGAACGGTGGACGTGCATGTAAAGCGGATTCGAGAAAAGCTCCATGCAGAGGACGAATGGGGCATCCGCACGGTTTGGAGTGTGGGCTATAAATTCGGGCAGAAATAATAAAAAAACAGGGGGTCGCTGTTTTTGGCGGGTTCCCTGTTTTTGGATATCCTATACGGATTCATGCCTGCGGTGATTGTTGGTCAGGTGGGGTTTCTGTTTTTTGGACAGATGTTTCATCGGCAGAAGGCTCTGCATTGGCATTTTCATCAGTAGAGGGCTCTGCAACGGACGGTTCATCTGTGGGCAGAAGTGGTGTCTGCATTTCTGCCTCTGCATTTCTGCGCGCTTTCTCTATTTCGTTCATACGCACTTTACGGGCGTTGGACATACGAAGCATGATGCAAAGCAAAAGCAGGAAAAACAGCAGATAATGGAAGCTGTTCATATTGTTCCATGGTACACGGAAAATGACGAAAACTGCCAGTGCGATGATGATTAAGTCTGTCAAAGGTAATTTTCCAAAGCCTTTTGGTGGTTGTTTTTGTTCTGGATTCATATACGTCATACAGGCAAAATGCCTAACTCCTTTCTATGGTGTTTTTCATGAAAATACAACGAAATTACTATATTATGATTCAGTATACCATTTTTTTGCGGTTTTGTAACGCTTTTTTTGTAATTTGGGGGAATAAAAATGAGAATAAAATCGATTGTCAAAAAACAAATGCTTTTATATCTGGGTACCATTGCTGTTTGTGTGGTTGTTTTGGGTGCGGTATTGGCAGTGGTATATACCCGCCATTACATGAATGAGAAGAAAGATGAACTGATTGCACAGGGAGAGAAAATTGCCGATGCTTTTACGAAAGCATACTATACCGGTAATTTGAATCATTTAAGTTATGAATTACAGGTGTTGGAAAATTATATGGGTGCAGGGATTTTAATGGTGAATCAAGACGGGGTTGTGGTAATGACTTCGCCGGGCTTTGATGAAACCATGATTGGGGAGGCCTTAGGCTACGAGGAGCTGATACAGGGCGTTTTAGACGGGAATGTGGTTTCTCTGGAAACAAAACCCACCCGCTTTTTTGATACACCCATGCTTTTTGTAGGGTATCCCATTACGGCGGGACAGCTTTCGGGCATATTCATGTGCCGTTCTATGCCGGAGTTGGAGGCGTCCTTGAAGGAAATGTATGGCAGAGGGATTGCCAGTTTGTTATTGGTGGGCTTATTTGCAGTACTCGTCAGCTATATGACCTCCAGACGAATGACCCTGCCCCTGATGGAAATGAACCGAGCGGCCAAAGTCATTGCCGATGGGGATTTTGAGCAGAGAGTAAAAATAGAGAGCAACGACGAGGTAGGGCAGTTGGGCGAAAGCTTTAATCATATGGCGGAGAGTTTACAGGCATACGAAAAAACCAGAAGGGATTTTATTGCCAATGTTTCCCACGATTTACGCTCGCCTTTGACCAGTATGCAGGGGTTTTTAACGGCATTGCTGGACGGAACCATTCCGCCGGAAAAACAGGAGAAGTATTTGCGTATTGTGCTGGAGGAAACCTATCGCCTTTCCCGCTTGACGGAGAATATTGTGGATTTGAGCCGGGCGGAAAGCAGTCGTATTTTATTGGAAGAAACAGATTTTGATTTGAATGATTTGATTCGGACGAACATTGCCCTGCTGGAACCCCAGCTTAGACAAAAAAGAGTAGGGATACGGGCGATTTATGCGGCAGAGCAGACCATGGTGCAAGGGGATCGGGATAAAATTTCCCGTGTGCTGCAAAATCTATTGTCCAATGCGGTGAAGTTTTCGCCGGAGGGCGCAGTCATTGAAATGGAAACCTCTTGGCTGGGGAAGAATAAAGTATTGGTATCCGTGAAGGACGGAGGACCCGGTATTCCTGCAGAGGATCAAAAATATGTATTCGATCGGTTTTATAAAGCAGATGCCACCCGTAATCAGGATAAAGCGGGCAGCGGCATTGGGCTGGCCATTGCGAAGGAGTTTATTCTTGCCCACGGGGAAACGATTACCGTCAAAAGCCAAGAAGGAGCGGGCAGTACATTTGCTTTTTCCCTGAAACGGGCTGATATTTGACACCAAAAATACGGCGTGCTATAACTAAAGTAATTATTTTTTAAGGAGGCAGGTATCATGAAGTATAATTTTGATGAAGTAATTGACAGAAGAAACAGCAACAGCATGAACACAGATGGCTGGCGGGAATACATTTTTCATGCACCTGCGGATAAAAAATTTCCCTTCCCTGACGATGAATATGTGCGGATGTGGATTGCCGATATGGAGTTTGCTACGCCGCCCTGCATTATTGATGCAATGAAGGAAAGACTGGATAAACGGATTTTCGGTTATACGAAGGTGTTTGCCCCGAAGTATTATGAGGCGTTTTTGCAGTGGACGAAAAGCCGCTATGGTTGGGAGTTCTCGAAGGAACAGCTGGTGACCTCACCGGGTATTATTCCGGCGTTATTTGAATTGGTGGAATATATCTGCAAACCGGACGAGAAGGTCTTGATATTGATACCGTCCTATGCTTATTTCAAGTATGCTGCGGATTATAGCAATATTGATATAAAAGCACCGAGATTGATACAATTTAATTATTCCTCTGCCGTTTTTGCCGCTTGAGGGGTAAGTTGTGGAAGTCGGGGTGTCCCGGCTGTTTTTATCGGTAGAAATGTTCATGCATCGTCGGTATAATAGACGGCGAGAAAAAAGTTGAGGTGAGCTTTGTGAAAAATGGGAAGAAACCTGATCCAACCACAATCCATCCGATTGCAGGGTACGACAAGGAAATCTATATAAAACCTACAATTAAGAATCCGAATATCATAGTCGGGGATTTCACTTATATTGCTGATTCTGATTTTGAGAGTCATGTCATGCATCACTACGAATGGAATGGCGACAAGCTGATTATAGGAAAGTTTTGTCAAATTGCAGCTGGAGTCGAATTTGTTATGAACGGGGCAAATCATCAGATGAATGCGGTATCGACGTTCCCGTTCTACACGCTGGAAGGATGGGATATGGAGCCGCCTGCGCCATCTGACCTTCCGCTCAAGGGAGACACAGTAATCGGCAATGATGTGTGGATCGGTCAAAACGCCGTGATTCTTCCCGGAGTTCATATCGGTGACGGAGCCATTATTGGAGCAAACAGCGTTGTGGGCAGCGATGTTGATCCCTACACAATTGTGGCAGGAAATCCTGCAAGGGTTTTCAGTAAACGATTTGATGATGAACTGATTGATATAATGCTCAGCTTCAAGTGGTGGGATAAAAGCATTGAGGAAATTAACGCACTGATTCCAATCCTGACTTGCAGTGATTTGGAAAAAGTAAGGAAGGAACTGAAAGGCAGACTATGAAGCAAATCACAAACAAAGAATACGAAGAGTGGCAGAAATACAAAGCGAAAAAAGCGAAATAAATGAAAAAAAGATATGACAAAAGGAGAACCCCTGATTTTTGGAGGTTCTCCTTATTTTAGTATCAATTTATATTACAGCTGTTCCACTTCTTCCAACCAGATACGGCTGAAAGCATCCGTCGGCATACGCCAATCGCTTCGGGGGGAGAGGCATATGGTGCCGACCTTAGGACCGTCAGGCAGGCAGGAGCGCTTGAATTGCTGGGTGAAGAAACGGCGATAGAAGTTTTTCAGCCATTTCAACAAGGTATCCCTATCATATACGCCGGCAAAGGCTTTTTCCGCCAAAAATAGTACCTTTGCGGGACGGTAACCAAAACGGATGATTTGATAAAGGAAGAAATCATGCAATTCATAAGGCCCGACCAAATCCTCGGTTTTCTGGTTGATTTTTCCGTCTTTATCCGGCGGGAGCAATTCCGGGCTGACAGGGGTATCCAATACGTCCAAAAGGGCGGCGGAGGCCGTTTCATCTACTTCTCCGTTGGTGGCGATCCATTTTACCAGAACGCGCACCAATGTTTTGGGAATACCGGCATTGACACCATACATGGACATATGGTCGCCGTTATAGGTCGCCCAGCCCAACGCCAGCTCTGATAAATCGCCTGTACCGACAACCAAGCCGTTGGTCTGGTTTGCCAGATCCATCAGGATTTGGGTGCGCTCTCTGGCTTGGGTGTTTTCGTAGGTTACATCATGAACAGCAGGGTCATGGTCAATATCCTTGAAGTGCTGCAACGCTGCATCACGAATAGGAATTTCCCGCATAGTGACGCCCAAGGATTTCATGAGCGTCAAAGCGTTTTGATAGGTTCTGTCCGTTGTGCCGAAGCCGGGCATAGTAACCCCCAGAACGTGGCTGCGGTCGATGCCCAGAAAATCACAGGCTTTTACGGAAACCAAAAGGGCGAGGGTGGAATCCAGACCGCCGGAAATGCCCACTACCAACGTATCGGCATGGGTATGCTCCATGCGTCTTGCCAGACCTGTGGTTTGGACGCCGAAGATATTTTTACACCGCCTGTCCAAAGAAGCGTCTGCCGCAGGTAAAAAAGGAGCGGCGGCCACAGGGCGGTTCCAATGTGCATGGAAATCGGCATCAGGCTCCATAGGGAACAAAACCTGACGGTAGCTAGCCTCTGTGTGCTGCAAATGGGTCATAAATGTAGTTTGTTTCCTGCGTTCCCCTGCCAGCATCTCCACATCAATATCTGCATAAATCAACTGACCTTCCCGGCAGAAAGGCTCTGTTTCGGCAAACAGCGTGCCATTTTCATAAATCATGCTATGGCCGCTGAAAACAGCATCTTGTGTGGATTCCCCGATGCCGGCGGAGGCATATACATAGGCTGACAAGCAACGGGAGGATTGCTGTGCCACCAACTGATGGCGATAATCGGGCTTGGAAGCCAATTCATTGCTGGCGGAGAGATTGACCAGCAATGTTGCGCCGTAAAGGCTAAGGAGTGAGCTGGATGGAATGGGCCCCCAGAGGTCCTCACAAATTTCTGCGCCGATTTTCAGATCCGGTATGCCTGCGGCGGTAAATATCAAATCGTTGCCGATGGGAACCTCTTGTCCGGCGAATGAAATTTCCTCCGTAAGCAAATCCTCTGCGGAGGAGAACCAGCGTTCTTCATAAAATTCGCTATAATTGGGGATTAGAGTTTTTGGTACAAGACCTAAAATCTCCCCTTGATAAATGGCGGCGGCACAGTTTAGGATTTGATTATCCGTTGCCACAGGAACGCCCACAAACAGAAGAATATCCAGAGCTTTTGTACTCTCGGCGATTTCGCCCACGGCTTTTTCGGCGGCAGCCAGAAGGGTTTTCTGGAAAAATAAATCCGCACAGGTATAGCCGGTGACAGAAAGCTCCGGAAAAGTCAATACACGGACTTTTTTCTCGGCTGCAATTTTTGTGATTTGAATGATTTCTTCCTTATTATAAATACAATCGGCAACCTTTAGCTTCGGAACGGCTGCGCCGACTTTGATATAACCAAACATGAATCCCTTCACTCCTTAAAATTTTCTGAATAAGCCGATGACTTTACCCAAAATAGATACATCTTTTACAATAATGGGCGACATTGAGGAATTTTCAGGCTGAAGCCGGATAAAATCCTTTTCTTTATAAAATGTTTTGACAGTGGCGAAATCCTCAATCAGCGCCACTACGATATCTCCGTTTTTCGCATCGTTTTGCTGACGAACAAGAATCAAATCTTTATCAAATATACCCGCCTCAATCATACTTTCGCCCTTCACACGGAGCATAAATACGGTATCGTTATGGATATAATCCACGGGAATGGGGAAGGTATCCTCAATATTTTCAACGGCCAAAATGGGGCTGCCGGCGGTAATGCTTCCTACGATAGGGACGTTTACCAGCTCTCTTTGAGGTGCTTCGAAGCCGGGGTCTAAAATCTCAATGGCTCTGGGTTTTGTAGGATCACGCCGGATGAGGCCCTTTTTTTCCAAACGGGAAAGATGGCCGTGAACGGTAGAGGTGGATTTTAAGCCCACAGCATCGCAAATTTCGCGAACAGAGGGCGGATAGCCTTTTTCCCGCACCTCAGCTTTCATGTATTCTAAAATCTGATTTTGTTTTGCAGACAAATCGCTCATGTTCTCACTCCTTTATGATTTTAACCAAATGAACGGCGATTATTGAATTTCTTTGCTGATTAGCCCTGAGAGGACAAAATCCCCTTTGCCGACCATATTTGCATACAGTTTACCACAATAAAACAAAAAAATCAAACCTATGTTCGTAAAATTTTCAAAAAAATATTGACAAAGAATATATGTTCGTGTAATATTGAATCAAATAGAGAAAATTTGTTCGAATACGAGGTGAGAAGCATGGAAAGAAGAACGCAAAGAAAAGTTGTAAGAAAATCCAGAAAAATCAGAAAAAGCTTATTTATTTGGATCACATTGGCATTGATTCTGTGCCTTGGGACACTGGCATTGGGCGGGCAGACAGGCAGAACCAAAAGAACCTATTATGAATCCGTGCAGGTCACAAAAGGCGATACCCTCTGGAGCATTGCACAGGCGTATAAGCAGGAAAACGAAAAAACCGAACGCATGGTAAAGACAATAATGGAATTTAACGGAATGAAAACACCGAATATAAAGTCGGGGGTAAGTATTATTGTGCCGGTGACGGTGATGGAATAACATGGCAATGGAATCGCCAAAAGGAGAAGCGCTTTTGGGGATATGGCGGTAAAAAGCAGGGGTCTTCGGGAACCTTGCTTTTTTTGTAGCCGGAAAAGTTTGGCAAACATGGAAATCTTAAACATTTATTACGGTTTGCCTTTTTCGTTGCATGGGAAATGGCTTTTGTGTTAATATGAAAAAAATGTATTCTGTGGAGATTGAGAATACAAATTGACCAAACAGGGCAAAAAACCAAGAGGGAGGTTGAGAATGATGCTGCCTTGGATTATTGTTTTGGCAATACTCGGTCTGATACTGGTTTTCGCAGAGATTCTGATACCGGGATTCGGTATTTTCGGAATTATGGGAGCGGTTTCGTTATTGGCATCGCTGATTCTGAATTATAAGCTCTACGGTATGATGGCATTTTTGATTTTATTGGTGCTGTTGGTGATTGTATTCTTTGCGATGATCGTTTTTGCCAAGAAAAGTGGTTTATATAATAAGGTAATTCTAAAGGAAAAGCAGGACGCACGAGATTTTGACGAAACTGCTTTGCAGGGACTTTTGGGGCAGATCGGTTTGACCCAGTCCACGCTGCGCCCCTTTGGAGTGGCGGATTTTGGCGGAAAGTTAGTAGATGTTTGCTCCAAAAGCGATTTTATCGACAGAGGGGAAAAGGTACAGGTAGTGCAAATTACCGGAAAAACGGTGACGGTAACAGCCTACAAAGAAAATAAACAGGGTGAAGAGGAACAGAAGGAGGCGTAAATATGTATCCGTTTGAAGTTTTTGGCTTTATTATCCCTATTATTGTAATACTGGTGGTTATCGGGATATTTTTGAGTTTTGTGCCGCTGGGCTTGTGGATTTCCGCAGTTTCCGCCGGTGTAAAGGTCAGCATATTTTCCTTGGTGGGTATGCGGTTGCGTCGTGTGCGGGCGGACAAAATCATTCGCCCTTTAATCAAAGCGCAGAAGGCAGGTATGAACGTTAACGCAAACCAGTTGGAATCTCATTTGCTTTCCGGCGGTCGGGTGGATAATGTAGTAGATGCCCTGATTGCTGCACATAGAGCAAATTTGGACCTTTCCTTTGAACGGGCAGCGGCCATTGACTTGGCAGGGCGTAATGTGTTTGAAGCCGTTCGTATGAGTGTAACGCCCAAAATCATTGAAACCCCTTGGATTTCCGCAGTGGCCATTGACGGTATCGAAGTGAAGGTTATTGCGAAGGTTACGGTAAGAGCCAACTTGGCAAGATTGGTCGGCGGTGCCGGTGAAGAAACCATTATCGCCAGAGTCGGCGAGGGTATCGTTACAACGGTTGGTTCCTCCCAGAGCCACAAGAGTGTGCTGGAAAACCCCGATTTGATTTCCAGAACGGTGCTTTCCAAAGGTCTGGATAACGGGACTGCTTTTGAAATTCTTTCCATTGACATTGCCGATGTTGATATTGGCAGAAATATCGGTGCACATTTGCAGATCCAACAGGCGGAAGCAGATAAACAAATCGCTCAGGCGAAGGCGGAAGAACGCCGTGCAACTGCTATTGCGAAAGAGCAGGAAATGAAGGCCGAGGTAGAACGTATGAAGGCGAAGGTTGTAGAAGCAGAGGCGGAAGTGCCTATGGCTATGGCGGAGGCCTTCAGAAGCGGCAATCTTGGTGTCATGGATTATTACCGTATGCAGAATATACAGGCAGATACCGGTATGAAGAAAAATGTGGGCAACACAGATTTGCGGGGTATGTTCCAGAATAAAGAGGATAATGATGAGAAATAAAAAGCGATGGCAACATCGCCGGAGGTCGCTTTCGGGCGGCCTCTTTTTGTCAATGCTTTTTTAGGAAGAAACGGGGGAAGCACATGGGAATTACACTGGAGAAGGAGTGGCGGCACCTACTGGAAAGGGAAGAAAGATATTTGCGTGAGGCGGAGGCCAAAAAAGGCGGTATGCTGCAAGAGGTTACGGGAAAAATAGAAAATAAATTGCCGCAAAGACTGATTTCCGTTTTGCATACTGCTTTTTATAAGGCGTTTTTTACGATTTTTGAAAAAGGAACGCCGGTCATTGAAAAGACGTTTAAGGGAGAAGAACTTGCGCTGGAATTCCAAGTGAACGATTTTCGTATCGAAAAAAAGCCGACGAAAAAATCACTCCGAAAGCTGGAGAGCGCCGCAGCCCGAAGCAGGCGGCTCAATTCCTGTTTCGCCACGGCCGAAGGACTGGGATTGGGCATATTGGGTATTGGCTTGCCGGATATTCCGCTTTTTCTGGGTGTGCTGTTAAAGGGCATTTATGAAACGGCAGCAAGTTATGGGTATCCTTATCACAGCGAGGAAGAACAGGTGCTGATATTACGAATGATAGTTGCTGCCCTTGCGAAAGGCGCGGAGAAAAGACGGGCAGATCAAAAAGTTGAGGAATGGATTGCTTCCATTGGCACAGAACGCATTTACTCTTTTGAGGAGGAAGTCAAAAAAGCGGCGGTTGCTCTTTCTGATGAGATGCTGGCGGCAAAATTTATACAGACCATACCTCTTGTTGGGGTAGTTGGTGGAGCCGGCAATCCTTTTGTTTATCGGAAGATACTGTACTATGCAGCAATGAAATATAAAAAAAGATATTTGATGGAAAAAAGACGGAATGTATAAAAACAGTGAAATGAGCCATACTATGACTGCGAGAGAAAACTCGCCAAACAAGTAACAGAAAATATAGGGAGGTCATAGGAATGGACAAGAACACAAGCAAAAACACAGACAAGAACAACACACAGAAAAACATGAACAGAACTGAATTTGCACAGGAATACAACATTGATACCGGCAAACGGTCTGACAAAACAAGCAAAAACACAGACAAAAACACAGATAAGAACACAAACTGATTGTAAAGATTTTACAAGAAATTGACTGACGGGAAAAGCGACTTTTTGGAGACAACTCAAAAGAGTCGCTTTTCCTATACATAGGGGTAAGGAACAAGAATAGGACGATGCGGACGGAAAAAAATATGTATATGATTATAGTAGGAATTTAGAGAAAAATAATTATGTTATTTTATTAAAAATTTGTTGACAGGCATAGGGAAAGCTGATATACTGTTCCTTGCTAACGGCAAAAAAATCAAGACATCTAAAAAGATTGAAAAAAATCAAAAAAGTGCTTGACAAAAGAATGAAGATTTGATAAAATAATCTTCGCCGCTGAACAAGCGGAGTTGATCCTTGAAAACTGAACAATGGATATGAACACACAACCCATAGTCAATTTCAAGCAGACGGAAACGAATGCTAAGACAAATTTTGCCGGT
>JAFWWO010000012.1 GCA_017523325.1 Anaerotignum sp. | reverse complement strand
CGGAAATCCGCCTACGCTGTCAACGTCCTTTACAACTAAAGTGTGCAGGCAAAGTTCTTTTTTTGCGGAAAGACGGTATTCTGACCAGAGAGATGGGTGAAGGGGTTTTGATTACAAAAGGAGATATGCAAGAAACGATCTCTCTCTTAAGTGCCTATTCCTTGTATGCCTTTGAGGAGGAATTGCGGCAGGGGTTTCTCACCATTACAGGCGGGCATCGAGTAGGGTTTTGCGGCAAAGCGGTATTAGAACAAGGAGAAATCAAAACTTTGCGGCAGGTCAATGGTCTCAACATTCGTATTGCACGGGAGCAGAAGGGATTGGGCAGGCGTTTTTTGCCTTACTTCTTGGAAAACAACACGTTTTGCCACACGCTTTTGGTTTCCCCGCCGGGCTGTGGCAAAACCACTTTGCTGCGTGATATCATCCGGTGTTTGAGCAGAGGAGAAAGCGGCCACTTTTTTACTGTGGGCATTGTAGATGAACGGGGAGAAATTGCGCCGCTGCAAGACAGCGTTCCCCAAATGGATATCGGACCCTGCGCAGATATTTTGGAGGGCTGCCCAAAGGCACAGGGTATGGTTCTGTTGCTGCGCAGTATGTCGCCTGATGTCATTGCCGTAGATGAATTGGGGCGGGCAGAGGATATCCGTGCGGTGGAAGAAGTATTAAATGCCGGTGTGAAGCTGATCGCCACTGTTCATGGGTCTGATATGGCAGATTTGGAGCAACGGCCACATCTGCGGGAATTGATAGAAAAACAGATTTTTCAGCGGTATGTATTTCTTTCCATGAGAAAAGGCGTTGGGACTGTGGAAAAAATCTGTGATAACAAAGGAAAAATCATATGGAAGGAAGGGACGGAATATGATATTACAGCTGGCAGGGACAACCTTGATTTTGGGGTCCACCCTTTGGACAGGCGCCTATCTGGCGGCAAAGGAAAAATATCGCCTGAAGGAGCTGGAGGAGTTGGAACGGGGGCTCATACTGTTACAAAGTCAAATTAACTATCTTTCGGCGCCTTTGCCTGAAGTATTGGAAAGCATCAGCTGGAAAACGGAAGGCGTCGTTGGGCAGGCATTTCTGGAAGCGGCAGAACGAATGTCAGCACGAGATGGCAGTTCGGCGGAAGAAATCTGGAATGACGTCTGGCAGAAAATGTTTCCGTATTTATTTCTGACAACAGAGGATTTAGATGCCTTGCTTCTGTTCGGCAAAACACTGGGATATTTGGATAAAAAACAGCAGGAAAGCAGTATTCTGCTGTTACAGCATTATATTCAGTCCACACTGGAAAGGGGGAAGAAACGGCTGGAGAAAAACGGAAGACTTTATTACGGTATGGGCAGTTTGAGCGGACTCTTACTGATTGTAGCACTGCTATAACGAGAGATGGGGGAGAAGGAAATGGAGATCAATATTGTATTCCGCATTGCGGCGGTAGGGATACTGGTGGCAGTGCTTAATCAGGTGTTGATTCGTGCAGGCAGGGAGGAGCAGGCCATGATGACAACACTGGCAGGACTGGTGGTGGTGCTGTTTTGGGTCATTCAATATATCAGTACATTATTTGATACGGTACAAACCCTATTCCAGCTATAAAGGGGGCGTTTTTATGGAAATGGGAAGAATCATTGCCCTGGGACTGGTAGGCACAGTTCTGGCGGTACTGATGAAAAAGGAAAGCCCTCAAATCGCTTTGTTGATTACGACTATTACAGGTATTTTAATTTTTGCTACGATTTGCACACCCTTGGCGGGGATTTTGACCCTACTGCGGGAAACGGCGGAAAAAGCCGGCGTGGGCGGCGGATATTTTGCCATTGTGCTAAAGGTCATCGGAATTGCTTATTTGACGCAATTTGGTGCGCAGCTTTGTGCAGATGCGGGAGAAAGTGCGGTAGCGGCGAAGGTTGAGCTGGCAGGTAAAATATTGATGATGACAGCGGCGGCGCCGGTATTGGTGGCACTTTTGGATATGGTGATGCATTTGGTATAGGGAGGAAGACGATGAGAAAATATATACTCTTTATTTTTCTGTGTTTTCTGCTTTTCCCGAAGCTATCCCTCGCCGCAGAACCGGAGGAAATCCTTTTACAGGAAGAATTGGAACGGCTGGATATTGCTCGTATAGATCAAGCTGCAAAGGATATGGATCCCACTGTGGGCTTTGGCAAATTAGTGCAAGATGTGCTTTCCGGGGATTTTGATTTTTCTCTCGGCGGCATGAAAGAGGCGTTGCGAGAAGCGACATTTGGTGAACTACATACCCAAAGTAAGCTATTGACACAGTTGATACTGGTGGTCATATTAAGTGCGGTGTTAAAGCAGTTGAGCGATTCTTTTCAAGGCAAGTCTGTGGGGGAGATGGGCTTTTATATCTGCTATATGGTGCTGGTGGTGGTGATTACTTCCTCATTTTACAGCATTGCAGAAAGTGTTGTGGAGCGGATGCGAGGGATTTGTGAAGTATTTGGTACCATGGTGCCGGTATTTCTTGTTCTTTCCGCTTCCTCCGGCAATTTCACACAAACAGCCCTCATGGGGCCGGCAATCATGGGGGGCTCTGCGGCACTTACCGTTGCAGTCAGCCGCATCATCGTTCCTGCCATATTATTGGCGGTTTCTCTGGAAATGGCAGACCATATCTCAGAAAAACCCATTTTGGGGCGGTTTGCAACGCTTCTTCGTCAGTGCATCAGCTGGGGCATGAAGGGAACCGCTATGGCATTTATGCTATTGATTTCCTTACAGAAAATCGGTGGTGGTGCCATAAACGGATTGGCTGCAAAAACAGCAAAAATCGCCGTCAATTCTGTACCTGTGGTAGGAAATGTCATGGGCGGAGCCGTGGAAACAGCGGCGGCAGTGGCAGGCACCTTAAAAAGCGGTACCCTTGTAGCGACGGCTGTATTTTTGTTGCTACTGTGTATTCCCATCGTAGTAAAATTGCTGATTATTATGTTGGTATTCAAACTAATGGCAGCCGCAGCGGAGTTTATTTGTGAGGAACGGTTGGTAGAATGTATCGCCGCCGCCGGGGAATATACTGCTTTACTTCTGGGGGTAATTTTCCTGGGAGAAGGAATGTTTCTCTTCTCGGCACTTCTGCTCCAGGGCAGTTTCTAGCTATGGAAAACAGGGGGGATTTGTGGAATGATGCAGGCGTTTACAGCATATATAAAAACTATAACAGCTTTGACCATTTTTTCCGCCTTGGTAGGCATTCTTCTGCCGGAGGGGAAATATCGGAGGTATGGCGAGTTAGTATTGGGCATCTTGATACTGACTGCGGTGCTCAGCCCATTTTTGCGGTTGTTTGGTATGGGGCAGGAAGAATTTCGTTTGTCCTCACTGGAAAACAGCATTCGTTTTGAACGGGATCTTCTTTCCCAAGACCGGTATCAGCAAATGGAGGAAGAACGGCTGGAGCATACATATCAAGCGGTGCTGGAAGATGAAATCAAAAAGGATTTACAGAAGAGCTTTGCCGATATCCGATGGGTGGAGGTGGATTTTTGCAGGGAAACGGAAGAATATGGAGCACTAAAAGGCTTTTCCATTGGCTGCGGAACGGAGAATAAGGAAACGGTGCGGCATTATGCCGCCAAAAGATACGGGCTGGCAGAGGAAAACATTTTGGTGACGAATTGACAAAAGAAGGGTGAGAAATGCAAAAGGATTTTTGGAAGGGAATGTTCCGTCCCGAAAACAAAAAAATGCGGAGCAATGTGTTTTTGGCACTGATGGCGGGTGTGCTGTTATTAGTCGGAGGAAAGAGTTTTTCCGCTTTTTCGCCGAAGGGACAGGAAGAACCGCCGCCTCAAATGGCGGCGGAAGCTGTAACGAATAATGAGGTAAATACGGAGCGGCGTATGGCGGCAATTCTTTCGCAAATACACGGCGCAGGGCAGGTAGAGGTGATGCTGACCTATCAAATGACGGAGGAAAAGCAGATTGCACAGGAAGAAAAGCGAGAAGAAACCCGTGGGGAGGAAAATGGTAAAACTTCCGAAACCCTGCGGACAGAAACAACTGTTGTGCTGACGGAGGACAGCAGGGGAACCAAGGCTCCGCTGGTGCTTTCAACGATTTCACCGAAAATAGAAGGTGTAGTGATTGTAGCACAAGGCGGCGGTGATCCTGTGGTGTGTCAAGCACTGAATCAGGCGGCACAAGCGTTGTTAGATGTACCCGCACATAAAATTGCGGTATTGAAAATGAAATGAGGGGGAAAAGAAATGTTTGTCATCAAACGGAATCAAGTAGTTGTTACAGCGCTGGCGGTGATGATCGCAGCAGCAGGGTATTTGAATTTTCAGGAAAGTAAATCATCTCAAGGGAATAAGACGGCACTACAGTTGACAGAGGAAGGTGATGTGACGGCACTGGTGGATTATTCCGCATTACCCGATGATATCAGTGCGGAGGAAGTGACCTTAGACCCTATAACGGCAGAGGTTGCACAGACCACAGGAGATGGTGCGGCTGTATTTGTCAGTGCAGGCAGTGAAGCGTTGACAAGCTCTCAATACTTCGCCGAGGCGAAGCTGGATAGAGAGCAATCCAGAGCCAAACAGAAAGATATTCTGACGGATATGCTCAATAATGAAAAATGTCAGCAAGGAACAGAAGGATAAATGCAGCGAAAACATGATGCAGCTGCAAGAGCGTATCGAAAAAGAAACGGCGGCAGAAGCCATGATTGAGTCCAAGGGATTTAAGGAAGCTTATGTCCGTATGGACGATGATACCGTAGATGTGGTGGTAGAGAAGGAAAGCCTCACCGATGCGGAAGTAGCGCAAATCGAAGATATTGTCAAACGGAAAACCGGGTACGATGCATCTAAAATCCGCATCAATACCCTGCAGAAAAAAGATTGATTGGAAAACGCCTCAAGACTTTTGGACTTGAGGCTTTGTTTTTATGCATAAATTGATGTATATTGATTGCCAAAGAGGGAAATATCTGTTATAATCAAATCAAAATATTGCTCGGGAAATTGATAAGAGCGGTTTTTCGTGCTAAACCATTGGATATGTATAGAAATATGAATATATGAAGCAGGAGGTCAAAATTATGTCTGAAAATAAAGTAAACGGTCAGATTCAGATTTCTGATGAAGTAATCGGTGTGATTGCTGTAACCGCTGCCATGGAGGTAGATGGTGTAGCAGAGGGGAACAAAGGCTTCACAGAGTTCTTCGGCAAAAAAGGTCAGACCAGATGCGTGAAAATTGCAAAGGATGAAAACGAAGCAGTGCTGGATATGGACATTATCGTAAAATTCGGTACAAAGGTACAGGCTGTTGCGGAAGAAGTACAGAAAAAGGTGAAAAATGCAGTGGAAACCATGACGGGGTTTCATGTAGTCGTTGTGAATGTCAGTGTTTCCGGTATTGTAAAAGAAAAGGCCGTTAAGGCGGAAGAAGAATAAGCGGCAAAGATAGTTTCAGCGGGTTTCGTGGCTTATGCCGATGGAATCCGCCTGTTTATTCTTAGGCGTTTCGGTTTTTTTTGAAAGGAATTGACGGAGGTATACGTATGAGCCGAACAAGTGCAAGAAAAAATGCCTTTTTCCTGTTGTTCCAAATGGATTTTAATGAGGCGGAGGAATATGAACAGGTGCAGGAAATCTTCTTCTCCGAGTGGGAGGATTCTGTTTTGGAAAGCGACAAAACCTTTACACTGCAAGAGGTGGAAGGTACAAGGGCCCATTTGGAAGAAATCAATGGTATCATCAGTGCCTGTGCTACCGGCTGGGATTTAGAAAGAATGAATAAAGTGGATTTGGCCATTCTTCGCTTGGCGGTTTATGAAATTCGTTTTGCCGAAACTCCCGTAGGTGTTGCCATCAATGAAGCGGTGGAATTGGCAAAAAAATTCAGCTCGGACGAAGCCCCTGCCTTTATCAACGGGGTGCTGGGGAAGGTTGCCCAAAGCTGAGTAAGGAAGTGTTCCTATGATTGAACCAAAGGTTTTTACAGTGGGGCAGATAAACCGCTATATCAAAAATCTATTGGAAAATGATTTTATATTGAATAGCCTTCTGGTACAGGGAGAAATTTCCAACTTCAAGTCCCATTCTTCCGGTCACTGGTATTTTACTTTGAAAGATGCCACCGGGGCAATTTCCTGTGTGATTTTTCGGCAGGACGCAGAACAGATTCCCTTTTTGCCGGAAAATGGCATGAGTGTCATTCTCTATGGACATATTTCATTGTATGAAAAAACGGGACAATATCAGCTTTACGGTGAATTTCTGGAACCGGTCGGTGTTGGTGCTTTGCAGATTGCCTTTGAGCAGATGAAGGAAAAATTGGCGGCAGAGGGGCTGTTTGATGGGGATTTTAAGCGGGAAATTCCTCAATATACAGATTGTATTGCTGTAATTACTTCTCCCACGGGAGCGGCCGTGCGGGATATCTTACAAATCGCCAAACGGCGTGACCCACGGGTGAAAATTGCTTTATTTCCCACACTGGTACAGGGAGAACAGGCGGCGGAAGATATTGTCCAATCCCTACGACTGGCGAATGAATGGGGGAAGGCGGACGTCATTATACTTGGTCGGGGTGGCGGTTCCATGGAAGATTTATGGGCGTTTAATGAGGAAAAGGTGGCAAGAGCCATATTTGCTTCGGAAACGCCTGTTATTTCCGCAGTGGGCCATGAAACGGATTTTACGATTGCAGACTTTGTGTCGGACTTGCGGGCACCTACGCCATCGGCGGCGGCAGAATTGGCGACACGACCTCTGGAAGCCTTACAGGGCTTTTTTCTGGAGTTGGAAGGGCGGCTGCAGCGGGATATTTCTGCAGTGCTGACGGATTGTAAGCGACGGCTAGAATTTCTGAAGGAACGTCCTGTATTCAAACGCCCGCTGGAATCCATAAGACGGACACAAATTTATATAGAAGATAAAGAACGGCTTTTATCTCGGGAGCTGGTGCGAAAAATGGAGCAAGAGCAGACCCGCTTGCATACGACAACAGCTCGATTGGAGGCAGTTTCTCCTTTTTCTGTGATGAGACGGGGTTACGCCGTTATTTGGGACGAAAAAGGCAAGCCCTTGACAACTGCTGCTGCGGCAGAAGTTGGGCAGAAAGTGGAATTGAGATTGCAGGACGGCAGATTACAGGCAGAGATAACGGGAAAGGCGGTGTTTGCCGATGGCAAAGAAGAAATTGACGTTTGAAGAAGCAATGGAGCGGCTGGAAAAAATTGTAGAACAGCTGGAGCAGGAGGAGGCGCCGTTGGAAACTGCTGTTTCCCTTTATAAAGAAGGATTGGCTCTTTCTGCCCAGTGTAAGGAAAAGTTGGCGGCGGCAGAGGGCGAGATTATATTGCTTAGAAAAGAAGCAGGGCTTTGGCAGGAGGAGCCTTTTCAGGCGGAGGAATGATGATGGACTTAAAGCAGGAAATGCAGAAAAGATGCAACGATATCGAAAAAGCACTGGAGAACGCTCTGCCGAAACAGACGGAATTTCCTCCGGTGATTTTTGATGCCATGCGGTATAGCCTGCTGGCAGGAGGGAAACGCCTGCGTCCTATGCTGCTTTTGGCGGCGTGTGAGGCGGTAGGCGGCAGAAAAGAAGACGCTGTTGACTTTGCCTGTGCCTTGGAAATGATACATACCTATTCCTTGATACATGATGATTTACCTGCCATGGATAATGATGACTACCGGCGGGGCAGGTTAACCAGCCATAAAGTGTATGGGGAAGCCATGGCAATTCTGGCAGGAGATGGCTTGCTGCACCACGCCATGGAAACCATGGCGATTGCCTGCGAGAAAAACCCCTCGGCTCAAACCACGGGAGCCATGCGTGCCATTGCCCACGGGGCAGGTATTTTCGGTATGCTGACAGGGCAGGTGGTTGATGTTTTTTTCGAGGGGCAGCCCTTGGCGCAGGAAACTCTGGATTTTATCCATTTGCATAAAACCGCGGCTATGATCCGCGGGGCATTGGAAGCCGGTGCAATTCTTGGCGGTGCTGATGAAAAAACGGTGCAGACCTTTGCCCTTGCCGGCGAAAAAATCGGCGTGGCATTCCAGATTTTGGACGATATTTTAGACGTGACCGCTACCACAGAGGAATTGGGTAAGCCTGTCCATAGTGATGAAAAAAATCAGAAAACGACGTATGTGACATTATACGGTATCGAAAAATCCAGAGAAATTGCCGCCGGGCTTTCGGCAGAAGCGGTAAAAATCTGGAAACAGCAGGGGGAGGGCTGTGCCTTTTTGCTTGCGTTAACAGAATACTTGACAGATAGAAAATTCTAAAACATAGAAAGAAGATGACGGTGTGAATATACTGCAAGGGATACTGCATAATACACCTCTTTTGGCGGCTCTGGCCGCATGGGCCATTGCCCAGGGGGCGAAAATCCTATTGACACTTCTTTTGGAACGACAGCTTGATTTAACCCGTATTGTGGGAACCGGCGGTATGCCCAGCTCCCATTCGGCGTTAACAATGGCGTTATCCTTTAGCATCGGGAAATATTGGGGGTTTGATTCTCCATATTTTGCCATTGCACTGATATTTTCTTTCGTAGTTATGTATGATGCGGCAGGGATTCGTCGTGCTGCAGGGAAACAGGCGGAAATTATCAATATGCTGATTTTACACCATCAGATGCCGGATATGGAGAAGCTGAAAGAGCTTTTGGGACACACCCCCTTAGAGGTTGCCGTTGGGGCAATTTTAGGAATTGGAATCGGGCTTTGGTTATAACCGAGGCTGGCAATATAGAGAGCTGGTGACATCGTGGGCGGATTACTGGAACGGATTCATACCACCGAAGATATCAAAAAACTGAATGAAACGGAACTGACCCTGCTTTGCAAAGAATTGCGGCGGTTTTTATTGTGCCATGTTGCAAAAACAGGGGGGCATCTTGCGTCAAATTTAGGCGTTGTGGAATTGACGGTAGCCCTTGCCTATTGCTTTGACCTGCCGCAGGATAAAATCATTTGGGATGTGGGGCATCAGGCATATATCCATAAAATATTGACAGGCAGGAAGGATACTTTCGATACTTTGCGGCAGATAGACGGTCTCAGTGGCTTTCCGAAGCCCAACGAAAGTGAATATGACGCCTTTGCCACAGGCCATAGCTCTACATCTATTTCTGCGGCATTAGGGCTGGCAAAGGCAAGGGACTTGATCGGTGGTAAGGAGCAGATTATTGCTGTTATCGGAGATGGCTCTATGACGGGCGGATTGGCTTATGAAGCCTTGAATAACGCAGGAAAGGAAAACACCAATCTGATTGTAATTTTGAACGATAATCAGATGTCGATTGATACAAATGTAGGTGCCATGAGTAAGCACCTGAGCAATTTACGCACAGGCAATCGTTATAGGGAATTAAAGGAAGGCTTTAAGCAATTTCGAGATAAAGTGCCTGTTATCGGGAAGTCTACTTATTTTGTTTTGGAAAAAATGCGGGATAGCGCAAAGCTCTTGCTGACACAGGGAGCATTGTTCGAGGAATTGGGATTTAAGTATATCGGGCCTGTGGACGGCCATGATTTGCATGAGCTTTTGGAGCTTTTTCAAAATATCAAAAATATAGAAGGACCCATCATGATTCATGTGAAAACCATCAAAGGGAAGGGTTACCGTTATGCTGAGGAACGCCCTTGGGACTATCACGGCGTCGGTGCTTTTGACTTAAAAACCGGGAAACCCCTTTCAAAGGGAGGTAAAACTTGGTCTGCCGTTTTCGGAGAAAAGATGGTGGAAATCGGTAGAAACAATTCCGAGGTAGTCGGAATCACTGCGGCTATGTCCGGCGGAACAGGTTTTGAAGACTTTCAGAAAGCTTTCCCAAAACGCTTTTTTGACGTTGCCATTGCCGAACAGCATGGCACAACCTTTGCAGCAGGATTGGCGGCAGGAGGCATGATTCCCGTGTTTGCCGTATATTCCTCTTTCCTGCAAAGAGCCTATGACCAGCTGGTACATGACGTATGTATGCAAAAGCTCCATGTGGTATTTGCCATCGATCGGGCAGGGGTTGTCGGAGCCGATGGAGAAACCCATCAGGGTGTATTTGACCTTTCTTTCCTGACCCATATTCCCAATATGACGGTGCTTTCGCCTAAAAATGATTGGGAGTTAAGAGAAATGCTGGAATTTGCCGTGAACGGGCATAATGGGCCTGTTGCCATTCGGTATCCCAGAGGAACGGCTATAACGGATTTTGCGGAATTTAGACAGCCCATTGCTTTTGGAAAGGCAGAATTGATACAGGAAGGGGAGGGCATTGCCCTGCTTATCGAGGGACATATGCTGCCACAGGCAATGGAGGCGGCAAAACTGCTGGAGGCAGATGGCTACCGACCTATGGTGGTCAATATGCGTTTTATGAACCCTTTGGATAAGAATATGCTCCGCTTAGCGGCTGAAAAATGCAGGCATATTTTCACCGTTGAGGATAATCTGCGTAAGGGTGGCTTTGGCTCTAAGGTTTTGGAATTTTACGGAGATGAGAATATACAGATTGATGTGCAGAATCTGGCGTTCCCCGACCAATATATCGAACAGGGGACACAAGCACAGCTTTTTGCACGATACGGTTTAGATGGTGAAGGTATTTATAGAAGCATCAAAAAACGATTGGGAGAGTAACAATGGCAGAGAAAGAAAGACTGGACGTTTTATTGGTACAACAAAATCTGGCGTCCTCCAGAGAGTTGGCAAAAGCCTATATCATGGCCGGAAATGTCTATGTGGACGGCGTGAAGGAGGACAAAGCCGGCACAAAAATCCCTGTGACAGCACAGCTTGAGGTGCGGGGAAACCAGATGAAATACGTCAGCCGAGGCGGCTATAAGCTGGAAAAAGCCATAGAAGAATTTGATATTTGCCTAGAGGGAAAAATCTGTCTGGATATTGGCGCATCTACCGGCGGTTTTACGGATTGTATGCTGCAAAACAGTGCGGCTAAAGTTTATGCCATCGATGTGGGCTATGGGCAATTCGCTTGGAAGCTGCGGCAGGACCAACGGGTGGTTTGTCTGGAGAAAACCAATGTGCGTTATGTGACCCATGAACAAGTGCCGGATAGAGGGGATTTTGCCTCAATCGATGTTTCTTTTATCTCTCTGACGAAGGTTCTGCCGGCAGTACTGAATGTGCTGGGAGAAAAGGGACAATTAGTCTGTCTGATTAAACCTCAGTTTGAGGCGGGCAGAGAAAAGGTGGGAAAAAAAGGTGTGGTAAAGGATATTGCCGTCCATCGTGAGGTCATTGAAAAAATATATGCCTATGCAAAAGAGCAAGGTCTAGGCATTCTAGGACTTAGCTTTTCGCCCATCAAAGGGCCGGAGGGCAATATCGAATACCTGATTTATTTGGATAAAACACGGCAGGGAATGACAGAGGAAATGGCACAGGAAAAGCTGCAACAAGTCGTGCAGGATTCTCATGAGATTCTTTCTGCGGAGAAATGAGGTGCCAATGTGCAGAAAATAGGAATTATACCCAATATTGATAAAGATAAAGATTTGGCTGTGACAAAGCGATTGGTACAGTATCTTCTGGGAAAGGGCTGTATCCCTCAGCTTTCGGAAAAAGTAGCGGATTTAACGGGCTTGGAGATGTACGCCCGAAAGGAAGAGGAGTTGTATCGGTATTCTGATTTTCTGATTTCTTTGGGTGGAGACGGTACATTGTTGGGGGTCGGCAGGAAAACAGCCATGTTCCAAACGCCGATTTTAGGCATCAATCTAGGCACATTGGGCTTTTTGACGGCAGATGAGAAAAATCGTGCCGAATATGCCATTGATAAAGTATTAAACGGAAATTATAAGCTGGAAAAGCGAATGATGCTGGAAAGCACCATTTCGACAGAGGCACAAAACGGGAAAACTATGCTCGCTCTCAACGATATTTGTATCACCCGCGGGCTTTTATATAAAATATTGGAATTTAATGTTTTTGTAAATGATGAGTATGTGGATACCCTGCGGGCAGATGGTGTCATTATTTGTACGCCCACAGGCTCTACTGCCTATAATCTTTCTGCAGGAGGACCCGTGCTAAAGGCCGATGCGGAAATCATCGCCATTACGCCCATTTCACCGCATACACTGACCAGCCGACCCATTGTCATTTCTGCTGATGATGTAGTGACGGTAGAGGTTAACCCCAGTAGGGAGGACACAGAATTTACCATCAGTGCCGATGGGCAGGATAATCTGACCCTTCGAGGGAAAAATGCAGTGCAAATCCGTAAGGCGAAGGCGTGTACAACGATTATCAAAACAAATGCCCAAAGCTTTTATGATGTGCTGCGGCATAAGCTATCCAGATAATGAGTTCTTAGAAAGGAGGGGCGACTACAATGAAAATCGCCAGACATACTAAAATTTTGGAATTGATTGAAAATTACGATATTGAAACACAGGACGAGCTGGTGCAAAAGCTCCATCAGGAGGGCTTTATGGTCACACAGGCTACCGTTTCCAGAGATATTCGGGAAATGAAGCTGACAAAGGTTTCCACCGAAAAAGGTCGGCAAAAATATGCAGTCATTTCCGGCAGTCAGGATTTGGAAATTACAGAACGGTTGACCAGAGTATTTAAAGAGGCCGTTTTGAAGATGGACTATGCCCAGAATATGATTGTCATTAAAACATTGGAAGGCATGGGTATGGCTGTGGCTGTTGCATTGGATAATATGCAGAATACGGAAATCTTAGGTACAATCGCCGGAGATGATACGGTTTTTTGTGTAGTACGTACCCAAAACCAAGCGGCAATGATTATCGATAAGCTGTATCGGGTAATTCGTAATGCCTGAAGGGCTGGGAGGAATCTGTTATGCTGGAATATCTGCATATCAAAAATATGGCTTTGATACAGGAATGTGAAATATCCTTTGGCACAGGGCTGAATATATTGACAGGGGAAACCGGTGCGGGAAAATCCATGGTAATCGGTTCTCTGCAATTTGCCCTTGGGGGGAGAGTCGGCAAAGATTTTTTACGCCGCGGGGAGAAAATAGCCTCCGTAGAGGCCCTTTTTACGGCTGATACACAGGCTCTGCGCCAAAGACTGGAGGAAAACGGTATTGCACCGGAGGAAGATGGAACAATCCTCGTTGCCCGAACATTAAGCGAAACGGGAAAATCTGTTTGCCGCATCAACGGAACAGCTGTAACCGTAGGTATGCTGAAGGAAATTGCCGAAGAATTGATTGATATTTATGGACAGCATGAGCATCAATCTCTTTTGAACCCGTCCAAACATATTCGCCTGTTGGATCGCTTCTGTGGTCCCGGATTTGCTGAGGCGATGAATGGATATCGAACCGGTTACAATGCCTTAAAAGATGTTGAAAAGCAGCTGAGTGGGCTTTTGGGAGATGAAGCCCAACGGGAGCAGCGGATAGATATTTTGCAGTTCCAAAAAGAAGAGATAGAAGGGGCTGCCTTGCGTATAGGCGAGGAAGAAGAATTGCTGGAACAGAAAAAACGCTTAGGCAGTATGGAAAAGCTGATAAAACTGACAAGGGAAAGCCTTTCTCAGCTATATGACGGAAAGGATAACTTGCCTTCCGCTTGCGACCAATTGGGCGATGCCTTGGCAAAGCTCCAAGAAGCGGTGGAGTATGACAGTAATCTCCAGGGTTTTGTTGATGCCTTGGCGGACGCCTATGCCGCTGTGGAGGATATGGCCAGAGAACTGAAACGGGAAGCCGACCAGCAGGAGGCAGATCCACAGGCATTGGAAGAAATTGAAGAACGCCTCCAGACCATTTATAAATTAAAACGAAAATACGGCGGGAGTGTGGAGACCGTCCTTGCCTTTTATGATAAAATTACGGAAGAATTGCATTTCCTTGCAAATAGCAATGAAATCGTAGCAGAACTGCTCGCTCAAAAACAAGCGGAGCAGAAGAAACTGACAGAGGCGGCTAACACGCTGACTGAAATACGCAAAAAAACTGCAGCTGCAGTTACCGCACAGATTGAATCGGCCTTACGGGATATGGAGATGAAAGATGCTAAGTTTTATATCCAAATCGAGGAGAAAAATGAGTGGACAGTTGACGGAAAAGATAAGGTGGAATTTCTGTTTTCCGCCAATGCGGGGGAGGGACTGAAGCCCTTAGCCAAAATTGCCTCCGGCGGAGAAATGTCCCGAGTGATGCTGGCATTAAAAACGGTACTGGTAGACGGGGATGAAATCGGTACCTTTATATTTGACGAAATTGATACAGGAGTCAGCGGCAGAACGGCGAGAAAAGTAGGGGAAAAGATGCACCTTTTGGGTAAAAAGCGTCAGATTCTCTGCATCACGCATTTGCCACAGATTGCCGCTATGGCCAATCGGCATTTTTTGATTGAAAAGCGTAGCCTGCATGGGGAAACTACAACGAATGTAATGCCTCTGGAAACGGACGGTGCCGTACAGGAAGTTGCCCGATTGATGGGAGGCAATGATGTAACGGAAACCACGTTGGCGGCCGCAAGGGAATTGATGATGGAAACCGAAGGATAATTATTGTATATATAATCAGAATATTCAAATATTGTTCGTGAAAATTCACTGAAAGTTCATATTTTGTTCAAACAGTTCAGATATATTTGAATTATGGATTGCATGAAAAAATTGTAAGATGTAATGGAGGTACGAATATGAGCGATTTTGATGACAAAATAACAAATACCGATGAAACTATAAACCCGCAGGACGAAACCTTCGACAGTTCAGAGCGGTTAGAAAGTGTTCAAAATCAAGAATTGGAGAACGAATCGTCCGAAACTCTTTCCGAAGCCGTAACGCAAAATAATGAGAAGAGTCTTTTGGAAGTACCGGACTTGCATGAAGATGCCGCTTTCGCAGAAAAAACAGAATATGGTGAAGATGCTGCTTTGGCAGATACTTCTGACTTTGCAGATGAATCGGAATATGCACAGACAACGGATTTTGAGGATACATCTACCTATACAGAGGAAGCGGATTTTGAAAATGACACAGAAAACGATTTTCCGGACTCAATCCCCGGCGTAAGAGAATATCATTATGAAGAACAGGTGAAAAAAGACACTAAAAAGAAAAAAGGTTGGTCGAAATTTATTGCTGCTTGTCTGATTGTCAGCATTGTCGGTGGTGCCAGCATGGGCATGGGCTATGGATTTACACAGAATTATTTCAGATCCAACCGTGCAGTGACGGCAACCCCTTTGAATGCACAGAAAACCACATCTCGCTCAGGCGGATATTCGGCAGTAGATATTATCAAAGCCGTAAAACCATCTGTAGTCAGTGTTTCCACCAAAATATCCGGCGTGACACAATATTTTGGCGGCTTTAATATCCCTTATGAAGCAAGTGGTGCCGGCAGTGGCGTAATCTTTTATTCCGATGATAATCGGGTGGCGATTGTAACAAATAATCATGTCATCGAAGATGCAAACTCCATTTATGTAACCTTTAACGGAGATATCAGTGTTCCGGCGAAAGCCATAGGTACAAAAAGCGAATCTGATTTAGCTGTTTTGATTGTATCTTGGAAGGATTTGAATGAAGCCGGAATCTATGAAGTGGCAACTGCCGTATTCGGCGATTCAGAAGACTTGGAGGTAGGCGATAGCGTCATCGCCATTGGAAATGCTATGGGCATGGGGCTTTCCGCAACAGATGGCATCATCAGCATGAAAGAGCAGACCATCGATGTGGACGGAAATTCATTAAGCGTGTTGCAAACCAGTGCGGCAATCAATAATGGCAATAGCGGTGGTGCTTTGGTGAACAGTGCGGGAGAGGTCATTGGTATCAATACGGCGAAATATAACTCTACTATGGTAGAGGGCATGGGCTATGCAATCCCCAGTAATGTGATTTCACCAATCGTAGATGAACTGCTGGAGCATGGCACCCAACCAAAGCCTTATATTGGCATTGTCGGTACCAGTATCACCCAGGAAAATTCATCATTATATAAATTGCCTGTGGGTGCGCTGATTATGGAGGTAACAGAAGGCAGCCCTGCAGATAAGGCAGGCATAGAAGTGGGCGATATTGTTACACAGTATAATGGAAAGACAGTCATGGGTATGGATACACTGGGAGAACTTGTAAGCAATTCTAAAATTGGCGATACGGTCAGTGTTCATATTATCAGAAACGGTGACGAAGGTTTAGATTTGCACATTACCATTGCAGATAAAAATAGTTGATGTTTCTATGACTAAAGTATGAGAAAAGGAGAATTCCTTGTTTGAAGGAACTCTCCTTTTTTATGAAATGATACAATGCTTATTTTTCTGTGTTTTTTGACTTATTAGATGATGTTTGCTCAAATGTATGCTTTTTCCCAAGGGCATACGCCATTTTCACCAATTTTTTCTCTTCCTCAGATAAGCTACGCTCCAGTTTTTTTTCTGCATAGGTCAAAAGTGCCTTGATATTCGTCCGAGAGGGCTTCGCTTTTTTTGCCAGCATAGTCAAGGGCTGGAAGGTATTGGGGTGGATTTCTTCGGGATGCACAATCCGGAATATCTTTGCGGTATATGCCGCATCGTTCAGAGCATCATGGAAGGCGTCCTCCTGCGGCAGTCCCAATTCTTCCACTGCATTTTTTAAGCCAATGGCTTTCCCTGATTCATGCTTTAAGAAGGCTGCGGCAATGGGCTGTATATTAAAGAATTGATTTGTCATTGCATCGGCGTCCAGATTATGATAATAAATATTTCGATAAAGGGATTTGATATCATCTGCCCCCCAGGTGCATAAAACAGCAGGCTCGGAGCCAATAAACTGCAAAAAAGCTGCATAAGCCTCCGGAAATAAGGGTTGATTCTTCAAGCGTTTTGCTGTAATACCGGTGATTTTCTCCACAAAAGGATGGAGCCTCGGATATAGCTGCGGACGAATCATAAAATTAAATGTATCTATCTGCTGAAAATCTGCATTTAATTTCACAGCACCGATTTGAATGATCTCAAAGGGACATTCGGGGTTCGGCTCTGTTTTTTTTCCTTTGGGGAAGGGGAATGCCTGATTAAATTCTAAATCCAACACAATATAAACCATAGTATTACCTCCTGATTCTTTGAGTATATCACCAAAAGAAGATTTGCGGAAGAAAAAATTTCTTGTATCCCCTTTACAACAATGTTAAAATCTAAAAAACAAAGTAAATCAGCAGGGAAGAGGCATCATATGAAATTTGATTTTACGGAAGAACAGATTAAAAAAGAGGAAAACAAAATCTATCTGGAGGAGGATGACCTCCTACTGGAAGGGGAATTTGTGGAAGGAGAAGGGAACCATTATACCATAACGGGTATTGCCACCATTGAAGGGGAGCGCTATCATGAATTTCAGATTGCATTTGAATTGGTACAACCGCCAAAAGAGGAAACATTAGAAGCAATTATGGCAGAAGACTGGGATTGGTATGATTTTTTATGCTAAAAGAAACGATGAAGGAGGGAATGAAAATGGAAGGTTTCCGTTATTTTATGCCGGCGGATACGTTTTTCGGCAGGGGCTGTATTGAAGCCCACAAAGATGCAATGAAGCCCTTAGGAAAAAGGGCAATGATTGTGACAGGGCGAAATTCTGCTAAAAAAAACGGCGCACAAAAGGATATCACCGATGCCTTAGATGCACTGGGTATTACTTGGGTGCTGTTTGACAAGATTGGGGAAAATCCGGATTTGGAAACGGTTGTGCGGGCGGCAGCATTTGCACAAAAGGAAGATATCGACTTTTTTATTGGTATCGGCGGCGGCTCGCCTATGGATGCCTCAAAAGCCATTTCTGTATTGACAGCGAATCCCCAAAAAGGGGAAGAAGCATTGTTCGATGGAGCATCTGCTGCTTTACCGGTGGTAGCAGTGCCTACCACAGCGGGAACGGGCTCTGAAGTCACACAGTTTTCCATCATCACTTTGCATGAAAAACGCACAAAAACCAGCATTGCACCGAAAATATTTGCAACCGTCTCTTATTTGGATCCAAAATATATGGATACCCTTTCTCCCCAAGTGACCAATAATACGGCGGTAGACGCATTGACCCATCTGATCGAAAGCTACCTTTCTGCGAGTGCCAATGTCATCAGCAGAAAAATTGCGGAAATAGGATTATCCATATTTAAGGATTGTATGCCAGCCCTAAAATCCGGAGAATATACGAGTGATATACGGGATTATCTGATGTTGGCTTCTGCCATCGGCGGGGTGGCAATCGCACAAACGGGAACATCTTTGCCCCATGGCTTGGGCTATTTCCTAACTTATGAAAAGCATCTGCCTCACGGTATGGCCAATGGGGTACTGACACAGGCGTATCTGGAGGAATTTCCGGCGGGAGATATTCATGTAGCGAAAATTTTGGAGATACTTGGTATGGCGGATACAGCGGCATTGGGTACCTTTTTGCGTGAAGTATTGGACCATACAGAAACTTATACGGAAGAAGATATTGCATATTATACAGAGCGTGCCATGGAGGTGCCGCAAAAGCTGGCAACATTTCCGTATCCACTTACAAAAAAAGAAATCCAACGCATATATGAAAAAAGTCTTCTGTAATTCAAAAATAAGGCAAGCCTAAATCTTATGGGAAAGGCAACCGGCGCTTTTTTTCGCATATATTAAAGGAAAAAAGGGGAGTAAATGCCAATGCCCAGAGTATATCTTAGTCCTTCTTTACAAGAATATAATCCATACATCAACGGAGGAACGGAAGAAGAAGTTGCGAACCTGATTGTTGATGCTATGGAACCTTTTTTAACAGCCACAGGTATCGAATTTAGTCGCAACAGACCGGAAATGACATTAGGAGAAGCTATCGCCGATTCCAACAGCGGGGAATATGATTTTCATTTGGCAATCCATTCCAATGCAGCCCCGGAATCTCTGGCGGGAACATTAAAAGGTACCGATGTGTATTATTATGCCACCAGCCCTTATGGGCAGGAAATGGCAGATTTGATTGCGGCGGAGTTTGAAAGAATTTATCCGTATCCCAATGAAGTGGATACCGTACCAACGGTGACATTACGGGAATTACGGCGGACAGAAGCACCTTCTGCTTTGGTAGAGGTAGCATATCATGACAATCCAGAGGACGCCGCTTGGATTAAGCAAAATATTCCCGAAATCGCTGAAGCATTGAGTCGCGCTTTGGCACAGTATTTTAATCTGCCGTTTGAAGAAACAACAGAATAAATAAAATTCGGATGGTGTATACACGCCATCCTTTTTTATGATTATACTTTGTAAGAATTCTATTTATATGCTTTTGCGTATTTTATGTTATAATTTTTTTGATTTTGAAAAGTAATATGTGCTATAGCAGAATTCAAGAAACCACGAAAAAAGGCTGGATTATTGAGGTATTTGGCTATTTAGACAGAAAAGAGGGTATCCGTATTTATTCGCAAAACGATACTTTTACGAAAATATATAGCAAATTTAGCAAAGCACGATGCCATTTTTGACTTTTAACTAAATATTTGTATATAAGGCCCTCAGCCTTCCTTATAGCAGTTGGATATGACTCTCTTCGTTTATCATTTCAAAGTATCACTAAGTGAATAAACTTTACTTTTTTATTTTTTTCTTATTCTCAGTTTTGGTTTCAACTTGGCATAGAATTTATTGAATTGTTTACATAATATAATTATGGTAAATAATAAGCGAGATAGATATTACTCTATCTCGCTTTGACTTTATCTATTGATATTTGGTACACCCAGATAAGATGCAGGGTTTACATATTTGCCATTTACCAATACGGAGAAATGACAATGGTTACCGGTAGACCAGCCGGTACTGCCGCATTTTGCGACCGTCTGACCGCGGGTTACAACCTGTCCGTTTGATACCACCAGCGATGAATTATGTCCGTATAGTGTACTAAGACCGCCGCCGTGATCAATAATAATGGTATAACCATATCCATTCATCCAACCGGAATATGTTACTTTCCCTGCCTCTGCCGCAACAATAGCAGAGCCATAGGGTGCAGGAATGTCATAACCGCTGTGGGATTCCCGCCTGCCGGTAATAGGGCTGATACGACTAACGAAACCACTGCTTAAGCTGGAAGATGCAGCCGGTTTTGCAGGTACCGGCCAACCTAATTGACCATTTCCTGTATAATATACGGTGCTGCCGGGGCTTTGCTGTGCAATGGCACGCAATACCTCCTGATCTGCTTTTTCATTTGCGGCAATCATTTGCTCATATTTCTTCACGTCATTTTTATAAGAAGCAATAATTGTCTGTTTTTCCGCAATGACTTTTTCCATAGCCGCCATTTTTTCTTTATGTAATTCTACTACTTGTTCTTGTTCTTTTTGGCTTTCTTCAATTTCATCTGTTTTTTGTTGAATTGTGTCCTGTATTGCCTGCAATTCGTTCAGAATATCTTTATCGTAAACCATAATATCATTTACATATTGCATCCGCAGGAACAAATCAGAAAAACTCTCCGCCTCCAGCAGAATTTCCAAATAGCCGGTAGAACCTTTTTCCTGAAGGAATTTCAGGCGTTTACACAAAAGGTCGAACTGAGCCTCTCTTTTTTTGATGGCTTCTTCCAATTCCGCCTTTGCCTGTTCCAGCTTTTCTGTCAGGATATCCAGTTCTTCTTGGGCTTCATCCAACTCCGCCTGAATACTATTCAGTGCTTTATCCAGCGTTTCTATTTCCTGCTCGGCGGAAAGCTGCTTGGTTTTCAAACTCTCTATTTCACTCATGGCTTTTTTAGAATCTTCTGCCAAAGCCTTACGTTTTGCCTGTAATTCTGCTATGGTTGCTGCGCCGGTATATTGCACCGGAAAAGCATAGCAGGTCATAATTGCCGTCAGGGCGACACATACCATTCTTTTGAATATCTTCATAGGAAAACCTCATTTTCATTTGTTTTTGCCGGGAAAACCGCCTTTTGAGGGATTATATCCAGCATTTTAAGTATATCGAATTTTTTCTGTTTTTACAATTAAATTTAATCATTTTAATATTTTGTTAATATTTCAGCGGTAATTTTATTTATTTTTACAGGAAATTTCCGGCTTTCCCCGCAGACGCATACAGCATATTCGGGCATCCATTCTTGATATTCCCTAAAAAAAATGTGCTTACCATGAAACAGCAATTCATCCATAAAAATCCCGTTTTTTATAACAGAAATATCTGAAAGGGATATTTGTAATCCACTCCCCTCTTGTTTCAACAAGCTCTCTTTCCTACTCCAGATGCGAAAAAAAGCAGCAATTCTGCCGTTTTCGTCTAAGGCAAAAAGAAATGCCATTTCTTCCGGTGACAAAATTCGTTCTAGGCCTTTGGGCAGCGTTTGTTTTAAGATTTGCACATCGCACCCTACGGGAGCATCATCATACACACAAAGGGCATAATCTCCTGAATGAGAAAGATTAAAATGAAAGAAATCACCGGGGATATAGGGTTTTCCGTGAGGAAGTGTTTCTATTTCTATGGCTTTTTCCGAAATACCATATTGGGATAAAGCAATGGAGAGCAGAACGCCGGCTCCCAGAGATCGTGCTGCCGCCGTAGGATTTTTTAACCGGGCGATTATTTTTCGTCGCTGTGGCAAAACCAATTCCATGGCTTTTTCATAAACAGCCTGATCGGCAAACATTTTTACATCGATGAGCATCACTTCCGGCATCTTCCCCCTCCTTTCAAGCACAAAAAGAGGAGATTCCTCGCTTTTTGAGGAATCCTCCCCTTCTCCACGGTTTATTTTATAATCAAATTCACAATTTTACCGGGCACATAGATTTCTTTCACTATCGTCTTGCCGTCCAAACGGGAAGCCAAAGCCTCTTTTGCCTGTGCCAGAACGGTTTCCTTTGCGGCATCACGGTTTATCATCATAGTGCCTCTCAATTTACCGCCGATTTGCAGGGCAATCTCTACCTCATTCTGTACCATTTTACTTTCATCCGCTTTCGGCCAGCTGGCGTCAAAAACAGAGGTAGTGTGTCCCAATTCTCTCCACATTTCTTCGGAAATATGGGGCGCAAAAGGCGCCAGAAGAATAACCAGTGTATCCAGTGTTTCTTTGGAAAGACCGCCTTCTTTTTTTGCCATATCTGTCAAATGGTTGGTGGCTTCCATAAAACCGCTGACAATGGTATTCATGGTCAGGGCTTCCAAACGACTTGTAATGTCATGGATCAACTTATTAAGGATAAATTCCTCGTCCTTCGAAGCGGCTTTAGGGGCATCTTTATAGGTATAAACCAGCTTCCAAACCTTATTCAGATAGCGGAATACACCGTCAATACCGCTGTCGTCCCAATCGCAATCCATTTCCGGCGGACCGACAAAAAGTTCATACATACGAAGAGAGTCACAGCCATATTTCTCAACCAGTTCATCGGGAGAAACGACGTTCCCCAAGGATTTACTCATCTTACCGCCGTTTTTGGTAATCATACCCTGGTTAAACAGCTTTTGGAAAGGTTCTTCAAAGGGAACCGCTCCAATATCATAGAGGAATTTTGTATAGAAACGAGCATACAGCAAATGCAATACGGCGTGTTCGATACCGCCCACATATAAGTCAACGGGCATCCATTTTTTTAATGCTTCCATGCTTGCCAGTTCCTTATCATTATGATTATCGACATAACGCAGGAAATACCAACTGGAGCCTGCCCATTGCGGCATTGTGTTCGTTTCACGCTTTGCCGGCTTTCCGCAGACAGGACATATCGTATTGACCCATTCGTCAATATGCGCCAAAGGCGATTCTCCGGTATCCGTAGGCTTATAGGATTCTACATCAGGCAGAAGCACCGGCAGTTGATCTTCCGGCACAGGCACAGCACCACAATGTTCACAATGGATAATTGGAATGGGTTCGCCCCAATATCTCTGTCTGGAGAATACCCAGTCACGCAATTTATAATTGACTGTCTTTTTCCCCCAGCCCTTTTCTTCCATCAGATGAGGGATCTGTTTTTTCGCCTCAAAGGCCTTCATACCGTTCCAATCGCCGGAATTGATGATAATACCATCACCGGTATAGGCTTCTGTCAAAGGTTTTTCTTCCTCCCCTTCCGGCAGGATTACCTGTACGATGGGCAGATTAAACTTTGTGGCAAACTCAAAGTCACGTTCATCATGAGCGGGTACGCACATTACTGCACCGGTACCATAATCCGCCAATACATAATCTGCAACCCAAATGGGGATTTCCTTTCCGTTTACAGGGTTGACACAATAAGAGCCGGTGAATACACCTGTCTTTTCTTTATTTGTCATACGGTCAACAGAGGATTTTGTAGAAGCCTCAAAACAATATTTCTCCACGGCTTCTTTGTATTCGGGTTTTGTCAGCTCGGCAACGCCGCTATATTCCGGCGCCAATACCATAAACGTACAGCCGTTTAATGTATCCGGTCTTGTAGTATAAACGGTGATTTCGGTATCGGTACCGACTATCTTGAAATCCACCTCTGCACCGTAGCTTTTACCAATCCAGTCCGCCTGCATCTTCTTTACCTTCGGGGACCAATCCAATTTATTCAAATCTTCCAACAAGCGATCTGCATAAGCTGTGATTTTCAGCATCCATTGACGCATATTTTTCTTTGTTACCACAGCACCGCAACGTTCACAGGTACCACCTGCCGCTTCTTCATTTGCCAATACACATTTACAGCTGGGGCACCAGTTCAAAGGCATTTCTTTTTCATAGGCCAGACCCTTTTTGAACATCTGCACAAAAATCCACTGTGTCCATTTATAATAGCCGGGGTCGGTGGTATTGACCTCCTTATCCCAATCATAAATGGCGCTGATTTCATGAAGTTGTCTTTTTACATTGGCAATATTACTCTCCGTAGCAATACGGGGATGGATATTATTTTTAATAGCAAAGTTTTCCGCAGGCAGACCAAAAGCGTCCCAACCCATAGGATGCAATACCTGATACCCCTGCAACACTTTATACCGGCTGACAACATCACTGAGAACATATCCTCTCCAGTGTCCAACGTGCAGCCCTGTGCCGGAGGGATATGGGAACATATCCAAGCAGTAAAATTTTGGCTTTTTATCGTCCTCCTGATTGATGGGATTTTTCTCCCATTCTGCACGCCATTTCTTTTCAATTTCTCTGAATTGATAGCGGTTTTCCATTTCAAACGCCTCCTCAAACTACTTTTTGAAAAACAAAAATCCCTCCGCCTCAGTTAGAGACGAAGGGACACTCCGTGTTACCACTCTAGTTTACCCTAAATATTTCTTTAGGATACGCTCAAGGCCCATAACGGTGGCTAACCGTTGCCATCTACTGGTGCAGAGCACGTTCAACGCAAAACTCCAAGGCCAGTTCTATTTCTCCCTTTTACCGGTTTCCACCAAACACCGGCTCTCTGCAAAAAGAACAGAAATATACTCTTCCTCTTCCTCGTTTTTATCTTGAAACTATTTATATCATATTTACCAAAATAAATCAAGAGATTTTATGAAATTTTTGAGAGAATACAATATTCAGCAGCTCTTCCGCTTCAAATTGCCTCATTTTGTTCAAACTGGTTTGTATATAGGTTATAATAGAACCCTTTTTTCTCCATCAGTTGTGCATGGTTCCCTCTTTCAATGATTTCTCCATGATTGATAACGGCAATCAAATCCGCATCTTTAATGGTGCTTAAGCGATGGGCAATGACGAAATTGGTTCGTCCCTTCATGAGATTTTGCATGGCCTCCTGAATTTTTACCTCCGTTCTGGTGTCCACGCTGCTGGTTGCTTCGTCCAAAATCAATATGGACGGATTTGCCAGTATGGCTCTTGCGATGGAAATCATCTGCCGCTGCCCTTGACTGAGATTGCCGCCGCCATCTGTTAACATGGTATCATAGCCATCAGGCAGTCGGCGAATAAATTCATGGGCATTTGCCAGCTTAGCCGCTGTTTTGATTTCCTCATCGGTGGCATCTAATCTGCCATAACGGATATTTTCTTTAATGGAAGCCGTAAACAAATAAGTGTCCTGCAATACAATGCTGAGGGAAGCCCGCAGGCTTTCCCGTTTAATATGGTAAATATCCTGCCCGTCAATTTGAATGGAACCCTTATCAATATCATAGAATCGCGTCAAAAGATTGATGATGGTAGTTTTCCCTGCGCCCGTAGGCCCAACAAAAGCGATAGTCTGCCCCGGCCGTGCGTATAGATTGACGTCTTTCAAAATAGGATGTCCTTCTTCATAGGAAAAGTTTACATCTGTCAAGACCACATCGCCCTTCACGTTTTTCAAAACAACGGCATCTGTTGCATCAGGCATTTCTTCCTCCTCGTCCAGCACTTCAAAGACGCGCTCTGCCCCGGCCATGGCTGACATAATGGCGTTGACCTGATTTGCCAATTCCGTCAAAGGTCTGCCAAATTGCTTGGAGTAGATAATAAAGTTGGATATGGTTCCCAATGTCATTGCACCGCCGGTTACCATCATGAAGCCGCCTATGGCAACCACAATGGCATAGGTCATGCTGTTCAGTGCCGTCATAATCGGCCCCATCATACCGGAAAATATTTCTGCTCGGATACTGAAATGGAGCAAATCCCGATTCAATCCGTCAAAGGCTTTGATTTCTTCTTCTTCCCTGCAAAAGACCTTGACTACCTTTTGTCCCGACATAATTTCTTCGATGGCACCGTTTAACTTCCCAAGACGCTCCTGTTTATCTTTGAAGTACTTTCGGGAGTGCTTTGCCACCCAACGGGTTGCAAAGATAATAAAAGGAATGGTAATGAGTGTTGCTACTGTCAGCGGTACGCTTAAATAAACCATCATGCAGAAGGTACCGATTACAGTCAATATGCTCTGCAAAATCTGCGAAACACTGTTATTTAACGCCATAGAGATATTATCGACATCATTCGTCACACGGCTCATCAAATCACCATGGGTTGTGCCGTCAAAATATTTCAACGGCAGTCTTTGGAATTTTTGGAAAATCTCTTTGCGTAGTTTTGCCACAATATTCTGTCCCATTTTCAGCATCAAATAACTTTGCAGCCACGTTGCCAAGGAGGAAAGGCTGTAAAGCAATAACAAAATAATACAAATCTTTGCCAAACCGGCAAAATCAAACACAGAAATATAATCATCAATGGCAACACCAATCAAACGTGTGGCGAAAACGGTTCCCAGTGTTGTAAACGCAATACAAATCAAAGAAATTACAATCAAAAACCAATACTGCCCCAGATATTTGCAAAGACGCAATAGGGTCTTTTTCGTATTTTGTGGTTTTCTTGTGGGAAGCATGGCTCTATTGTGCCTGCCCGGTCCTTTCGGCGTATTTTCATTCGCCATCTGCCATCACTCCCTTCTTTAATTGAGAGTCCAAAATCTCTCGATAATCTCTACTGGTTTCCATAAGATAATTATGGTTGCCTTGTGCCATTATTTTGCCCCCGCTAAGTACTAAAATTTTATCTGCATCTCGCACAGAGCTAATTCTTTGGGCAATGATAAACTTCGTACAGCCGCTATGAGAATCTTTTAGCGCCTGTCGGATTTTCTTTTCCGTCAGGGAATCCACGGCACTGGTACTATCGTCAAAAATAATGATATTCGGGTTTCCGATTAACGCTCGTGCAATGGAAATACGCTGTTTTTGCCCGCCGGAAATATTGACACCCCGCTGTCCCAGCTCCGTATCGTATTGATTGGGCAGTTCCATAATAAAATCATGGGCTTGCGCAGCCTTTGCGGCGGCAATGATTTCAGCCTCTGTGGCATCGGACTTGCCCCATTTGATATTATCCCGAATGGTACCGGAGAATAAAATCGTTTCCTGTAAAACCACAGAAACCCGCTTTCGCAGTTCATGTATATCATACTGACGTACATCTACGCCATCTACCAGAATTTGCCCCTCGGTTACATCGTATAACCGTGGCAATAAGTTTACTAATGTCGATTTTCCTGAACCGGTTTCTCCCAGAATACCGATGGTTTCGCCCGGTTCAGCCGTAAAGGAAATATCCTCCAGTACAGGGTCGCCCTTGCCTGACTGATAACGGAATGAAACATGACGATATTCCACCCTGCCCTCTGTTTTTTTCGGAAGCTGTGATGCAGCAGGGTTGGTAATATCAATTTCCGTGTCCAAAATTTCCGAAACACGATCCATGGAAATCTTTGCTCTGGAAACAAACATAAATATCATGGCAACCATCATCAGAGAAACCATCATTTGCATCAAATATGTGATCGATGCCATAATATCCTCTACACCGATGGCACCCGCTTGAGCCTGAAAGCCGCCAAGCCAAAGGATTGCGATAATGGAACCGTTGACTAAAATCATCAATACAGGCATCATCAAAAGCATGATACGAAAAGCACCGATGGTCGTGTTTTTATAATCCTCATTGACCTCCGTGAATTTTTCAACCTCATAATCATTTCGCACAAAGGCTTTCACCACACGGATTCCCGCCAAACATTCCCGCATAACGGTATTGACTTTATCCAGCTTTTCCTGCACCAGCTTGAACTTAGGCAAAGCACCCCGTAAAATCAGACCAATTGCTACCGCTAATATGACAACCACAATTAAAAATAGCATTGCAATTTTGGCGTTGATGCTGAAGGCCATAATAATACTGCCTATGGAAAGCAAAGGCGAGCGAATCAGCATACGCAAGCACATCAAAATGACCAGCTGAATTTGGGTAATATCGTTGGTCAATCGGGTAATCAACGATGGTGTTTGAAATGTATCGATATTATGGAAGGAAAACTCCTGTATCTTTTCAAAGGCCGCTTTTCTTAAGTCTGTACCGGCTTTTTGGCTGACAGTGGCGGCACAAATCAAGCATCCGATACCACCGATAATGCCAACCACAGCAATCAATACCATCAATCCGCCCAATTGTCCAATCAAAGCAGTATCGCCGCCGCCAACGCCCCGTTGAATCAGTATGGTCATAATCTTTGGCATGACCAATTCGCTGGCAACCTCCAACAACATGCACAGAGGCGCCAAAATTGCCAAAAATCGATACGGCCGAACAAATTTTATGATTTCTTTCATGTTTCCGCCTCCTCATTATCCGGTTCAGTCATGAGGTTTTCCGTCATTTTTGCAAAACAGCCAAGGAATCCTTCTTTTTCTTCCGGTGTAAACCCTCGAAAAAACACATCATCCAATGCGGCTTCTCGTTGAAGGAATTCTTTTGCCTTTTCTCTCCCCTTTTCCGTAATAGATACACGCATGGTACGCAGATCTTTTTCTCCTCGTTTACGAAGAATCAGCCCGTTTTTTTCCATACGCTGTAAAATATCCGTCATAGAGGCCGGCTTAATCTTCAAGCAATCGCAAAGCTCTCTTTGTGTCATGCTTTCCCTGCTGTCCAGAAAAAGAAGTGCCAAGGGCTGGCCTTTTGTCAGCCCGATTTCCTGCACGATTTTTACAATATGCTGATGATAGCCCCTGTTTAATCTATGAAGCAAAAAGAAAAAATCTGAATACTGCTTTCCCTGCCGGATTCGTTCTTTCTGTAATAATTCCGAAATTTCCATATATACACTTCCTTATAAAAAAAGTTAGGCATCTAACCATATGATTAGACACCTAACTATTTTATCATGAATCTTATTTATGTCAATAAATATCAGGAAAGAAGTTAATGGAAATCACAAAACACACTGAAACATAAAGAGTATATGAATTCCACTTCCAATCATGACGAACACATGAAAAATTTCGTGGAACCCAAAGCTTTTCAAAAAAGCCAAATTAGGCTTCTTTAAGCCATAAATCACGGCACCGACGGTATAGGCGATACCACCTGCCAAGAGCAGTCCGATACCCTTCCATGAAACGGCCCGCTCCAGCGGCACAAAGGCAATGACTGCCAGCCAGCCCATGACTACATAAATCAGCGTGGAAAGCCAGCGGGGTGCGTCCATCCAGAATAGCTTCAGAAGCAAACCGAATAAAGCAAATGCCCAAATACAAATCAAAAGCGTCCAACCCCACTTTCCTCGCAGAGAAATGAGGCAGACCGGTGTATATGTGCCGGCAATCAATACAAAAATCATCATATGGTCGATTCTACGTAATGTATTTGTCTTTTCCGGCGGCAGATAAAGGGTATGATAAATGGTACTGGCTCCATACAGCATCAGCAGGGATATGCCAAATACTGTAAAGCCAATGACGTGCATGGCAGAAGCCTCAACTTTTGCTCGTTGTATCAATAATATAAAAATAGGAATGACTGCTAAAAAGCCAATAAAATGCGTCAAGGCGCTCATAGGATCTTTTACCCGAAAATTGGTTTTTTTACACATTTTTCTCACCTCTTGATATAGTTTTCAATACTACTTATTATTATATCGATATGCTAACATATTATTTTTGGTATTTCAAGGGAAAAATTTAATAAAAACTTGATACATAGTTTGAAATACTATATAATAAATCACGAAAGAATATCTTTTGTTTGAAAGAGGTGGAGCGGAAATGAATACTTACGATAAGTTGGTGACGGATGTTTGTTCTCAAATTCGTTTAGCGGAAGTTGTCGAATTAGAAGATATCCCTACGATTGATTTGTATATGGATCAAGTAACCACCTTTATGGATCATGCACTGACGCCCTATAAGCGGTGTGCAACAGATAAAGCCTTGACAAAAACCATGATCAATAATTATACGAAAGCAAAAATATTTCCGCCACCGGTCAAGAAGAAATACAGCAAAACTCATTTGATGCTTCTGATTATGATTTATCATTTGAAATCCATATTATCCATTCGGGATATCGGAGTTGTGTTCCGCTTTGCGTTGGAGGAAAGCGATAAAGAAAAACAAAATAAAATGATTGAAACCATTTATATCGGCTTTGTTCGTCTGCAAAAGGCAACGCAAGAATATCTTTCTGCCTCTGCGCAGGGCATTCCCGATAATACATTCTTCGAGAAAACCATTATCGCTGAATATCAGCAGGATGAAATGAAACGGATATTATTGGTTTTACTGTTGGTAATTCGTGCTAATGCGGAAAAACAGTTGGCTGAACGGGCATTGGATTTTTACTTTTGATAATGCAAAGACTACTGTTTGCGGTATCGTATTGATAAAGGGCAGGACTGATTTTTCAGTCCTGCCCTATTATACCGGGTTGATATTCGGTTTTGGTTTTGTCTTTCGCAATAGAATTGCAATTCTAACGCTTGTTTTACATACAAATACTATGCCCTGGGATGGGCTTTTGTATATACATTTTTCAGTTTTTGATTGGTCAGCTTCGTATAAATTTGTGTGGTAGAAATATCGGAATGGCCTAACATTTCCTGCACAGAACGTAAATCTGCACCGTTTTCAATCAAATGAGCCGCAAAGGAATGACGTAAAATATGAGGTGTAATTCCTTCTTCAATACCTGCTTTTTTGGCATATGCCTTTATAATTTTCCAGAAACCCTGCCTAGTCATGGGCTTGCCGTTACAGTTAACGAATAAAATTGCTTCTTCCGGTAAGTGAACCATGGTTTTTCTCACTTTTTCAATGTACTTGCCCAAGGATACCTTCGCCTGTTTTCCAATGGGAATCATACGGCTTTTCTGCTCGTTCCCACAGCGGATATATTCCAAAGAAAGATGCACGTCCTCTAAGCGCAAAGAAATCAGCTCTGTCACACGAATGCCAGTAGCATACAGCAGCTCCAGCATAGCTTTATCCCGAATTTCTTTGTTACCGCTTCCGCAGGGCTGTTCCAATAACAGCTCTACCTTTTCCAACGGGAGAATTTCCGGCATTTTCTTTTCTACTTTTGGCAGTTCCAAATCCGCCGCCGGATTTTCCGCAACCACGCCCTTCCGCAACAGAAAATGGAAGAAGGAACGAATGGAGGCAATATTTCTGGATATCGTTGCACCGGATTTACGCTGTTTTTGTAATTCATAGATATAGGCCATCATATTTGTACGGTTTACCATTTTCACATCAAAAACACCGATTTCCTGTAAAAACCGGCAAAAGCTACGCAAATCCCTTCCGTAAGACAGAATGGTATTTTCTGAAGATTTTTTTTCTTTCTGCAAATAATTGGTAAAATCAACAATACGATGCTCCATACCAACCTACTCCTTCGTTCGTCGTATTTTGATTATACTTAGTTTTTTGGAGATTGTCGATATTTTTTTCCCAAAAAATGCAAAATCCACGTTTTTTTAGCAGTTTTTCACCAAAACATCTACAAAAAACACCATAATCAGGATTTCTCTACCACTTTCATCATTAACCTAATAAAACCAATCGCTCGATGCCGGAAGCCACCAATAGAAACACCAATGAAACGCCAAATAAAATGCAGTATTCTGTTTGCTTTTGTCTGCGGTCGCGTTTTCTGGCGCGCAATCTGCCGCTTTCCTGCCAAGAAAACAAGTAGTAGGCAGATGCGGACATCATAAAAATATACACCGGTATCAAAAAAATATTTTGCGGAAGAATACTTGCCGCAGCGGCAAAAAATCCTCCAATGCCATAAGTTGTCATCATCATAGCGGCAGTAAATCCCAGACAAACACTACGAAGCAAAAATGCTGCACCGGAAAAAATCAACCCCAGACTCATCCAGCCTCCGGCCCAAATAATCATGTCATATTTCAAATACTTCCAGAAAATACCCCAGAAGGTTGCCTCTCCGCCGCTGACACCCTCCTGTAAAATTGTCATCAGCTCTGTCTGTTGTTCGCCATTCATGCCGTTTGCCGCCAATGCGCCTCCTGTAACGCCTAATAAAAAAGAAAGACAAACAATACCGCAAATCATTTGCCCTCGTTTGTCCAATCCTCTTTTTTTCTGTTTCATCGTTTTGCCTCCCATCTTTTGTTCTTATTGATAGGATATGGCTTGTCTTTTTTATTTATGCTTTATATATTTCCTCCTTCGCCCTTGCCTGCCAAGCAAATACAGCGGCGATGGTCTTTCCGTCCTTGATATCTCCCCGCCCAATCATTGCCAAAGCTTCTTCAGGAGAATATTTTTCAATCTCCACAAATTCGTCTGCATCAAGCTTTTGTCGGCCTTCTGACAGGTCTGTGGCAAAATACAAAAATATTTTTTCCGTGCAGTAACCAACCGTAGGATACATTTCGCAAATCGGTTCCAGTTTTCTGGCTTTTTTTCCTGTTTCTTCCTCTAACTCCCGTAATGCGCCAACCTGTGGGTCTTCCCCTTCTTCCAGCACGCCGGCGGGTATTTCCAACAGCATTTCTCTAAAGGCATGACGGTATTGGCGTACAAAAATGATTTTCCCGTCCTGATCTATGGGCAAAACAGCTGCCGCATTCTTCCCGCGAATGACCGTTTCCCGCAAAGCTGTATTGCCGTCCGGCATACGCAGTTTATCAACTGTAACCGTTACAATTTTCCCCTCGTAGGTCGTTTTGCTTTCCAATACTTCGTACATTTGAATCCTCCTTTTGAAAAAGGCTGCCTTTTTAGGCAACCTTCTTAATTATTGCAATGCTTTTATCATTTCTTCGATGCGGTCCATGCCCTTTTCAATCAATTCCATGCTTGTGGCGTAGGAAAGACGAATATAATCCGGCATACCGAAATCTGCACAGGGTACGACTGCCACATATTTTTTATCCAATAAAATACGAGCAAAATCCGCCGCAGACTGAATGCTTTCTCCTTCATAGCTTTTCCCATATACAGCGGAAACATCAACAAATAAATAGAAAGCACCCTCCGGCTTCAACGCCTGCAAAAGAGGAATGTCCTCCTCCCTTTCATAGATATAATCTCTGCGTTTTTTGAACTCCTTGCACATCTCCGTCACACAATCCTGCGGGCCGTTCAATGCGACTACCGTAGCCGCTTGGGCAATGGTGTTGGGATTGGAGGCCATATGGGACTGTAAAGATGCCATCAGCTTCGCTACCTCCAAGGGTGCTGCGGCAAAGCCAATTCGCCAGCCTGTCATGGCATAGCTTTTGGAAACGCCATTGATGATAATGGTTCTGTCATATATTTCTTTCCCCAGAGAAGCGATGCTGATATGCTTTTTATCTTCCTCATAAATCAGTTTTTCATAAATTTCATCGGCAATTACAAATAAATCATGGCTGACTGCAAATTCCGCAATCATTTCCAAATCTTCTTTGGGAATGACCATGCCCGTAGGGTTAGAGGGGCTGGTGAGGACAATTGCCTTCGTTTTTTCCGTATAGGCCTCTTCCAGTTCAGCCTTGGTGAGCATAAAACCATTTTCCTTTTTCGTCCGGATAATGACCGGCACACCATCGGCTATTTTTACCATTTCGGAATAGCTCAGCCAAAAGGGCGCCGGAATGATGACTTCGTCCCCTTCGTTCAATATTGCCATAAATGTATTGATAAGGGAGTGTTTCGCCCCGTTGCTGATGATAATTTGTTCCGGCTGATATTCCACACCGTTATCCCGTTTCAGTTTTTGGCAAACTGCCTGGCGCAAAGCAGGTGTCCCTGCCGCCGGGGTATAGCGTGTATTTCCCGTTTCAATGGCTTCTATTCCTGCTTTGCTGATATGGGCAGGTGTATGAAAATCCGGCTCCCCCGCACCGAATGCCACAATATCCTTTCCTGCCGCTTTCAATTCAGCCGCTTTTGAGGAGATGGCCATTGTGCTGGAAGGTTTGATTTTCAAAGCCTTTTTCGATAATTCCATATTTCTTCCTCCTTTTTCTTTTGCATTATTTTCTTCTGCCAAAAAATATTCGACTGCCGAATATACCCATTGCGATGATACAAAGTGCAATAAATTTCATATGCATGATGGGAGTGACTTTATCCCCGTCCGTAATGGAAGGATTTTCCCCAAAATGCAGTGTCAGCTCATAGAACATGGCTCCGTCATTGACTGCATACGTAATCTCATCTACACCCAATACACCATTAACACCGGAGTAAAACTTATATTCCTTATACCGATCAAAGAAAATACTGCGGATATAAGTGGCACAAGCCCGTTCTCCATCTTCTGTTTCCAAAAGGAAGGTCACGCTGTTACCGTAGGTTTCGGAAATCAAGGTTTCCTGTCCAAGCCCTTTTATATTCTGCTCCTCGGCCTTGGCTAAAAATACATCTTCCAGTTCCTCGGGCCGATAGGGGTGTCGCCCAAAGCCGTTAAATACCAGAAATATCATGATTGCCGCAAAGATATAAATGAAAATGCTTTTTACAAGCCTTTTTTTAAGTTCCTTCTCCATGGTTTAACCTCTTTCACAAACATTCTTGTAGTACCCGCAGGAAATTCCCTTCTCTGATTTTTTCCATGACATCTCCGCCAAATTCCTGCTCCATTTTTTCCAACAGGCGGCTCATATCCCCTACATGAGATAAATTTTTCGGTGTAGTATCAATGCCGTCCCAATCACTGCCAAAACCAATATAGTCCTCGCCCATGATTTTCAGCATATGGTCTGTATGCCGTAAAACATCATCAATACCGGCATCGCCTTCCCGCAAAAAAGCGGGGTAAAAATTCAATCCAACCACACCGCCTTTTGCCGCTAAAGCCCGCAGTTGGTCGTCAGTTAAATTTCTTTGGGAGGGACAGATTGCCCTTGCATTGGAATGACTGGAAATAAAAGGTTTTTTTGCCAGCTTCTCTACATCCCAAAAGCCTGCATCTGCCAAATGGGAAACGTCCACCACCATGCCTAGTGCTTCCATCTCTGAAACCACCTCTTTGCCAAACTTCGTTAAGCCGCCGCCGGTGGCATTTTCTGCCGCACCATCTGCCAAAGCGTTCCTGTGGTTCCACGTCAGTGTCATGGCTCGCACCCCCAAACGGTAATAGATATGCAGTGCGGAAATTTCTCCCTCCAAAGCTTCGCCGCCTTCCAGGGAAAGCAAGCTGCTCAGCCGTTGGTTACGTTTGTTTTCCAAAATATCGGCAAAGGTAAGGATATGTCTGATGGTATCTTTGTTCTTCTCCATCTGGGTATGGTAAAAATCTATGTATTTCATAGTCCGGCGCATGGGCATAGCGTAATACTGCGGGTCAAGCCATATTGCAAAAAACTGCAAAGAGCCGGGAAATGCCTTCAATCGTTTCAAATCCAAATGCATATCCTCCGCTTGTGCCAACTCACCGCCTCGATTGGCCAACTTTACAATGGTATCACAATGGGCATCTATAAAGCTTTTCATGTTTTCACCTCAAATTTTTCTACCCTACCATTTTATACCGCATCGGCAAAAAATACAATCGGGCTTAGCAGAAAAAACCTATTTTTTCTCTTTTTTGCGGCTCAGCTCTGTCATATATCGGGCAGTCAGAATTGCCGTTGGCAACGCCACAACAGCAAGCCCCACAAAGGAGGAAAGCATACTGACCACCCGTCCAACGCCACTGACGGGGTGAATATCGCCATAACCGACCGTTGTCAATGTAATGACCGCCCAATAGATGGCATCAAAAAATGTTTCAAAACTCTCCGGTTCCACCTGAAACATCAATAATGCCGATAGAAACACATATCCTACCGCCAGATAGCTTACGGCCAATAAAGACTGCTTTTCCCGATGCACTACGGATAAAATAATGCGAAAGCTTTCGGAATAGCGAAGGATTCGTAATGTTTTGAGCGCCTTATTCAAACGGAACAAACGAAACAGCTTGAATCCGGAATCCAAAAAAGCCAAGGAAGGTAGTATGGAGAGTAAATCAAATATGGCAAAAAGCGTAAAGGGATAGCGTAAAAATGCCATTTTCCCATAGCCTCTCAATTTGAAGTCTGCCGTTGCCCAACGCAAAAAATAATCAATAATAAATATAGTTACTGTAATTCGTTCCACCCATATAAATGCTGTATTCTGGGTTTTGAAACACAGCGGAATAATGCTGCAAATAATCAAAAACAGCATACTCCTATCATAATAACGACTCCATTTATCGTTTATATCTGCAATTTCAATGACTTTATATATTTTTTTTCGCATGGAAAACGCCCTCTTTCACGATGAAAAGTCAAAATTTCTTTTTGAAAATTCTTTCTTCTGTTATTTTAACACAAATTTCATTTTTCAACAGATTTCCTTCAAAATTTTATTTTGAGTTCCTGTTATACCGTTCCATTTCAAAGCAAAAAAAGAACGGAAAAGCTATCCTTTCCGTCCCTTTCATTTTAACTGATTTTCTTTGGTCTTTGTTCATGGTTCATACGGAAATACTCCGTCAAAACAGCAATAAATTGCCCATTGGTCGGTTTTTCCATAGGGATATAGCCTGCCGCTTCGAAATAAATCTGCGCTCCGTTCTTTTTCCATGCACTTTCAATAGCGTGGCGAATGGCACGCTCTACCTTGCTGGCCGTAGTTTTATAAGCCTTTGCCACATCGGGATACAGACCTTTTGTAATGCCGGTTAAAACTTCTTGATCCTCCACCGCCATCATAACCGCTTTTCTGATGAAATGATATCCTTTGATGCTGGCAGAAATCCCCATTCTGCTTAACAGTACAGAAATCTCACCTTCTAAATTACGAAAGGCATTATCCATGGTGCTTGCCACAGCTTCTTCCTTTGCAGAATCCTGAATGCCATTTCTGTCCTCTCCATGATCCAAAAGCTGATGGATCCGCTCTAGCAACAATTCTCCCTGAATGGGTTTCGCCATATAGTATTCCGCACCCAAGGTAATGGCTTTGCGTACCAGCTTATCGCTATCGATGGCGGAAATCATAATACAAACGCAATTCAAGTTTTCTTTTTGCAGACTTTCCAATACCCAGAATCCGTCACGATCTCCCAGCAGGATATCCATTAAAATGACATCAGGCCGCAGGCTTTTTGCCATTTCCAACACATCAGGACCACTATCTGTCATGCCCACCACTACCATATCCTCTTTGCGTTCCAGGCAGCGTTTCAATCTTTGCAGATAAAATCCATCGCGATCTGCTAAAATCACCTTGCTTTTTCTATTTTCTTTCATAGAACCCCCCATTTCTTATCTATTTTGACAGGAAAACGTCTTCCCTTCCGTCTTCCGTCAAAATAATTATAGTACGAGTTTCTTTTGAATGCTATATCTTGCGACTATAATGCTTTCTTCTATTCCCCGATGTCAAAAATCGTATCATTTTACCGTTCATGGTCATATTTCTGCATTTCAGGCAGAAAAGCATTCCGATTTTAGTCGGAATGCTTCTCTTTTTTAGGATTTACGTCTGTTCTTGTAGCATGGTTTCAATGCTGGTTCCATAGCCTTTTGTCGGGTCATTGACCATCACATAGGTCACTGCACCAATCAATTTCCCGTTCTGGAGGACAGGGCTGCCACTCATGCCCTGCACGATACCGCCCGTTTTTTGCAGAAGCCTTTTGTCTGTGATTTTTATTGTCATATCTTTGTGGTTTTTCCCACCATTTCTGTCGATACTTTGAATTTGAATGGTATAAGGCCGCACGCCATCGCCTTCCAAGTCAGAAAGGAGGACGGCTTCTCCTTTTTTGACTTCATCCAGTGTGGCAATGGGTATCGCTTCTCCGTCAAATACATTCTGATTCATATGGCCGTAAATGCCAACTTCTGTATTTTTTTCAATTTTCCCCAGCTTTTCGGCCACTTCTACCGTACCGGTCAGCTCACCGGGATTGCCTTTCTCCCCTTTCACTACCTGGGATAAATCAGAAGAAAGCAGCGCCCCTTCACGAATAATCATCAATCCACCGGTATCCACATCATAGACGCCATGGCCTAATGCACCAAAGTAGCCATCTGACGGATCATAAAATGTGACTGTACCGATTCCCTGAATACTGTCCCGTATCCAGATGCCCAGCCGATACGTTTTATCCGCCGCACTAAAAGCCGGCGTGATTTTGACTTCTTTTTCTTTGCCTTTTCTTTCCAGCAACAATGTCATTGTTTTTCCGTTGCTTTTTTCCACAGCCTGTAAAAAGGCTTCTTTGTTTTCTAACTCTTTCCCGTCTGCCTGCAAGATAAGATCTCCTGTCTGTAAAACATTTCTGCTAGGCTCATGCACTTGTTGATTCTCCCCGTCTACAAAGCCGATCCCCAACACGAGCAGTCCTTTGGTATCCATTGTCACCCCAACCGTCTGCCCGACGGGAACCAATTCTTTTTTGGGCAACACCTGCGCCTGTACTGTTTTCAGCGGCAGAGCATTACACAAATAAAATGTGACCTTTGTACTGCCAACACCTTTCGGTTCGGCAGTAATTGCCGTCCCCAGCTCAAGATGGAGCTGATCCGCCAACGGTTTTGTCTTTACCCCTAAAACGCCGACACTTTCCTCGGCCCTTGCCGAAATGGGCAGCATGGAGAAAATTTCCAAATTTTGCCCCTCAACTAACGTCAGCTTTTGCGGCAGCAGCCAGCCAAGGCTGCACCATAGTAAAAAAGGAATAAAAACCGCCGCCGTCGGGAACAATGATTTCCAAAGTCCTTTCTTTTTTTTCAAAAACATCTGCTCCACTCCCGACGCTTATTTCGGAACAATTTTTTTGCTGATTTTTGTTCCACGTTTAATCTTGCCGAAACAAAGGGGAGTTATACAGCCCAAAAACACCATAATAAAACAAACCGCATAGCTTTCGCACAAAAATGGGTTTGGCAATAATATCTTTGAAAATCAAATCACCACAGCGGCAGAAAATGCAAAATTTCAATAAAAAAGGAGAGTCCCTTTGAAAGGAATTCCCCTAAATTTTTATGCTCTCCATTTTTTAAGCATACGTTGCAGCATGGTGAAAACAGTTGCTTTTTCTGCTTTTTCCGTTGTGATTAAATCGGTACGGCCCACTTCCTCACCGTTAATCATATAAATCAGTTCTCCCACCTTTTGTCCTTCTTCCACCGGCGCATCTAACTCGGGCAGGAGCTCTGTTTTGGTTTCCCAATCCTTGGCAGAGTCTTTGGGCACCAGCATGGAAACTTCCTCTTTTATGACGGCACCCACATCATTTTTTGTCCCCTTTTTTATTGGAATTCGTGCGATTTCCTGCCCGGCAGGCAATCCTTTTTGTGCGCTGTAATTGGCAAAGCCATAGTCCAATAGCTTCATGACTTCCTGGAAACGCACCTTAAAATCGGGCGCTGCCATAACCACGCCAATCAAATGCAGGCCATTCCTCTCTGCTGTGCCGGACAGACAATATAATGCCTTCCCTGTCGAGCCTGTTTTCAGCCCCGTAGCGCCGTCATACCATTTAATGAGCTTATTTGTGTTCGTCAGACCAAACTCCGATTCACCCTTGCGTGTTTTATGTATGATGGTATCCTGCCATGTTGTGGTATATTGCTGTATCTCAGGAAAGCGGGTCATCAGCTCCCGACTCATCAAAGCAATATCATAGGCACTGGTTTCATGTCCGTCTACATCCAGACCGCAGGCGTTGACAAAATGGGTATCCTCCATGCCTAATTCTTTTGCTCTTTCGTTCATTTTTTCCACAAAGGCCTCTTCGCTGCCTGCTACAAATTCTGCCATTGCCACAGCCGCATCATTGGCGGAGGCGATTGCAATGCATTTGGTCATATCCGCGGCGCTCTGGGTTTCTCCCGGCTCCAAAAATACTTGAGAGCCGCCCATGCCGGCAGCGTGTTCGCTGACCTGCACCATATCCTCCCATTTGAATTTTCCGTCTGCCTGCGCTTCATAAATCAAAAGCATGGTCATCACTTTTGTCACACTGGCAGGCGGCATTGCTTCATGGCTGTTTTTTTCGTAAAGTACCGTTCCGGTGGCGCCGTCCATTAGGATAGCGCTTTTGCTCTGCAATGCGAGAGGCTCCTCCTGCCCATAGGCAGGCAGCATCATGCCTATGACGTAGAATAGCGTCAATAGGGCCGTAAGCAGTCCCTTCCTGCTTTTTTTCATATTTTTTCCTCCCAAAAGACATCTTTACATCAATTTATGTCCTTTGTGAAGAAGATATACCCCGCCGCAGAAGGGACAGCTTTGCTTTTTTATTCCAAGCAAACAGGAATTTTCTCTGCAAGAAAAATGCGATTTGTTTCCACATGACAGCTATATGCCAGCACCTTTACACCGGCTGCTGAGGCTTCCTGCAAGCTTGTCGCAAACTGCATATCACGCTTTTCATGAGGGCGAAATTCCTTGATGTCCTCTCCATCCATTTGTATCACGAATAATACTGCCGCTTCATAGCCTGCCTGCTTTGCCCGTATCAACTCTTGCAGATGCTTTGTACCTCGTTCTGTAGGGGCGTCGGGAAACAATGCAATCCCATTTTCCTCCAACGTCACGCCTTTGACCTCTATAAATCCCTTTTTCCCTCCTGTTTCAAAATATAAATCAAAACGGGATTTTCCATAGGTCACTTCCCGTCTCCAGGTATCTACTTTGCCAATTTCCTTAAGGCTTCCTTCTGCTAAGGCTTCTGCGGCAATATGATTGGGTGCTTGGGAATCCATGTTCACCAAAACTTCTCCCTTGTAAACAGCAATCAGGGAATATTTTGTTTTGCGACCTTTATTTTCGGCTTTTTCCAGAAAAACTTTTGCCCCTTCCAAAAGCAATTCTTTGCATCGCCCTGTATTTTTTACATGAATCTTTTCCTCTTGTCCGTCTAATAAAACATACGCCGTAAAACGGTTGATACGCCGCAGGAAAATGCCTTCCCGCATCTGCCCATATTCCATATACCCACCTCCTTTTGCTTTAATTTTTAGTATAGCATCAAATTATGACTCCGAAAAGAAACAGGTTGTACTTTCTTCATCATTCTTTTATAATTAAGGGAAATATATGAAACAGAAAGGCGTGGTTCTTTTGTCAAATAAAGCTTTGGAAGAAAATATAAAATCTCTCTCGGCAGATTATATTTATGAGCAGGCAGTGGGCAGTCTTTTGCTTCTGCTTTTGAGCGCTATGGAAGATGCGGAAAAGGGCGTTACTGCTCTGCCCTGCGAAATCCCACAAGATATACAGGAAATCAAATCTGCCATACTTGCGCATTTGTTCCAATTAGAAGAGTTGCTGGCGGCTGACGCACAAAGGCGTATGGCAGCTTTGGAGGATTGCATGGCTTTGAAAAAACGTCTGCTGTCTATTTATGAAACGGTTTACAGTTATTTCTCCCAGTGGAATATCATCTCTGCTCTGGTCAGTGATCAGGTGGATTTGCGTAAATATAAGAACGATGGCATTGATGCAAAACAGGTGGATTGGTCCCTATTCTTCTCTGATTGTCGTGCTTTCATGGAAGGTGCGGAAACGTTGTTGAACCAAAAAGAGTATATGGGACAGTTGTTGAAATGTATCCCCCTAAAAATGGCACGAGAAAAGTTTTACGATACCGTCCGTACCTCATTGGAGGCGGCTTTTGCCGGTGACAGCAAGGAATTGATTGAAACCTCATTGAAAACATTTGAAGGCTTCTGCTCTCCTCAATCCAATCCGCTTTATGGGAAATATTTCGGGGAAATTGCAGAAAAAATCGGGCAAAAACAAATGCTTCTGCCCCATCAACTTTCCGATGAAGCTTTGGATGAGGTTTTTGAAGAATTAAAAGAAATTTACGAAACACTGAAAGACATCGAGGAATATTTCTCTTGTATGCTTCATGATTTGAATTCTCTTATTTTGCTGTTCTACCTGACTTACAGTTTTGAAGACCTGACAGAGCGTAACGTGGCTTATGCCGATTTGTATCATACTGTCCGCTCGTTTTTGAACGGCGAAATGCCCCTGACGGAAAAAGCCGCTTATCTGGATACCTTAAACGAACAGCTGGAAGCCGCCGTTGAACCCGTCATTGATAAAGCCAATGTCATCGGCAGAAAAGAATATGATTTACTGCAAAAAGCCAGTTCTTTCGCCGATTTTTCCGAGGATACCAAAAAAGTCCTTATGACAGAAGAATTTATCCGGGATTGCTTTTTTGGGGATTTGAATGATGAATTGTTCCGCTTTGATTTACCGGAAAATTTGCCTCCCGCTACCGAAGCGGAAAAACGTGCGTTATTCGAGGATTTTATTGAAAAAACAAGAAATACTTTTGAAACCCTCCCTGCACAGACCAGAAAAATTGCCATGCAAAATTTAGCAGGGGCTTTGCCTCCTCTCTACACTGTGCAGGAGACCATGGAACTGATTATAAATGCCATCCATACCAGCACATCTGAGGAGCAGAAAATATTGATTCTGGACAAGGTAGGTATGGTACTGGACGAACATGGATACCAATCTGTTACCGATACGGAGGATATGGACGAGTTCATAGAACATCATCATGACTGCGGCTGTCATCATGACCATCATCATACGCACCACCACAACCATCATCATGATTGCGGTTGTGGACATGACCACCATGACCACCATCATTAAAAAGGAGGAGTGATCCGTGTTTACGTTCAATCATTATAACTATAATGTTTTAGATTTGGAAAAAAACATGAAATTTTACGAAGCGGCATTAGGTTTGAAGGAAGTTCGCCGTAAGGAAGCCGACGACGGCAGTTGGATACTGGTTTATCTGGGGGACGGCAAAACCGACTTCACACTGGAACTGACCTGGCTAAAAGACCGCAAGGAGCCTTATAACCTAGGGGAAAATGAATTTCATTTGGCGTTTCATGCAGAGGATTTTGACGCCGCCCATAAAAAGCATGAGGAAATGGGTTGTATTTGCTTTGAAAATCCGGAAATGGGCATTTATTTCATCAACGATCCGGATAATTACTGGTTGGAAATTATTCCCGATTGATATAAAAAATACTATATAAACATTTGAACAGAACAATGTATTTTTTACCATTCCTTTGCACATCTACAACAAAAAATGCAAATTACGCCAAAAAACGATTATGGGGGGAGATGAAATTTGAGAAAAATATATGCTACTATTTCAAAGATTAAGTGGCTTGGCTTGTTGGGGATTCCTACATTGTTCTCCAATTGGTATATCTGGAAACTACTTTGGCTATTCTGGCTATTCGGCATAGTAGAAATACTGATGACGCTCCCTGTTTTTTTGCAAAGCCTACATCAGATTGTTGGAATTATTGTGGCAGATATGAAAAATAAGCCCATGCCGGACAAAGATAATTTTATTCCCCAAATCAAGTATTCGCTACCATTCCAAGGGGTATGGACGGTAGTAAACGGCGGGGTTACAAAAGAGTTTTCCCATTCATGGGAAATCAACTCCCAGCGATATGCCTATGATTTTATCATTCTGAACAATGAGGGAAAAAGTCATTTCGGCGATGCCACTACACCGAGTAATTATTTTTGCTATGGCAAAAAAAAATTTGCTCCCGCCGATGGCGTAGTAGTAGAAGTGCGTAAGGATTGTGGCGACAGTATAATAATGGGCGGCGGAAAAACCGACCCATTTATAAAAGACATCAGAGGCAATTATATCGTCATCAAACATGCAGATAAAGAATACTCTTGCTTGGCTCATTTAATGGCGGACAGTATAACCGTATCTGTAGGAGAACATGTAAAGCGAAAACAACAAATCGCCCTGTGCGGAAACTCCGGGAATACATCGGAACCACATTTGCATTTCCAAATCCAAAACGGAAAGAACTTCTTTTTTTCTGCCGGTCTGCCTATTCATTTCGAACAAATCACCGTTGTGCCGCAAGAACATTACAATGAATATGACCTACGTCCTGTGCCGACAGATACTTATGGTGCAAGTTTTATTTCTCGAGGACAATGCGTAAGTAATTACTAGTCTTAAAAGAAAACTGCGGAGTTTGAAGCAAACGTGCAGTTCAATATCCCGCATGAACCTGTCCGTGATTTATGATAACATAACCTGCCCCTAAAAAAGTGAATATAATGAATATTATAGTCAATATGAGTGTCGTCTTTTTCATGAACGCATACTGCACCCCATTTGTTAGACAGTATGGTATACTACTAATGAATGGGGTGATGCATTATGCCAAAAATGAATCTACCAAACCCGCAGCGGCAAGATAGCTTTATACCCCCATAGCGGGCGAGAAACCCCCGATTTTAACTGTGAGGAGATAGTCCGTTATGGATTATAAGATAAGGGCAAGACCGAACGGTCTTGCCCTTTGCTATTTTGCAGCAATTATTTCTGATCCACGGAATACATATATGCAATCAAATCTACCACTTTATTGCTGTAACCCCATTCGTTATCATACCATGCAATCAGTTTTACGAAATTATCATCCAGAATGATACCTGCTTTTGCATCGAAAATACAGGTATTGGAATCACCCAGCATATCGGAGGAAACCACTTCATCTTCTGTATAACGCACAATGCCTTTCATATAAGTTTCGGAGGCTTCTTTCACTTTTTCGCAAATCTGTGCATAGGTAGCGGGTGTTTTCAGTCTTGCCGTCAAATCCACTACGGAAACATCATTCGTCGGCACACGGAAAGACATACCGGTCAGCTTACCCTTCAATTCGGGGATAACCAAACCCACGGCCTTTGCCGCACCTGTTGTAGAGGGAATGATATTATTGAATACGGAACGGCCTGTTCTCCAGTCACGGCCTGCTCTGGCGTCAACGGCCTTCTGTTTTGCCGTTGCAGAATGAATGGTGCTCATCAGCCCCTGTTCGATACCGAAATGATCCTGAATGATTTTCGTCAGGGGAGCCAAGCAGTTTGTGGTGCAAGACGCATTGGAAACAATGTCATATTCCGGTCGATATGTAGTATGGTTGACACCCATTACAAAGGTAGGTGTCACATCATCTTTAGAGGGTGCTGTCAAAATAATTTTCTTCGCACCACCGATTTTATGCAAAGCCGCTTTTTCCATTGTGTTATAGGCACCGGTGGATTCAATGATATATTCTGCACCGCATTCGGACCATTTGATTAAAGATGCGTCACTTTCACTGAATACACGAATTTTCTTTCCGTTGACAATGATGCAGTTTTCGCCGATTTCGATATCCCCTTCAAACCGACCGAAAACGCTGTCATATTTCAGCTGATATACCATATAGTCTAATTCTGCATTTCTCAGGTTAATGCCACACAGTTCAAATTCATTCTGACGCTGCATCAGTACTCTGAATACCACTCTGCCGATACGACCAAACCCATTGATGCCGACTTTAATTGCCATTATTTCTTCCTCCTTATTCATTACATCATAATCAACAAATGTATACTACTATTTTAGCACATTACACTGAAAAAAAGCGAAGAAATTTTGAAATCAATTTTTTTCAGAAGTCTATACAGTGAAAGTCGTGAATTTTTTCTTGGCTTTATACAATCTGGATATTGCGTGGGACATTTTTTGTCCCTCTGCGCATTTACCGTCAAAAACATAACCGTTTTTTCCCTTTTCATTCACAAAATCAAACGGCAAAACCCTACGTTTGGCTTTGCCGTTTAATAGCTTTTATGCGTTATCCACTTTATACATATGATTGATTAAATCCAATACCTTATTGCTGTAACCCCATTCGTTATCATACCAGCAAACCAGTTTCACGAAATGATCATTCAGCGCTATGCCCGCTTTCGCATCGAAAATAGAAGTATGCGGGTCGGTCAGGAAATCGGTGGAAACCACGTCATCCTCGGTATAGTCCATAATCCCTTTCATTTCATTTTCGCAGGCACGTTTTACGACTTCCTTGATTTGGTCATAAGTTGCCGGCTTTTCCAGTCGGCAGGTCAAGTCTACCACAGAAACATCTACCGTAGGCACACGGAAAGACATACCTGTCAGTTTCCCGTTTAATTCGGGAATGACTTTACCAACGGCCTTTGCCGCACCGGTGCTGGAGGGAATAATATTTGTAGCCGCTGCACGGCCGCCTCTCCAATCCTTTCTGGAGGGGCCATCGACGGTCTTTTGGGTAGCTGTAATGGAATGCACTGTTGTCATCAGGCCTTCCACAATGCCGAAATTATCGTTGATAACCTTTGTCAAAGGCGCCAAGCAGTTTGTGGTGCAGGATGCATTGGAAACAATGGTCATATCCTTCGTGTATTTATCGTGGTTTACCCCCATTACAAACATGGGCGCATCGTTAGAAGGCGCAGAAATGATAACCTTTTTGGCGCCGCCTTCAAAATGGGCAGATGCTTTTTCTGTTGTGGTAAACAAACCTGTGGACTCCAGAATATATTCAGCGCCCGTTTCTCGCCAAGGCACATCTTTCGGATCCATAATATTATATACCGTTACCTCATGGCCGTTTACAACTAATTTCCCGTTAATATCCTCCAGCTTTCCATGAAAACGACCATGAGCAGAGTCATACTTCAGCATATAAATCATATAATCCACATCGATGAAAGGGTCATTGACTGCAACAATATTTACATCGCCCCGCTCCAATGCCGCACGAAAAAACAAACGACCAATACGGCCGAATCCATTGATTCCAACTTTTACCATAAAACTCATCCTCCATCTACATTACTTTTTTGCTTACTGCTTACAGTTTCTCCGAACATTTCCATTATATGCACCAATCAATAGGTATCGTTACGAATCAATTCGATAATGCTTAATGTTAAAAGCGCTGCAGATACTGCAAGAGATACTGCACTGACAACCAAACGTGAAATTTTCATTATGATTCCTCCCTTGGAAATGATTGCACATTTTATCATTCTATTATAAGATGGTACTGCCCTTGAAAAAGGAATTCCTTATCTAAAAAATCCTTTTGGGCATCGGTCTTCAGCTATATTTCTGATGGCCGAAAATTTTACGCAGCAATTCGCCTATGATGAGGAATGAGATAGAATCGGCAGAATACAAATATTCGCCTGCCCATTTGAGAATTTCCTGCGGCCCATTGCTTCCGTGGATTTCGCACGCTTGCGTATATTTTACCATGTTCGGCAAAATATGTAAAATCTTTTCAAAAAATTTTTCGGAACGGAGTGTTTTTATGATATTTATTGGTGGAATTGCCAACGGTCAAAAACGATTAGATTTTCATCAGGCAATCATCTGTAAAGCCTGTGGGCGATACAGCAGTTTATCCGTTTTTATGGAATATACCTATTTCAGTTTCTTTTTTATCCCCATTTTCAAATGGAATAAACGATATTATGCAGTTTTTGACTGTTGTGGAGCCGTTTATTCCATACCCCCTCATTTAGGTCATGATATTGAGCAAGGTGACGCCGTAACCTTTCATGAGGAGGATTTCCAATTTACAGGTGATTATACGCCAAAAGCCACCTATTGCACACATTGCAGTTTCCCGCTACATACGGATTATGTATATTGCCCGAAATGCGGAAGAAAAATATAAACCGAAAGCAGGAATGGAACGGATTCCACCCTGCTTTTTTATTGTAAGCTTTGCCGCATCTTTTCCAGAATTTTTTTCTCAATTCGGGAAACCTGTACCTGTGAAATGCCGATTTGCTTTGCCACATCTGCTTGTGTGCAATCACGAAAATATCGTAACGTAATAATTTGCCGTTCTTTTGTGCCCAAATTTTCCAAGGTCTCCATTAAGGAAAGTCGCTCCAGCATTTTTTCATTTTCCGAAGTATCCGATAATTTGTCAATCAACAGCAGAGGGTTTTCCTCGCTTCCCCCGGATGCAGCAGCATAAAGGCTTTCCACCTCCCAGTTGGACTCCAATGCCAAAACCAATTCTTCTTTTTCCACCTCAAGTATTGTTGATAACTCTTGTAGGGTAGCCTCACGGTTTTCTTCTGCTAAAATCTTTTCCTGTAATCGTCGGGCACGATAGGATAATTCTTTCAGTCCTCGACTGACCTTTATTGCCCCGTCATCTCTTAAAAATCGTTTGATTTCCCCCATAATCATAGGAACGGCATAGGTAGAGAACTTCACATCATAGGCAAAATCGAATTTCTCAATGCTTTTTAATAGCCCAATGGCGCCAATTTGATACAAATCCTCCTGATCAATGCCTCGCCCCAGAAAACGGCGTACCACACTCCAAATCAAGCCTGTATTTTCTTGTAAAAGTTCATTCTTTGCGGAAATATCGCCTTTTTGCGCTTCTTGAATGAGTTGAAAGGTATGCTCCATCCCACTCACCTCATTCTTTGGACAATGTCTTTTCCATAAAAATCCGAGTGCCTTCCCCTATGCGGCTTTCAATGCGTATCTGCTCCATAAAGGTTTCCATAATGGTAAAACCCATGCCGGAGCGTTCCATTTCCGGTTTTGAAGTGTAAAGAGGCTCTCTGGCCCGGTCGATATTTTCAATGCCTTTGCCTCGGTCTGCTACTTCTATGTAAACCCTTTTTCCGCAATACCCGCAGAAAAGCTCAACCATGCCCTCTTGCTTTTCATATCCATGAATAATAGCATTGGTTACCGCCTCCGATACTGCGGTTTTCACATCTGTTATTTCCGATACGGTCGGGTCCAGCTGGGAAAGGAAGCCTGCTGCGAACAGACGAGCGAAGCTTTCATTTTCTGATTT
>JAFWWO010000011.1 GCA_017523325.1 Anaerotignum sp. | reverse complement strand
TACGAGCGTGCCGTCCTTTTCGTTCAGTGACTCGACAAGGATCTCCTGCACCTCGCCCTGATGACGCTCGCATGCGGCGACGGCGCCCTCCTGAACAAGGGCAAGAAGGCGGTTGAACCGCTCCTGTGCCGTTGCCTCATCCACCTGATCCTCCATCACGGCGGCAGGGGTGCCTGTCCGCTTGGAATAAATAAATGTAAACGCGGTGCTGTAACGTGCCTGCCGAATGACATCCAGCGTTTCCTGAAAATCCTCCTCCGTTTCACCGGGGAAGCCTACAATAATATCCGTGCTCAGGGTAATGCCCGGCATGGCCGCCCGCAGCTTCCGTACCAACTCCAGATAGGATTCTTTTGTATAATGCCGATTCATACGGCGAAGCACCTCGTCACTGCCCGACTGCACGGGAAGATGCATATATTTGCAGACCTTATCACACTGTGCCATCGCCTCTATCAATTCATCGGAAAGGTCTTTGGGGTGGGAAGTCATAAAACGGATACGTTCAATCCCCTCCACTTCATTGACCTGCCGTAAAAGCTCGGCAAATGAGATAGGCGTTTCCAGATTTTTACCGTAGGAATTGACTTTTTGCCCCAACAGCATGATTTCCTTGACACCATCGGCTGCCAGCTTTCGCACCTCCGCTAAAATTTCCTCCGGTGTACGGCTTCTCTCCCTGCCCCGAACATAAGGCACGATGCAATAGGAACAGAAGTTATTACAGCCAAACATGATATTCACAGAGGCTTTATAGGGGAAATGTCGGATACTGGGCAGATCCTCCACCACTTCCTGCTGCTCCTGCCAAATATCGTACACCGTTTCGCCGCTTTCCATTCGTGTTGCCACCAATTCCGGCAATTTATACAGATTAAATGTACCGAATACAATATCTACATGACGGTGCTTTTGGCGCAAAGTTTGTAATACGGTTTCCTGCTGCATCATACAGCCGCAAAGGGCAATCAGGGCATCGGGATTTTGGGTTTCTTTATAATGCTTCAGCCAGCCCAGCTTACCGTATACCTTTAATTCCGCATTTTCCCGCACACAGCAGGTATTATAAATGACGAAATCCGCCTCTTTTTCTTCCTGTGTTCTTTCGTATCCCATTTCCGTCAGCATACCTTCCAGCTTCTCGGAATCATGTGCATTCATCTGACAGCCCATGGCTAGGCTGTAAAACTTCTTTTTCTGTCCCGTTTTCGCCTCAAAGGCATCGTTTTCCTGCCGAATTTGGCGAATATATTCCAACTGCCGCATCAGTTCCGTTTCATCGGCTAATGTGGTGCTATTTTTCCTATTTTCCATGCTTGTTTCCTCTCAAATGCAATTCATTTTCAGAACAAGGGTCTTGTTCGCAACTATTTTTTAGTATAACACAAACCCACCCTTATCTCAATGAAATTTTTCTCAATTTTACAGGAGAAATTACACTTTTTCCATTTTCAAAAATCGTTTACAAATTGTTTACAAACACTACACACCCCATTCACATTCAAATTGTATGATAAAGATGTCCTCCAAAAGGATAGCAAATCACATAGTAATACATACACCCTCCCCTTTTTTCAAAAAGAGCCGATTGCGGCTCTTTTTCTTTGTGCAAAACCCTTTTCTATGCTATACTGTTTCCAAAAAAACGGAATTTTTTGTGAGGTGACACCCATGGATATCATCAGCGATGCAAAAAAAATCATACAGACCGCCATTCAAGCTTCTTTGCCGGATCAAGCTGTGAAAAAAGCAATCAACGGCAAAACCTTTGAATTTAAGGGAAAGGTAATCGTCATTGCCATCGGTAAGGCGGCATGGAATATGGCGAAGGCCGCAGCGGAGAATATCCCCCACCCCATTGACCGGGGAATTATTTTGACCAAATACGGGCACGCCCAAGGAGATTTAGAGGGCTTTACCATTTTAGAAGCAGGACACCCTTTGCCCGATGAAAATACCATTTCGGGAACGAACACCATTCTAAATGCCGTTTCGGATTTAACGGAACAGGATACGGTATTTTTTCTTGTGTCCGGCGGCGGCTCCGCATTATTTGAACACCCCGCAGGAAATCTGACCCTTTCGGATATGCTGGATATCACCGACCAGCTTTTGAAATCGGGGGCGGATATTGTGGAAATGAATACCGTCCGCAAGCATCTTTCCGCCGTGAAAGGCGGGCGCTTTGCCGCATTATGCACACCGGCTCACGTATATACCATTGCCCTCAGCGATATTTTGGGCGATAGAGCGGATTCCATTGCCTCGGGCCCTACCTGTGCCGATGCCTCCACCTGTGAAGAAGCAAAAGCCATCGCAGAAAAATATCACTTGCGGCTGACGGAGGAAATGCAGGCACAGCTTGCCATAGAAACGCCAAAAGCCACGAAAAACGTAACTATGGAAATTACCGGCAGTGTGACAGAGCTTTGTGCAGATGCGGCAAAAGCCGCAAAGGCTTTGGGTTATGAACCATTGATTTTGACCAATATGTTAGATTGCGAAGCAAAAGAGGCAGGCAAATTCCTCGCCTCCGTTGCCAAGACCATACAAAAAGACGGATTGCCCCTGAAACCGCCCTGTGCCGTGATTTGCGGCGGCGAAACCGTTGTCCGCATCACCGGCAAGGGAAAAGGCGGACGAAATCAGGAACTTGCACTGTCTGCCGCCCAAAGCATCGCCGGTATGGAAAATGTAGTCGTTGCCGCCGCCGGTTCCGATGGTACAGACGGCCCAACAGATGCCGCCGGCGGATTGGTCACCGGCACAACAAAAACGGAACTGGAGGTCTTGAATATCTCCATTGATCAAATTCTCGCCGATAACAATTCCTATCACGCCCTGAAAGCCATTGATTCGCTGCTGATGACAGGCCCCACAGGGACCAATGTCAATGACCTATATCTTCTTTTATGCAAATAATTTTTGGCATACGAAAAGACCGCCCATTTTGGGCGGTCTTTCTGCAATGATTTCAATTTTTCCATAAGGGTTTTATTACCAACCGCTGCGGAATTGCATGACCTCATCGGGAATATTCCCTTTTTGATAATCCTCAATGGATTCTGCAATCATTTCGAAGCCTTTTTTCAGGTTTTCCGGTTTGATATTCAAAGGCGGCTGTATTCTCAAAATATTTCCTGCCAAGGAAATCACCAGCAGACCTTTTTCATAAGCACGATACAAAATCTTATATGTGCCGTCCAAATCAGGAACCTGTTCTCCTGTCTGCACATCTTTCTTTGTGATAATGATACCTCTGGACATTCCTATCCCTCTTATGCCTGTTGCAATATCAGGATATTTCGCACAAATACTCTCTAAACACTCCTGCATCAGGGCTGTATTTTTCTCTAAAATCCCCTTAAACTCATCTGAATTCATGTAGTCAAAGGCAGCAATACCGGCACTGCACGCCAATGCGTTGCCGCCCAGTGTAAACAGGTGAGCAGGTGCGGGAAGGCAATCCATAATCTCGCTTCTTGCCATAAAGCCACCTAATACAAAGCCTGCACCGATGGATTTCCCCATAATAATCCCATCGGGAACAATGCCGTAATGCTCAATAGAGAACCATTTGCCCGTACGCTGGAAGGCTTGCTGCACTTCCTCCGCAATAAAGAGAATGCCATGCTTCTTACACAATTCATGCAGTTTTTTCATGAAAATGGGGTGCGCCGCCAGCAGACCGGCATCGCCCTGAATGGGCTCAATAATGACTGCCGCCACTTCATCTGCAGGCAAATAAGTGGCAAACGCCCTTTCTATATCCTCCAAGCATTCCTTCTCGCAGACTGCATCATCATACGACGCATCGTAAAACGGGAAGCTATAAATCTCCGGCAGGAACGGACCCATTTTAGAGCGCATACGGGTCGTTACCGTTGTCATGGACGCAGCACCGAAGGTATTACCGTGATACGCATTGATAAAGGTAATGATTTTCGTTCTGCCTGTATATGCTCTGGCAAATTTTACCGCTGCATCGTTGGCATCAGAGCCGCAGTTGCCATAGCAAACCTTTGCCGAAATCCCGCCGGGATATATGGATACCAGTCTTTCCGCATATTCGATACTGGCACGGTTATAGGTATAAGCAATAGTGTACTGGGAATACAACTCCAGCTGTTTTTGTGCCGCATTTTTCACCACCGGGAAACAGCTTCCCAAATTCAAAGAGGAGGCACTGGATAGAAAGTCAATAAAAGAATTTCCGTCCTCGTCGTAAACCACATCCTCTTCTACCTTTGCGACGGCCAGCGGATAGTAGGAAAGGTGCTGGCAAGGCGCTATAACCTTTTTATCCCTTTCCACCAACGCTTCGCATTTTTCTGTATGTAGACCCATCTCTTCCACCCCTTTCTTTTACTAAAGGCATGTTCTATTCAAACAAATATGCCGAAATTTTCCAAAAATTTATTTCTTCCCTGCTTTGCTGATTTTATAAACCCCCAGTGTAAGAATAGGGATAACATATACAAAGAAGAATACCCACGCCAATGTGCCATAGCCTTTCGCAATCAAGTTAATCAGACCGTAAGAAGAAATAAATGTTGTACCTATCAACAGGACAATTGCTGTAACGGGAGTCGTCCACTTCGGTGCTTCGCCGCCCTTCATACGGAATGCCTCTTCGATACGGTCCGTGATGGAATAAATCAGACCGGAGCCTGTTTCAATCAATGTACCGAACAGAACGATCTGGAATATATAACGCAACCAAGGCATATTCATCTGTGTCAAGATATAGTCCACAGGGAGTTCCTGATCAATGATTGTGGGATAGAAGCCGCACATTGCAATAAAGAGAATGATGCCGGGCAGAATACCAATCGCACCTGCAATCAGACCGGCTGTTGCTGCTTCCCTAGGAGATTCACTATGTTTAATTGTGTATAATACCGCAATGATAATAGCCAAATTATAAAATGCATATTTGAAACCGCCTACTGCCCAGTTGCCTGTAACAGGTACGGAAGAAAAGTTCTCTCCAATGGACCCGCCAAAGTTTACGAATACCAGAATCAAGAACAGGAAGTATACGCCGTAAAGAACGAATGACCACAGGGACAATACCTTCTCGATCATATCAGAACCGTTCATAACCAGCAGGAATACTGCCAAGGACATACCGATGATACCAATCCATTTATTTATGCCAAACAGCTCATGAACGATGGAGCCTGCCGACGCCGATACAACCGCTAATACGATTAGGATAAATATGATATAAGCGATTTCAAAAACAACCCAACCGGGACCCATCAATTCTTTCATGAAACTCTTGTAGTCATATTTTTTGAATATCCAAGCAAATGCAAAGGATACCGCACAAATGATAGACCATGTCAACAAGGATACGATACACATACCCAACATACCGCCAACAGGACCATAGCCCATGAAATACTCTACCAATTCACGCCCTGTGCCATAGCCGCCGGCGATAACACAAGATTGGAATACGATACCGGGAACAAAATACTTTTGAAACTTCTTCGATGATATAATACTCATAACTTACCCCTCCTTACATTCACGTCCTTTTTTTCATTTTCTCTCTCGTTTTCTATTGTCTGTTTCGCGCTCCTTTTCTTCCTGATTGCAACTTAATTTAAGTAATATTAAATCATTAAATTAAATTTAATGACAGTATATATTCACCGGAATAATTTGTCAAGTATTTTATTAAAAAAATTAAGTATTATTAAATATTTGGATTTTTGTTGCAGGAAACAGGGTTTTTCGGCATTTCCGGTCATTTTTTTGCAATAAAAAAACAGCCTGTTCATTTTGAACAGACCGTTTCTTTGTAACATTTTTAATAGAGCGCAGGAGAAATTGCCGCAACTGCCTCTACCTCTTCATCAGTAGGGTTATAAAGCTGATGGTATGTTTTCGGCGGCACATAAATACTATCCCCTTCATGCAGTGTATAGACCACATCGCCAATATGATATTCCAGCGTCCCCTTCAATACAAAGGTACACTCTGCAGCTTCTTCATGGAACTGAATCATGGTGCTTCCCCAGCTTTTAGGCCCCAGACAGAAACAAAGCATTTCCATTTGTGTGCTGGCATTTTTTTTCCGGCTATATGGCGTTAAAAACTGGTATTCCATATTGATATCCGTAAACTGTATTTTTGTCCGCTTGTCCTTGGAAATAACTGTCACATGCTCCTGCTCCTCTTGCGAAAACAGAGAAACCAACGGGATTTCCAGTCCTTCTGCAATACGCATCAGCACAGAAAGGGACGGGCTAATCAAATTACGTTCAATCTGAGAAATATAGCCCGGTGTAACCTCCGATTTTTCTGCCAATTCCTTGGCAGTCATACCTTTCTCCATACGAATTGCCTTAATTTTCTCTCCAATCATAAGCCGACCCCCTGCATTCTGATTTGCTGTAATTGCAATTTCGCCGTTTCATTATAGACTTACGCCTTGCGGCTTTCTTGGACATTATACAACAAAACCGACAGGGATTTCAATGAAAACTTTTTTATTCTTCATAATATTTCATAAATTTAAGCAAAAATAACCCTGTTCTCTCCGCAATTTGAATAATAGAAACGGTTTTTTCTTCGTTATTCAATACACTTTTAGAACAATCAACAACACCGTCATTACGACCATGCTAAAGGGCAGCATAAAGGAATTGAGCACCGCCGCCACAGAACGATTATAGCCACAGCGCTCCGTATAAATCGGTGCAACGCTCAAAATCGGGGAAAAAACGATAATCGACAATATCTGTCGATACATCAGCGGCACAGGCAAAAAATGATAAATCAGCAGCGAAAACACAACCCCTGTCACCATACGCAATGCGAATACCCCCGCCATATCCTTCAGCTCGCTGGGGTTGATTTTCGGCTCAAACAATATCCCTATCAACAACATCGCAAGAAAGGCATTGGCTTGTCCAATCATGCCTGCCACCGTATATACCGCCTCCGGCAGGCGGATATTCCCCGCACACAGCAGTATCATGACCAAATATGTCACAAAAGGCATGGAGGAAAACAGTGTCCGCAGGATTTCCTTTTTATCCAACCCATCCTTCCCGCCGGCAACCGCCATAGCAATGGCGTATGTAATCCCAAAACACATGATGGCATTGCCCACATCGAACATACAAACCACAGCAATGGCTTCCGCCGCAAAAAAGCTGGACATATAAGGCAAAGTACATAGCCCGATGTTATAGCCCGCCGAATTGATGATATAAAAGGCCTTTTTCGCCGGCGGTTGCTTTCCGCCCAGTAACAGTACCAGTCCGATGACAATAAAATGCAGTAAAAACCCCAACCCGATTGCCACCAGAAAAGCGGTGCTCAGCTCCAGTTCACGGAAATTGCTGATGATTGCCATGGGCAGTGTAATTTTTAACACCAATTTTCCTAATAAATCGCTGTCCTCCAAGGAAAACAGCCCTATTCTTTTCAGCAGAAAGCCCAGAGCAATCATAAACAGAAAACCACAGGCTTTTACCAGAATTGCTTCCATCGTATCCTCCACCATAAAGAAAAAGACCTTATCACGTAAGGTCTTTCTGCTTTTTCTATTACAGTTTTGCTTTTGCTGTTTCTACCAATGTGGTGAAAGCGGCAGGATCGGATACTGCCAATTCTGCCAGCATCTTTCTGTTTACGTTTACTTCTGCCAGCTTCAGGCCATGAATCAGCTTGCTGTAAGAGATATTATTCAGTCTTGCAGCTGCATTGATTCTTGTAATCCACAGGCTTCTGTATTCTCTCTTTGTCTGCTTTCTGCCGGCAAACGCGAATGCCATTGCTTTCATAACAGACTGTTTTGCTACTCTGTACTGTTTGCTTCTTGCGCCACGATAACCTCTGGCCAGCTTCAATACCTTTTTATGTTTTTTTCTCGCATTTAATGCGCCTTTTACTCTTGCCATTATAAAGCCCTCCTAAAAAAATTATACTCGAAATATGTGCCGGAATTATGCGTAGGGCATCAATCTCTTTTTGATGCTCTTCAAAACTGTCTTATCCACAGTTGTTGCATGTCTCAGGTTTCTTTTTCTCTTTCTGGACTTTTTGCCAAGAATGTGCTGTGTATTGGATTTCTGTCTTTTTAACTGACCTGTTGCAGTGATTCTAAATCTTTTCGCTGCTGCTTTTTTTGTTTTCAACTTAGGCATAATTGTATCCTCCTAAAAAAATGTATTCGTTGTTTCCTCCGCCTTTGCGGCTCAGTTTTTCGGGGCAAGGAACATAACCAGACTCTTGCCTTCCATCTTAGGCTGTTTATCCACCACGCCGAATTCTTCTGTTTCCTTTGCGAAATTCTCCAGAATGGTCATACCCGCTTTGGAATGGCCGATTTCACGACCTCTGAAACGGATACTGATTTTCACCTTATCGCCGTTTTGCAAAAATTCTTTGGCTTTTTTGACCTTCACCTGAACATCATGGGTATCGATACTCGGGGACAGACGCAACTCTTTTATATCGACGGTTTTCTGTTTCTTTCTGGCTTCTTTTTCCTTCTTTGCCTGATCGAATTTATATTTGCCGTAATCCATAATCCGGCAAACGGGCGGTTTTGCTGTCGGTGCAATTTTCACCAAATCCAGCTTTTTTTCATCGGCAATATTCTGGGCTTCCTTTGCGGAAACAATGCCGAGCTGTTCGCCGTTTTCGTCGATTAATCTAACTTCTTTGTCCCTGATTTGCTCATTGATCATTAATTCAGTAATTGTCAAGCACCTCCCAAATAAACTGTTCCACAAAATGACTTTCATAAAAAAGAAAGCGCCGGAAGAATCCGCCGCACACAGAAAAACAGAGTATCCCCCTGTCTTCAACCTGTATTAACCTTATTTGCCTATGCCATAAGGTGAGAAGCGGAACTTCTTCTTTGTTTACCGTAGTAGTATAGCACTTTCCTTTTCTTTCGTCAACAGTTTTTTTCTCAATTTTTCTACGATTTTCTAATTCCGGCTTGTGGCAACACATGGCGAATTGCTTCCATCATACCCTCTATCTGGGGTATAATCACCTTACTCTTATGCAGCACAATCTGCACCGATTGTTTTGGCTCTACCCCTGTGATTTTTAATATTTTCACCCTTCCCTCTTGGGCGGAGGTTTCTACGGCATAATAAGGCAAAACAGACAAAAAATCGCTTTTCTCTACCAAACGACAAGCTTTATCACTGCTTTGCAATCGCAATACAGGCTGTAAAGTGATACGATTGCTATCCAAAAGCTGTTGAAATTGTATATTATAAGGGGCAGACTCTTCCATCAAAACAAACTTCTGCTCTGATAAATCCTGTAGTCGTACTTTTTTCTTATGCGCAAGGAAATGATTCGGATTGCAAATGACTGTAATCGGCACATCTGCTTTATACCAACACTGCCACTGTGTTTCATCCAACGGCGCATCAATCAGGCAAGCCATATCTAAAATTCCTTGTTGCAGATGCTCTTTCAGCGTCTGCGTCCCATCCACTGTCAACTCTATTTTCACATGAGGAAATCTCTCCTGATATTGTATAAAAACCTCTTCCGGCAAAAGAGAAAACAGCGACTCCACAAAACCAATTTTCACAATACCGCCCAAAGCCTCCTCCGACTTCAAAAAATTCTCCATCTGCAATGCCACAGACACAATTTGCTGGGCATAGGGCAGCAATTCCTCGCCATATTGTGTCAGAGAAATCCTTCGCCCGATGCGATTAAATAAAGGTGCTCCCGCCTCCTGCTCTAATTGCTGTATCTGTGTGCTGACGTTGGATTGGGAATAGCCCAATTCCCGACCGGCTTGGGTAAAATTCTGCAAAGCAGCTACTTTCAAAAAAGCATTTAGATTTCTAATCTCCATATTCCTCTCTCCTCTCCATTTTTATTTTAGTAGATTCCCTTTGCAAAATCAATCTGTTTTTTCGATTGAACTCATCAAAATAATCTGTTTTACAAATGAATCGTTTCATGTTAAATTATTGGCAGGAAGAAAAAGCATACACAAAAAGGAGGTTTTCATCATGACAAAGACAGCTAGCGTTCAAACCATCGCAGTACATGGCGGCACAAGAAAGGACGATACTTTTGGCGCCATCAATGAACCGATTTACATGACATCCAACTATCGCATTCCGACAGACGGCACACCCGTAGACTGGAGTGGCACAGAAAGCAATATTTACGCCAGAAACCGCAACGTCAACCAAATGGTATTGCAGGATAAGCTATGCGCCCTAACCGGTGCTGAGGATTGCGCCGTATTTGCCAGTGGCGTAGCCGCTTTGGCAGGCGTATTTGTTCCTTTCCTAAATTCCGGCGATCATGCCATTGTTTCCGAGGTATGTTATAGTGCAACCAATCTGCTTTTCCGTAAATATCTGCCCGAAAAATACAATATCCAGGTTACCTTTGTGGACACAACCGATACAGAAGCAGTGCGTGCTGCAATCCGCCCCAATACGCGACTGATTCATGTGGAAACACCGGGAAATCCCACAACAGGTATCAGTGACATCGAAGCCATTTCCAAAATGGCTCATGCCATAAACGCATTGGTTTCTGTGGACGCAACCTTTGCCGGTCCGATATGTATGTATCCTTTGAAATTAGGCGCAGATTTGGAAATCCATAGCATGACAAAATATATCAACGGTCATGGTGACTCTCTGGGCGGCTGTGTATTAGGCAGAAAAGAGCTGCTTGCGGAGGTAAAGGAAATCGCCATGGTGAATTTTGGCGGTATTTTAAGCCCCTTTAACGCATGGCTGATTGCACGGGGTTTGGTTACTCTCCCTCTGCGTATGGCACAGCATAGCAACGTGGCATTGGCAGTGGCAAAATTCTTGGAAAACCATCCTGCTGTTCGGTTCGTTTGGTATCCGGGTCTGGAAAGCCACCCTCAGCGGGCACTTGCAAAAAAACTGATGAACGGACAGTATTCCGGCATGATTGCCTTCGATATCAAAGGTGACGAAAAACAGCATCAAAAATTCTTGGATTCCCTTACACTGGTGACCCATGCCGTATCCCTGGGCGATGTAGAAAGTCTGATTGTGTATTATGATAAAAACAGCGACAAACTGCCCCATTACCCGAAAATTTTCCAAGAAGGCTTTTTCCGTTTCAGTATCGGTCTGGAAAACGCCGAGGATATTATCGCAGATTTGGAAAACGCGTTTTCTGCCTGCGGCATTGTAAAATAACCATACTCCTATTGTTTGACAGCCGCTATGCGGCTGTTTTTTTGCATAAAAAATGGCATGGCAAACACCATACCATTTTTCAATATTTCAATCACATCTTAATCCAATGCTCTTGTTCTGGTTTCTTCCTGAATTCTGGCAATGACATCTGCCAGAGCAAACTGACCCTCTTCGCCATTCTTTCTGGAGCGGAGGGATACCATATTGGCCTCCTGATCCTTTTCCCCAACGACGATGATATAAGGCACTCTTTCGTTTCTCGCTTCTCTGATTTTGTAGCCGATTTTTTCTGCACGATTATCTGTTTCTACACGGATACCTGCATGATCCAAAGCCTCTGCCACGCTCTTTGCATAATCTGCGAATTTTTCGGAAATCGGCAATACTTTTACTTGCACAGGAGAGAGCCATGTCGGGAACTGTCCCGCAAAATGCTCGATCAAAATACCGATGAAACGCTCGATAGAGCCGAAGCATACACGGTGAATCATCACAGGGCGTTTTTTGCTGCCGTCTGCTGCTATATATTCCAATTCAAAACGTTCCGGCATCTGCATATCCAACTGGATCGTGCCGCACTGCCATGTTCTGCCAATGGAATCCTCCAGATGGAAGTCAATCTTCGGGCCGTAGAACGCGCCATCTCCTTCATTTACCGTATATGCAATATGGTTTTCGTCCAAGGCATTGCGCAGACCGTCTGTTGCGATTTCCCATGCTTCATCGGAGCCCATGCTATCCTCCGGTCTTGTGGAAAGCTCAATATGATATTTGAAACCAAACAATTTATACACGCTGTCAATCAGGCGGATAACACCACTGATTTCGTCCTTGATTTGCTCCTCTGTCATAAAAATATGGGCATCGTCCTGATTGAAGCAGCGTACACGCATCAAGCCATGCAAAGCACCGCTTTTTTCATGTCTGTGCACCAGACCGATTTCCGCCATTCGCAAAGGCAAATCTCTGTAAGAATGCATATCCTGCTTATAAATCAGCATACCGCCGGGGCAGTTCATGGGTTTTACCGCATAATCCTCTTCATCGATAACCGTGGTATACATATTATCTTTATAATGATCCCAGTGACCGGAACGATACCACAATTCTCTATTCAGTATAATAGGCGTGGAAACTTCTACATAACCGGCTTCTTTGTGGATTTCTCTCCAGTACTCCAACAGTGTATTTTTCAACACCATACCCTTCGGCAGGAAGAAAGGGAAACCGGGGCCTTCGTCCAAAAGGGCAAACAGCTTCAGTTCTTTCCCCAGTTTTCTATGGTCACGCTTCTTGGCCTCCTCCATCATCGTCAGGTATGCTTCCAGCTCAGACGCCTTCGGGTAAGCCGTACCGTAAATACGGGAAAGCATTTTATTCTTTTCGTTCCCTCTCCAATATGCACCGGCAACAGATGTCAGCTTGATTGCTTTAACGGGCTTTGTGCTCATCAGATGAGGGCCTGCGCACAAATCCGTAAATTCGCCCTGCTTATAGAAGGAAATGATAGCATCCTCCGGCAAATCCTGAATCAATTCTACCTTATAGGGCTCCTGTCTTTCTTCCATATATTTGATTGCCTCTGCTCTGGGCAGTTCAAAGCGCTCAATGGGCAAGTCTTCTTTTGCGATTTTTTTCATCTCCGCTTCAAGCGCTTCCAACTCCTCCTGTGTGAAGGCTTTTTCTCTGTCAAAATCATAGTAAAAACCCTCGGCAATAGAAGGACCGATTGCCAGCTTTGTTTCGGGATAAAGGCGTTTTACCGCCTGCGCCAAAATATGAGAAGCGGAGTGGCGGAATGCCATTTTACCGGCTTCGTCTTCAAAGGTACAGATGCTTACCTCTGCATCTTTATCCACTACATAACGCAAGTCCCGTACCTCGCCGTCCACAATGCCGGCACAAGCATTTCTTGCCAAGCCTTCGCTGATTGCCTTTGCAATATCCAACACGGAAACTGCCTGTGCAAATTCTTTTACAACGCCGTCTTTCAATGTGATTTTCATGTCATTCTCTCCTTTTCTATATCATATTTTCCCCGAAAGCAGAGGTTTTTTGCAATAAAAAAACTCCCTCCGCTTTCCGTTACGAAAAGGGACGAGAGCAAATATCTCCCGCGGTTCCGCCCTAATTGTTCAATAAAACCACTCATTTTTGACGATAACGGAATCACCGGGCTGTATTAGAGCCACTCAGAGGTGGTTTTCGTACACTTTCCTGACGTAGAATACTTTCAGCCGCTGCATAAATGCAGGGTATTCCTCTCTGACCGTCTTGAAAGGACTACTGTCCTCATCAACGTATTCATCTTAATATAAACATGATTATAGCACGTTCTGTTTTTCTGTCAACAGTTTTTTCAAAAAATGTTTGATTCTGTATTACGACTGTCCTTTAGGAAAAAGCATACTCAAAACCACCTCTTTTTTTTGAAATAAACAATGCCCGCCAACAAAAACAATACAGAAAACACAATGATGGCAGGATAACCATACTGCCATTCATATTCCGGCATTTCAAAATTCATGCCATACCAGCCGGCAATGAGTGTCAACGGCAGAAATATGGTAGTAATGACTGTAAAGAGCTTCATGGTGGTATTCAGGCTGATATCCACCTCCGCTTCATAAGATTCCCGTATCTGCGTAACAGACTCCCGCAGATTCAACACATTCTGAAACTGCCGTTCTGTTCGGCGGCTCAGCATTTTGAAAGAACGCAGAGCTTTTTCATCAAAAATACCGTTTTCGTTCTCTCCCAGAATATCCAGTACATTCAAAAACTGTTCATAGTATTTTTTCAAAATCATCAGTCGTTTTCGCATACTGATGATTTCCGCCACGCAATCCCGCTTCCCACGGGCAATCAACGCCTGCTCCAGCTCCAGCACTTCTTTTTCGATGGTATCGAAAGCAATTTCATCTTGCTTTGTCTGGGCTTCAAAAAATGAATAAATCAAGCGATTGAGCGTAATTCGTTCTCCCAGCATTTCCACTGCATTTTCCAGTATTTTCTGCACATCTTCTACTTTAGAGGAAAAGAAAAAAGCCCTGCCCTTTTCCAAATACAGCAATACACTGCCCTGACTGAACAGAATATTTCCAAAATCCTGCATTTCCAAACTGACACAATCAAAATTCTCAAAAGAATCATATCGGGCATAGCCAAACCGTCTGGCATCCTCCAATAGCTCTAAGGGCAGTTCCCATTTTTTTGCACAGGCAGGCATTTCTTCATAGGAAAACAGCCCCAAGAACTCCTCTTCCGGCTTGCGGCTTACGGCTATATTCTCTTGGGTACTGCCGCATATTCCGCCCTTCATGATGAAATACATATTCAGCCCTCCTTGCTGTTAGTATCGCCAAGAAGGTGTTTTTCTATGAAAAAACACAGGAACAGTCCGTCTTTTATTTTATTCTTTGTCTGACGACCTCATAAAGCAGAACCGCCGCCGCAACAGAGGCGTTCAGAGATTCTGCCCGGCCCGGCATAGGAATCTTTACCCATTGGTCGCAATAGGCCGCCGCCTGTTCGGAAAGCCCTCTGGCCTCGTTGCCAATGAGGAAAGCACAGCTCTGCCGCAAATCCAAATCATAGGGATAATCCTTTCCCTGTAAATGGGCGGCATAAAGAGGAATCCTCTCTTGTTTCAGCTTTACGGAAAGCTCCTCCAAGGATCTATCCTGAAATACAGGAATATGAAACAGGGCGCCCATAGTAGCCCGTAAAACCTTTGGGTTATATAAATCCACGCTCCCCTTGGACAGGAAAACACCGTCCGCCCCGCAGGCATCCGCCGTGCGAATGACCGTCCCCAAATTACCGGGGTCGTTCAATTCCTCTGCCAGCAGAAAAAAAGGAGCTTTCTTTCGGAATACGGCAGTTTCGTCCCAATCCAGTTTCGGACAAACCGCCAAAATCCCTTGGGGATTTTCCGTGTCGCAAAGGGTGGCAAATAATCCATCAGGAATACACAGTACAGGGGCTTTCTTTTCATAGATTGCCACATCATGAGCCGCCGAAAAGCCTTCGGAAACCACAAATGCCTCCACTGCCTGTTCCTCGGGGATTTCCGAAACAAACCGCAGTCCCTCCGCCAGAAATACGCCCTCTTTATCTCGATTTTTCTTCAATTTTAAGCCATTGAGCCGTTTGAACCATTTATTTTCCCGACTTTCGATTTTTTTCATACCATTCACTCCCATTTCCGTCTTGTTCCATCATATAGGCGAAGAAGCCCCTTTGCAAGAAAAACTTAATGCAGTCCCTGCTTTTTTATGCTACACTAAAGGAAAATGTTGAAAAAGGAGTGATTGCTATGACACCATTAGAAACAAGAAATGAACTTTTAGGGAAAACATTAGTCGAGAAACTGGAACGCCGCCATTTCGAGGCATATTACTGTCCCACTGCCAAGGAAGCATTGGAAAAAGCCCTCTCCCTGATTCCGGAAAAAAGCTCTGTTTCCTGGGGCGGTTCCATGACCATTCGGGATATGGGCTTGACGAAAGCCCTCCACGAAGGCAATTATGAAGTCATCGACAGGGATTTGGCAAAATCACCCGAAGAATTTCAGGAACTCCTGCGTAAGGGTGTTTCGGCGGATTTCTATTTGATGAGTGCCAATGCCATCTCCGAGGACGGCGTACTGGTGAATATTGACGGCACCGGCAACCGTCTGGCGGCATTGACTTATTCCGCAAAAAACGTCATCGTCCTTGCCAGCCTCAGCAAAGTTGCGCAGGACGTAGACGCCGCTCTGAAAAGAGCCCGTAGCTATGCCGCTCCCGTCAACAGTATGCGGTTTATGGGCAATACCCCTTGTGCCAAGACAGGGCTTTGCCATAACTGCGTTTCCGAGCAATGTATCTGCAATCAGGTGCTTTTCACCAGAAATTGCTTCCCTGCCGGAAGAATTAAGGTCATTCTCATAGGAGAAACCTTTGGCTTCTGATGCACACCCCCTGTTTATGCTCTACTCAAAACAGGGAGTTCTCTGAAGGAGGATACGCCATGAAGATTTTGGCAGATGCCGATGCCTGCCCCGTAAAGGAGCAAATTATCGCCTGTGCAGAAACCCACGATATTTCTGTGGTGATGGTAGCAGATGTGGCTCATACATTTTTCTATCCCCAGCCTTTTATCAGCGTTGTCACTGTGGATCAGGGGGCAGACAGTGCTGATATTGTGCTTGCAAACCGCACGGCATCGGGAGATATTTGCATCACTGCCGATTATGGTCTTGCCTCTCTTTTACTGGCAAAAAACGCCACTGTTCTCCACCCCAACGGGTTTTTCTTCACAACGGAAAACATCGATAGAATGTTATTTGAACGCCATATTTCCAGAGAGCTGCGGCGGCACAAAAAAAACCGTGGTGTCCATATCCGCAAACGGACAAAGGCGGACGACGAAAAATTCCTTGCGGCATTGGAAAAAGCCATTTCCCAAAAAAACAGCGGACTGCCATAAGTTGTAGCCCCTTGGCTTTTCCTGCCGGAGATGATATACTGCTGAAAAAAGGAGGTGCTTCCTATGTACACCACCAGTATTGCCATTCAGGTATTGCCGGATATTATGGAAATCGAAAAAGTCTGTGCCATAGTAGATCAGGTCATCGCATATATCGAAAGCACAGGCTGTCATTATGAAGTGGGTCCCTTTGAAACCACCGTGGAAGGGGATTTTGATACGCTGATGGGGATTATCCGCCGCTGTCAGGAAATTCCCATTGAAGCAGGTGCTCCCTCAACGAAGGCCTATGTGAAGATTTTCCATAACCCCGCCGGTGTTTTGACCATTGGCGAAAAAATTGACAAATACAGAGAGTAAAGGAACATTGCTATGAAATATCTGATTTTTGATTTGGACGGCACACTAATCGACTCTATGCCCGTCTGGAAGGATACGGGGAAGAATTATTTACTGAATCACGGCTTTACGCCCCCCGCAAACCTACATCAAATCGTGAAAACACAAACCCTCTATCAAACGGCGGAATATTTCCAAAAGGTACTGGGTGTGCCCCATACTGCCGAGGAAATTGCCGCCGAGGTCGTTTCCTTTGTGGAGGAGCAATATCGCACCTCTATCCCCTTGAAGCCCTTTGTACGGGAATTTCTGGAGAAGGAAAAGCAAAACGGCTCTAAAATGTGTATCGTCACTGCCTCCGAGGCCAGCTATATCCTTCTGGCACTGGAGCGGCTGGATATCCTAAAATATTTTGAGTTTGTACTGACCTGTACGGAAGCGGGGCATTTCAAAAACGAACCGGAGGTTTTTCGTATCGCCATGAACCGTCTGGGGGGAAATCCGGCGGAAACCATCGTCTTTGAGGATGCCCTCTATGCCGTTGAGGGGGCAAAAAAAGGCGGCTTTACGGTCTATGCCGTGCAAGACCCCATCACCGAAGCGGACAGCACAAAAATTAAAGCCCTGGCTGACCGATATATCACCGGTTATCAAGAACTTCTGTAAAAAACCATTGATATTCGGACAAAAAGATGTCAAGAGCCTTTATCAAATAAAACAACATAGTATTTAACAGGTGGTGCTGTATTCTATAAGAGAAGTTATTCCAATATAGAACAACCTCAAATATAAAATACAAATTAACAAGCCAACTTAATTCAGATTAAATTGGCAGAAAAAATAAGTGCTAACATGGGGATTATTAAAGTGAGAAAAAAATATAAAATTATGATAGCTTTGGTTGTAATAATGGGAATAGTCTTTGTGTATCAGTATCCGGTTCAAAAATATTTTGCACTGAAAGAGTTTGGAAATTATATAAATACGCAGGGAATAAAAGAAAACAATATTTATGAAAAGAAAGCATATAAAGATTGGAAAAACGGGGGATATTTAATAGCCATAAGTTTAAAGGATGATCCAAATAATAAATACTATTATCATTATAAAGTGTGGACGCATAAAAAGGGAGAAGATTTTAAGTTAAATAGAATGGTTTTGAGCATTATTGATGAAACAAAGTCAATTGAATTAGAAAAACCATTTGATTGAAAGTGTAAATATCCACCTATTGAAGATTAAATTTCACTCAAATAGTAAAAAACGATTGGGTTCAAACCTAATCGTTTTTTATGAGAGAAGGAAACTAAAATGAAGGAATTGGAAAAAGAGAATGATAAAATCAAAAGATATAAAGCAGAGTAAAGTTAGCAGTAGTTATTATACAAGAAAGCAGAAATTCTTCTATTTCTTATACAGAATTGCTGATTCATAATAAAAACAGCTAATTCTCTAATAAAATTTAATTAGATGCTCATTAAGCACGCCGATGAATCTTCAATTTCATGTTGTCTTGTCGAAAAATCGCCAATGTCCTTTTTATTTTTTATCTCGGTAATATTCTGCTGCTTTTTCTGGTAAAACCATATTGATATAACATTCGGTGGCATATTCAAAACCCGCAAAGCCACCAATGCGTGGCAGTATCTCGATATGCCAATGAAAATCCTCGTTTTTTGGCCCATCTATGATGCAAATATTATATCCTATCTCCTCCCGAATACCCACAATTCTCTGCAATAGCGCCCAAAGGATATGGGTAAGGTCTTTTCTCTCCTTGGGTGTCATTTCGCAAAAGCTGCGCCGATGCAGCTTTGGAGCAATCCACACCTCATAGGGGAAGCGGGAGGCATAGGGTGTAATCGCCAGAAAATCTTTTGTTTCTGACGCAATACGGATTTTCTCTTTCTGCTCATGCAACAGCATTTTGCAAAAAAGGCAATCCGCTTGCTTCATTTTTTCCGCCATATTCCCTATTCTCTTTGGCACCAACGGCAACCCGATGAGCTGCCAATGGGAATGGCGGATACTCATTCCCGCGGAAGGGCCGCAATTCTTGAAAATCTGCACATAGGCCGTATGCTCCTCCTGTAAAGCATGGGAACGTTCCTGCAAAACGGCAAGTATTCTATCAATACGTTCTTCGGAAAAGGTATCAATGGTTTCCAGATGCTCCCGTGTATCCACAACTACCTCATGTCTGCCGATACCTGCCTGTTGTTCGTAAAACGTCTCGCTTCCCGCTTCTCGATTCTCCTCTGAAACAGCCGGAAACATATTGGGAAATACCCGAATCTGCCAATCTGCATCAGCCCCGTCCTGATAGACCGCTTCCGTGGTCCAGCCCTCATGTCCGCCGCAAAACGGGCAGTTCTCCCCCGTACCGGTTTTCATCTTTGTATGATGCACAAATTCATAAGGTCGATTTTTTCTGTTTTCTGCGTAAAGGGTCAAATCCCCCGTCAATGGATTTTTCCTGAATTCAGACATTTCATTCGCCCGCTTTCCTCTCGTAGGTCCAAGCTTCTATATTCCGAAATACGTTAAATGCCGTAGGAGAAACCTCTCCCCCTACAAATTTAGAGGCAAATACCGCCTGATTGCGATAGGCAATGCTGATATAGGGCAATTCCTCCGCCAGCTTCTTTTGCAGGCTGCTATATGCCAAAAGGGTCTGCCCCTCCCCAACAGCAGAATGGGCCGCTCCCAACAACTGATCCATTTCTTCATTGGCATAGCCAATATAGTTATACCGCCCGCCGGTAGTAAAGAAAGGTAATAAATCCGCCATTTCAGAAAACTTCCAACCGCCAACGATGATATCAAATTCTCCGTTATAAAACCTCTGTTCATATTCTCCAAAGGGCTGCACATCAATGGTGATTTCAAAACCGATAGCCTGCAATTCTTGTTTTAATCTGGCAGCAATCTGTCTTCTGGCGGCATTTTCCTGATTCACTAAAATCGTTGCCTTTAGGGGCTCTACTTGCCCTTCCGTTTCCTTCTCCAGCTTGCCGTCTTTATTGGCGTCCAGCCAGCCACTGTTTTTCAAAATGGTCGCCGCCATGGCACTATCGTAATTATAGGGTGCCACATTTTCCTCATACAGCCAAGATTTTGGTGAAACAGGTGTGTTCGTCATTACGCCATGCTGAAGATACACACTCTCCATCAGTTCCTCCTTTGGCAAGGCATAAGCAACCGCCTGCCGCAGGGCTTTATCTTGGAACAAATTTCTGCGAAAATTAAAGCCAATAAAGTCATACGCATAAGAAACATAGGAATATACCCCCGTTTCCCCTTCGGTGGTATAACGCCCTGCCTCCATGGCATCATCTACCAAAACATCCGTCATTCCTCGCTCAAAGGCGTTGATATCCGTTTCTTCCCCTGCTGTAATTTTCACTCGAATGGCAGGAATCTGCGGTGTTGTGCCATAATAGGAATCACTAGCCTCCAGTAAAAGCTCCGACGCCTGGGCATAGGACACCATGCGAAAAGGACCATTCCCCACAGGTGTCATATTGGCATTGCCATTTTCTGCTCCGCCATAATATGCGGCAGAAATAACAGGAAAGCATAATGACCGCAAATTTCCGCTAAAGGACTCATGAAAAGTAAAAATGACGCTGTATTCCCCCGCCTTCTCGCATCCGCTGACAAATTGGAGGACGTTTTTATAAACCGAGTCCTCCGGTGCATTTCGTATGGTATTTAGCGAAAACACCACATCATCTGCCGTCAGCTTCCCACCATTTTGCCATACAATGCCTTGGTTTAATTGCATTGTTACAGATTTCCCATCCGCCGATAACTGCCAGCTTTCCGCCACAGCCGGCACTGCCTTTCCACTTTCATCGAAATCCAGCAACGGCAGAAACAGCAATTTTAGGATACGATCCACCGTTTCTTCTCTATTCAAAAGGGGATTCAATGTTTCCGGCACCCGCATGGAAAGGGTCAGCGTTTCCCCTTCCGTTTCATTCAAATTCGGCCCGCCCGAAACAGTAAAGTGTTTTTCTTCCGGCTCTGCCGTTTGCTCACCGCAGCCATAAAGACACAAGGACAAGGCAAAAAGCAGAAGCCATTTTCTTTTTTTCATAGTTTCCTCCCAAAAGCTACATACGGTACACAAGGCGATAAATCTTCTCCAACATCTCTACCCGTTTTACATAGCTTTTTGTTTCTCCAAAAGGTATTTCATCCAGAGTGATGCCGTCCTTGCTTTTTTCCTCATCAGCCAGCCATTTGGCAACATTTCCATGGCCTGCATTATAGGCGGCAAGTCCTGTCCCTCGTATTCCGTTAAATTTTTCATCTAACCATTTTAAGTACCAACAGCCTACGTTGATATTGGTTTCAGGGTCCGTCAAATCTAATGCAGCAGCATCTAAACCAATCTGCTTTGCTGCCCATTGGCCTGTTTCCTCCGTCACCTGCATCAGCCCAATGGCGCCTGCGGAAGAAACCGCCCGGGCATTAAAATGACTTTCACAAAAAATTACGGCATATACCAGGGAATCCTCCAGCTGATATTGTCCTGCATACCGTTCAACAAATTCCCGATAATCTCTCGGCAAAACTCTGGGCAGCAGCACAAAATAGGCAAAAGCTCCTATCAAAAAAAGCGTCAGTACCAATGTAAATAATCGTTTCAATAACCGTATCATTTCTTATTCTCATCCTATCATAAGGTTTCCAAAAGTTTCTGTAACTGTTTCTCCAAAAACGGAATATCTCTGCTGTTGTCAATGATAACATCGGCGGCTTTTTCATATTCCGCCCACGGCTTCTGTTTTCCAATCCGCGCCTGTGCCAATTCATAAGATACGCCGTCCCGCTCCATAATGCGGCGGATACGAACCTCCTCCTCCGCAAAAACCACCCAGACCGCATCACAGAGCCGCTCCAGCCCCGCTTCCAGCAAAAGAGGAGCATCAATGACAACGGCCTTCGCTCTGCCCATCTCTTTGGCCTCTGCAATTTGGCGTTTTACCTCTGCAATGATATATTTATGGGTACATTGATTCAGAAATGCCAGCTTTTGTGCATCATGGAACACAATCTCCCCCAACCTGCGGCGGACAATATGTCCCTGTTCGTCTAACATGCCATTTCCAAAATACTCCACAATTTCTGTATAAGCCGGTTTGCCTTTTTCAATGATTTCATGGCCGATTTTATCCGCATCTACAATCCGGGCACCGGCTTTCTCCAGTCTGCGGCTGACAACGCTTTTGCCGCTGCCGGTTCCTCCCGTTAATCCAATGACCTTCATTTCTTCCCCCTATTATTTTGCCTCAAACCAAGAGTTTCCCTCATGCACATCTACATCCAGCGGCACAAGCAGTTCCGCCGCCTGCTCCATATTTTCCTTTAATATGGCCGAAACGGCTTCTTTCTCCGGTTTATAGGTTTCAATAAGCAATTCATCATGGACCTGCAAAATCAGTCGGGAGCGAAAGCCCCCTTCCTTTAAGGCGCGATGCACCTTTACCATAGCGATTTTGATAATATCCGCAGCACTGCCTTGAATGGGCATATTCATAGCCACCCGCTCCCCAAAGGAACGCTGGACAAAATTGCCGCTTTGCAGCTCCGGCATCGCCCGCCTTCTATGCCAAAGGGTGGAAACATATCCCTTTTCCGTGGCATCGGCAATGGTTTTTTCCATATAGGTTTTGATTTTTGGATATTTCGTAAAATAAGCGGCGATATACTGCTCCGCCTCTTTTCTGGTGATACCCAAATCCTGACTCAGGCTAAAAGAGCCAATACCATAAACAATTCCGAAATTCACAGCTTTCGCATTGCTCCTTTGCAGGGGCGTCACTTCATCAAAGGGCACATGAAACACCTGTGACGCCGTAATACGGTGAATATCCTGATTATGCCGAAAAGCATCAATCAACGTTTCATCGCCGGAGATATGCGCCAGCACCCGCAGTTCAATCTGGGAATAATCCGCATCTAAAAAGCAATACTCCTCGCTTTCGGGAATAAAGACCTTCCTCAGCTCCCGCCCCAATTCCAGCCGCACGGGGATATTTTGCAAATTCGGCTCCGTCGAGCTGATACGCCCTGTTGCCGTAATGGTCTGGTGGAACGTGGAATAGATTTTTTCCGTTTTTTCGTCCATCACCGCTAAAAGCCCATCGGCATAGGTGCTTTTCAGCTTGGCCAGCTGACGGTAATACAATATTTTCTCCACAATGGGGTGGTCATGCCGCAGTTTTTCCAATACGTCTGCCGCTGTGGAATATCCCGTTTTTGTTTTCTTGCCGCCTTTCAGCCCCAGCTTTTCAAATAATATCACACCCAACTGCTTCGGAGAATTCAGATTAAACTCCTCTCCGGAAAGGGCAAAAATTTCATCGGTAATGCCTTGCAGGCTATCCTCCAACTGTTTTTGGTAGGTCAAAAGCACCTGTTTATCCACCTTGATGCCGTACCGCTCCATATCGGCAAGAACAGAAATCAAGGGCATTTCTATATCATAAAATAGGCTTTCCTGTTGGTTCTCCCGCAGGCTTTCTTCCATAACAGACTTTGCACGAAAAAATATCTCCGCCTGTCTTGCGGCAAAAGCCGTCCGTTCTTCCGCAGAAAGGGCAAGAAACGCCTTCTTCGTTCTGCCCTTCCCCAAAACTTCCTCCGCTGAGGGACAGCTTTCATTCAAGAAGCTACGGGAAATATCGTCATATTCATAAGAGCTTCCCGTGGCATTGAGGATATAGGCGGCAATGGCGGTATCAAAAGCAACCTCCGGCTCATCATAGCCAAATTGCCGCAATAGCTTTCTATCTCTTTTGGTATCGTGCCCGATTTTGATATAGGCATCGTCGGCAAAAAAATCTCGGAAAATCTCCAGAATATCCGCCATAGACAATGCGGCACTCACTTCTATCCAAACACCGCCCAAATTTGGCCGGTATAGAGCCAAACCCCGACATTCCTCTCCGTCAAAAATAAAACCGTATCCCGTTTCTGCTTTTTCCAGAGCATTAGCCACACTTTTGGCTTCTTCCTTTGTGGAAACAAGACGATATACCGCATCCGTTTTTTTGACAGGAGCATTCCCCTCAAAGCGACTAAACATACTCTTGAATTCCAGCCGTTTTATCCATTCATAGGCCTCTTGATTGAACATATCCCCAATTTTCAAGGTATTTTTGTTCCATTCCAAAGGCATATCCCGAATGATGGTGGCAAGGTATTTGCTGAGCCTTGCCTGTTCTTGAAATTCCATCAGATTTTCCGATGCTTTTTTGGGCTTAATCTCCGCTGCATGGGCAATGGCCGTTTCCAAATCATGATATTCCTGTATGATTTTAATGGCGGTTTTCTCCCCAATACCCGGCACACCGGGGATATTGTCGGAGGAATCCCCCATCAATGCCTTTACATCAATAAATTCCAAGGGCGTTACACCGTATTTCTCCACCACATCGGCGGCGTAGTAATCCTCTGTTTCCGTTCGTCCGCCCTTTGTTTTGGGAATACGTACTTTTAGCTTTTCCCCCGCAATCTGGAGCAAATCCCGATCACCGGAAACCACCACGGGCAATATCCCGTCCTTTTCCGCCAAGGCCGAAAGGGTACCTAAAATATCATCGGCCTCAAAGCCCTCCACCTCAAAAATAGGAATATGCATGGACTGCAAAACGTCTTTTAATAAAGGCATTTGCTCCCGTAATTCCGGAGGCATTCCCTTTCTGGTGCCCTTATATTCCGTAAATGTCTTATGCCGAAAAGTGGGTGCGTGTAAATCAAAGGCCACTGCCAGATATTCCGGCTTTTCCTCGCCCAACAGCTTAAACAAAATATTCAAAAAACCATACACCCCGTTGGTATGGCGCCCTTCTGCATTTGTTAATAACGGCACGCCGTAAAACGCGCGGTTTATAATGCTGTTACCGTCAATCAACATGATTTTTTCAGCCATAAAAGCCTCCCGATATTTGTCACATTTTTATTCAAAAAAGAATTCTGTTTCATTGTTTTTTCCTACTATCCTCGAACATTATACACTATTTTCCGCAAAAAATATATTCCTCGGCAAAAAAATATCCCAAACCACATACTTTTTTCCATTTACTTGCATATAGTAAAACCATAATCAGTTTTCCTTTAGGAGGTCAAACATGAAAAAAATGATTTGTTCTGCAACAGCGGGCCTTTTGGCGCTCTCCCTCTGTGCAGGCTGTGGAACGGAAACGGAGCCCGAAGCGTTACAGCCCGTTCGTTTGAACGAAGTGGTTCACTCCGTTTTTTATGCACCACAATATGTGGCACTGGAAAAAGGTTTTTTTGAAGAAGAAGGTTTGGAGGTTTCTGTGGCTGTGGGCAACGGTGCCGATAAATCCATGACTGCATTGCTTTCCGATGCGGCAGATATTGCTCTTTTGGGCACGGAAGCCGGCTTATACGTCTATAACGAAGGCAAGGAGGATTATCCCAAGGCATTTATACAGCTGACCCAACGGGCGGGCAATTTCCTCGTTTCCAGAGAAGAAGAGCCTGATTTCAAATGGGCAGACCTGAAGGGGAAATCCATCATCGGCGGCAGATTGGGCGGTATGCCGGAGCTGGTTCTGGAATATGTATTGAAAGAAAACGGCCTCACAATCGGCGAAGATGTAGAAATTATCAATAACATTGACTTCTCCTCCACTGCCGGCGCCTTTACAGGTGATGTCGGCGATTATACCGTAGAGTTCGAGCCGGTTGCCACCACACTGGAGCAAAGCGGAAGCGGGCATATCGTGGCATCTCTGGGAGAAGCCAGCGGCTTTGTGCCCTATACGGTTTATATGGCAAGAGACGATTTTATGGAGAACCACCCTGAAACCATTGAAGCTTTCACCCGTGCCATTTATAAGGGGCAGCTTTGGGTGAAGGAACATACCTCTGCGGAAATTGCAGAAGCCATTCTTCCCCAGTTCCCCGATACGGATCTGGAAACCCTGACCACCATCATTGAGCGGTATAAAGCACAGGATAGCTGGAAGGAAGACCCCACATTCTCCAAGGATGGCTTTACTCTCATTCAGGATATTATGGAAAAAGGCGGCGAACTGACCGGTCGTGTGCCTTATGAAGATTTGGTTCGTACGGATTTTGCAGAAAAAGTAATGCAGTAATGGAATAATCATTCCTCGCCAACTGAAGGGGTAAACAAGAAGCAGACAAATGGAAAACGACCATTTATCTGCTTTTCGTTTATGCCTTCATCTCATCCGTGGTTTTGGTTATATAAAAAAACCGGCACTCTATTACAGTACCGATTCTTATGTGATATTCTATTGGGACAAAATTGTCTATTCTAACGGTTCCTCTTCCTTTGCGAGCATCAAACAGGCATCTCCAAAAGAAAAGAACCGATAGTTCTCCCGAACGGCTTCTGCATATGCCTCCATGACCAAATCCTTCCCCATCAGAGCGGAAACCAGCATAATCAATGTGGATTCCGGCAGGTGGAAATTAGTAATCAGGCAATCTACTGCCCGAAAGGCATATCCGGGGTAAATAAAAATATTCGTCCAGCCGCTTTTCGCCTGAATGACGCCGTTTTCATCGGTCACCGATTCCAGTGTTCTTGTGCTTGTCGTACCTACGGCAAAAATCCGCCCGCCACTCTGCTTTGTTTCATTTAAGAGATCCGCCTGCTCTTGCTCCACCACATAATATTCCGAGTGCATCTCATGCTCCAGAATATCCTCTGCCTTCACAGGACGGAAAGTCCCTAAGCCAACGTGGAGAGTCACACGAGCAATCTTTACCCCCATTTCTTCAATTTCTTTTAATAGCTCCGGCGTAAAATGCAATCCCGCAGTAGGTGCCGCCGCAGAGCCTTCATGCTTCGCATACACCGTCTGATAGCGGGTCTTATCCTCTAATTTTTGAGTAATATAGGGCGGCAGGGGCATTTCGCCCAACTCGTCCAATATAGTTTCAAACACGCCATCATAGGTAAACCGAATGATGCGGTTACCGCCTTCTATAACCTCCAGCACCTCCGCCACCAGCTTCCCGCCGCCAAAGGAGATTTTATCTCCCGGCCGTGCTTTTTTGCCGGGACGTACCAGCACCTCCCATGTATCCATATCTTTCCGCACCAACAGCAGTATTTCAATCAATGCCCCTGTGCCGACCCGTTCTCCATACAAGCGGGCAGGTAATACCTTCGTATCGTTGATAACCAGACAGTCCCCTGCCTTTAAGTATTCCTTAATATCCCGAAAATGTCGGTGTTCCCGTTTTCCCGTTTCCTTATGCACCACCAACAGGCGAGAGGAGGCTCTATCCTCCAAAGGCTCTTGGGCAATCAATTCCCGAGGCAAATCAAAATAAAAATCACTCGTTTTCATGGTAGTTCCTCATTTTCCCAATAAATATTTCTCTGCATATTCCACGCCGAAAAATTTCAGCATTTTTTCCCGATAAATATAGGTCGCTCCATCAGGCAAAAATTCAAACCCCTCAATATCATAATCATGAAGTACATAATGCTCCTCCATATCCTGCGAAAGCACCGTTACCTCCGGGTCTGTATAAATTCGCTTAATATCCGTCACCACAGCGTCCTCATCGGAAATGGCACGGATAATTTCCTCTATTTCATGGTCTTTCAGCTTTTTCACGTACATGAAAAATCCTCCATTCTCAATTTTCCATCAGATAGCGAATGGCGTATTCGTCCCCGAACCATTCCAACATCATTTTTCTGTAAATATAATCAGAGCCCGCCCCTGCACGGTTAAATCCCCGAATATGATAGTCATACAACTGATAGGTTTCTACCGTTTCTTGAAATTCCGCCTTTACCTCGGGGATATTGGAAATCGCCAGACTATCCTCAAAGCTGGTGTCATAGGTACGGATACTGATGATTTTTACGGCGCCATCATCGGAAATCACGTTCATAATCTCCCGAATTTGCGCCTCAGTCAATTTTTCTGAAAACATGGGTTTTCCTCACTTTCTAAGTTCGCAATATCCTTCTCAATCTGCTCCCAAAGTTCTCTTTTGCCGCAGCCCAACAACGCCTTGCGTATCTCTGATGCTTTCGGCAAAATTTTGCGGTGCATACCGCCGCAACGGAACCCTTCGTCCAAAAAAATCCAAAATTCCTCTTCCGTGGGCTCTTCCGTTAAGCCTTTGGCAGAAAATACCACCGTATTCCCCTTTTCATCCTGCCAGCCCTTTTGCGCCAGCAGAAATTGTCGCAGCGTTTCCATTGTATCAGCCCTCTATCGTCACGTCTGTATAGTAATGCTTCAATATGCTATCGTAGGAATAGCCTAACTGTGCCATACCCTGTGCGCCCTTTTGGCTCATTCCCACACCATGACCGGAACCGTTGCCGTTAAATACAAATTTCCCGTCTTTTACTGTGCTGATAGATACAGAGTAAACGGCATAATAATCTGTACGAGAAGAGATGGCACTACTCTGCTTTACCTCTACGGAAAGTTTTTTTCCATTCAAAGCGGACAACGTCCCTGTTGTTTTGGCTGTAATGCCGTTTTTTGCAGCCGCCGCCAAAAGGCTACCACTCTTTGGTGCATTGTTCTGAGTAACCGCACCATTCCCACTACTCTCCCCGCCTTTGCCATTGATGGTAAACATTTTGCCGGGCAGGCTGCCAAAAGCAGAGGAAAAATAAGTACGGATGTCTTCTTTTGTCAGGGTTTTTGTGCCGCTTGTACCAACAATCTGCATCTCCTGCACTCGTCCGCCGGTAGAAAGCTTTGTAATCACAATATCCTTGGCACTGCCTATTTTCTCGCCCTTTGCCGCAAGCAGGGCATTCAATTCGCTCAATGTCAATGTTCTTGTCCAGCTATTGTTGTCATACTCTGCAATTTCGGGAACTGCCCGCAAATACGGTACCACCGTATTCCAAACGTCCTCGCTGTTTTCCGTATATCCTCCGCTGGAGGCGGAAAATACGGCCTCAATGGGTTCTCCGTGATAGCACAAAACCTCTCCCGCTGTGGCATTGACAGCTTTCGTAGCAGAAGCCATTTCTCCGCTATACCCCTTATACACCTGACAAGCAGTGGTATCGCACAGCTGATAGCCACTGCCCGTATGGGCGCCTAATTTCGTCATGGCATAGGTACGAGCGGCAACTGCTTGGGCTTTCAACGCCTCCTGCTCATAGGAAGCCGGCATTTCTGCCGGTACAACGCCGTAAAGATACTCCTCCAAGGGCACCACATTCACCGCCGTCATAGTACTGCCGCTTACAGCAAAGGTCAACATACCACGATAGCTTTTCCCATTTACGGCAATGGTATCCTCTGTATCCGTACCCATCAAAACAGCATCTTCCGGTATGATCACATTGCTATTGCCGCCGGAAAGCTGATAGCCTTCAAAATTCTGTACCCGTACAGCCGATGCCTTTGCGGCACTCTCCACATCTCCAACCGTGGCATTTTTCACATAAACCGTCCAGCTTTTTCCGTCTGTGTAGGCTGCTGTCGCTTCATGCCCACGCTTGGTTAAGGTTGCTGCCATATCCAGTGCATCGTCCAAATTCATTTCTTCATCGACCGCAATGTAATTCCCGACGGCAATGCGCACGGAAAAACCATTTTGGGAAAAAACAGCACCGCCTTTTTTGAAATTGCCATCTTTTTCCGTGCCAATCAAAAGCTCTTTTGTTGCAATAGCGGCAGATGATGTATTTTTACAAACAGACTCCAATCCCACTCGTACCGTTTCCGGCACGGAATATGCCATTGCCTCTATGGGAATGCTTCCTAACATTAGACAACAAATCAGCCCAAACACCAGTTTACGTTTCATTTTCGTACCTCCTGCTCTATACCAAATCCGAAAGCATCGAATTTTTATGTAAAGTTTATTCTGTTCCTCTCTTTGTATTACAAACAGTATACCACAATTTACCTCTGTAAAACAACGATACATCTAATGAAAATCAAATTCTATTTCAGAAATAAGGCAAAAAAATAGAGGAGTACTCTTTTGTCGAGTTCTCCTCGTTTTTCCATGGTATTTCTTTATCTCAATACACGTCTTGCTGTTACATATGTACTTGTACTATATTTACTGTTCAAGTCAGCGATACATACCCCTCGACCGCCACCGTCTGTGGAACGGATATATTGACCGCCGCCAATATAAATACCAACATGAGAAATTCTGCTATTGCCGCCGGCATTGAAGAACACCAGATCTCCCGGTGCCAATTCGGACTTGGCAACTGCCACGCCGTTGTTCACCATTTCGTAAGAGCTTCTATTCAAAGAAATTCCGAAATTCTTCATAACAGAATACACAAAACCGGAGCAATCCACACCGGAATTCAGGTTTGTACCGCCCCAAACATAAGGAGTACCAATAAACTGCTTAGCATAAGCCACCACTTCAGCACCTTTACCTGTGGCATTGCTTCTGGTGGTACGTTCCCCTTCTCTTACAGAAAGGAATTCCGCACTGACATAGCCTTTCTGACCGGCATCGGTAATAATGCGAATCCATTCGCTGCCCACACGATCCACGGTAACTTCTGTACCATAGGGCAATACAGTTAAAACCACACTATTCAAAGATGCTTCTTTGCGTACCCGCAAGCCGCCGGAAGCAGTTACCATGCCATAATAAGATTTTGTTTTCTCCGCCGCTTCCGTGACAGCGCCCTCTACATTAGGAACAGCGGATACATATGTACCGGAAACATATTCTTTATTGACATAGGCAGAACCGCCATTATAGGAAATGCGATACCAATCGCCTGTCTGTCCTGTTACGGTAACCTTATCCCCTTCTGCAAACTTCCCAAGAGAATCGGAAGATGATGTTGCCTTTTCACGAAGATTGACATCATAAGAATTGATGGTGCCCTCCGCCTTTGTCATTCCAAAATAATCAGCAGAAACGAAAGCTTCCTGTCCGTTATAAGAAATCTTGAACCAGTTACCGTCTTTCTGCAAAACAGTAAATTCTGTACCTTGGCTGATTTTTCCCAATACAGCACCATTCATTCCTGCTGTGGCACGTACATTTACGTTGACACCGGAGGCTTGTCCGGCATCAGCAGCAAAGGCAGTACTTACGCTCAAGGCTGTAAATAAAGTCGTCAGGCAAAGCTGTTTTACGGTTTTAGAAAATATCATGAAAGGGTTCCTCCTAATCATTTCCATAATTATTACAAATTTGTTAAATCCAGTATACAAAAAAGTAATAATCTTGTCAATCTATTTCTGAAAAAAGTTTGCATAATTTTCCTGTAACTGCATATAGAAAAGGCGTAATTTTCCGTTTTTTACGCATTTTTGTCGACATAATCTTATTTTACGGGAACCTATTTCATTATTACATATCATTTTTCCAACAGTTCTTCTTTGAATTGGCCGTTTTCATAAAACAGCTCTCCATCGGCATAAATTTTCCCTTCCGCTGTCATATCGTTGATCATATCCCAATGAATGGCAGACTCATTTTTGCCGCCTGCTTCCAAAAAGGCCTCGCCGATTGCCATGTGCATGGAGCCGCCGATTTTTTCATCGAACAATATATTTTTGGTATGCCGTTTGATACCATAATTTGTACCAATGGCCACCTCTCCGAAATAACGGGAACCTTCATCGGTATCAATATAAGTCAGCAGGGTCTGCTGCATATCTTCATTTTTACAGGACGCTTCTATAATACGCCCCTTTTCTACCGTCAGACGCACCTGCTCAAATTCATTGCCGTTCATAATGGCAGGATAAGAGAATGTAATCGTACCATTGATGCCATCCTCCACAGGCGAGGTGAAAATCTCCCCATCGGGGAAATTTTCCTGTCCACAGCAGTTGATCCATTTCCGTCCGGCGATATTGACCCAAATATCCGTATCCTTGGATAAAATATGCAGTTCTTTTTTCCCATTCAAATACTGCACCCACTTTTCCTGCCAAGCCGCCATTTCCTTCCATTTTTCCACCGGGTCTTTCTCATAGAGAAAACCTGCGCTATATACGAAATCTTCATATTCCTCCAAACTCATACCGGCATTTTGGGCATCGCCATTGGTAGGAAACTGCGTACCACACCAGCGCAACGCCCCACTGCCCATACGCTCGGAATATATCTTGCGGTTCTCCCGATTTGCCAGGCGGCGTTGCTTCAGCCGCTCCCCATCAACGGATTGGAGGGTCTTTGTATTCTCGCTCCCCCATGCACTAATCCATACATCACTTTTGGCACAGGCACCGAAACGGATATTTTCACGGGCATACTGTTCCTCACTGCCGTTTTTCAGTATCTCCGCATCTACCTCCGGCACATCAATATAATACTCTACCAATGCACCCTTTTTCACAGCGGCTCTCGTTACTGCTTTTACAAAAGGTAATGCAACATCCTCAGCGGAAATTGCCACCCTATCTCCTTTTTTCACTTTTGTGGAATACTGTACCAGCACCTCTGCCAGCTTTTCCAATCGTTCATCTCTCATCGTTTCACCCTCACTTGATTGCAATTTGGCACATCTGCATGGTTTTCAATGCCGCCTCATGGGTTTCAGGTGTTACACCGGCACAGCAGGCGGCGTCTACACTAATTCTTGCCTCCGGCAGTCTTGCCTTAATCAACATGGCATTGGAAACCACACAAATATCGGTGCAAAGCCCTACCAGCTCGATTTCGATGTTTTCCTCGCCTGCGGCTTCCATCACCATCATATCCGCCAGTTCATAGGAGCCGAAGGTAGGCTTGTCCACGATAACAGCTCCTTCCAAAGCCGCCGCCACCTTATCATGAAGCTGCCAGCCATGGGTACCCTGAATACAATGCTCCACGGGGAGATTTTTCCCCTCTTGGGTTTCCAGATAATCCTTCTGATGAGTATCTCTGGTGGCATAAATACAATCCTTGGGGTATTCCCCGATTTTTTCCACCACATGATCTACAATGGCCTCCGCCTCTTTTGTGCCTAAAGAACCATTGATGAAATCATTCTGCATATCAATCACAATCAATATTTTTTTCATATTTCATTTCCTTTCCCGTCATTTGACTTCTGTGCCGCCCCATTCTACCACAGTAAATCCGCTTCTTTCAAGCACAGGCAAGCTTTGTTCCGCAACTTCCACAGGCGCTTCTAATGCCTGAAACGCCATAAATACCCGCAGCATATTATCAGGGGCAGGCGTAATATCCAGCTTCGCCGCTTCCTCATAATTTTCCCACTGGAAAGAAATCAGATTATAGGGATTTTCCTGCATTTCCGGCAACCAATATACAATGAAATCATGATATTCCCTTGGTGTCAAGCCCATTTTAGAAAGGGTATCCTGCAAAAAGACCGCCGTATCCTCGCCTTTTACCACAAAGCCCTCGGAAAAATTCATTTCCATACCATGCTTCCCTTCCCAGAAAAGATAGGGATATTCCTTGCCATCGGCGTGGTTCAACAGCGTACCGTCCGGCTGTGCCGTCACATTCCAGCCATTGTTGTAGGCGGGATAGGTCACAGTTAAATCTCCCTTGAACTCCAGATTGACAGAAACATCGGTGGTTTCTTCCGGATAAAGATAGATGACCGGTTTTCTGAGTATAACCTGTTCGGTGAAGATTTGTACTCTTCTCTCCTTCTCCAACCAATTCACTTGAAATCCCATAGCTTCTCCCAAATCCCGCAGCTTATAATAGGTATATCCATCAATGACATAGCCGTACAGCTCGGCTTCTATGGCTTCATCATCAATCAAAACTCCGGCTTGGGAAGGCACCGCTATCTTATCCTCCGTTCCGATTGCGAAATGCTTGCCCTCCTCTGTTTCCTTGTAATCTTTTCCTTTTTGTAAAGCAACGGAATTATTTTCTGCATCATAAACAATATCAAAATGCGCATCGTCCCCACGAACTTTTTCCGTTAATGCTTTCGCCACATCACGCAGACGCATATAATTATATCCGTTGATGTTATAGCCCTGCATCTCGACACCATAATGATCTATCTCAATCATCTGTTTCACAGGTCTTGCTTGGATACTTTCGGTTATCTCTGCCCC